>CAZEVK010000006.1:0-54453 GCA_964515755.1 uncultured Rickettsia sp. | reverse complement strand
TTACTGAGAAATTTGGTAATCCACATTCACGTAGTCATAGTTTTGGTTGGGATGCAGAAGCAGCTGTGGAAAATGCAAGAGATCAAGTTGCAAGGCTTATTGGTGCAGATAGCAAAGAAGTTATTTTCACTTCAGGTGCAACAGAATCAAATAATATTGCCATAAAAGGTGTAGCCAATTTTTACAAAGATCAGCGTAATCATATTATTACGCTTTCTACTGAGCATAAGTGTGTTTTGGATGCTTGTCGTCATCTTGAAGATGAAGGTTTTAAAGTTACGTATTTGCCAGTTTCCACAACTGGTTTAATCGATTTACAACAATTAGAGAATGCAATTACTGATAAGACGTTATTAGTTTCAGTAATGACAATCAACAATGAAATTGGAGTTATTCAACCATTAAAAGAGATTGGTGCTATTTGCCGTAAGCATAAAGTTTATTTTCATACCGATGCTGCACAAGCTTTTGGAAAGATTCCGTTAAATGTTAATGAGTTGAATATTGATTTAATGAGCATTTCTGGTCATAAAATTTATGGTCCAAAAGGTATTGGTGCATTATACGTTCGTCGTAAGCCAAGAATTAGGTTAGTTCCTCTTATAAATGGCGGTGGTCAAGAACGAGGGATGAGATCTGGTACATTGCCTACAGCATTAATTGCTGGTTTAGGCAAGGCGGCAGAAATTGCGCAGTTTGAAATGGAAAAAGATTATAATCATGTTAAAAAGCTTAGCGATAAATTTTATAATGCTATAGTTAAAGATATTCCTGATGTCTATCTTAATGGTGATACTACTTTGCGTTGGCCTGGAAATCTTAATTTAAGCTTTGCTTATATTGAGGGCGAGTCAATGATTTTAGCAGTTAAAGAATTAGCAGTTTCTTCTGGATCAGCGTGCACTTCTTCATCATTGGAACCTTCTTATGTATTAAGAGCCTTAGGGGTAGATGAAGAACTAGCGCATACTTCAATACGTTTTGGAATAGGGCGTTTTACTACTGAAGATGAAGTAGATTATGCTGTAGAAGTTATTAAACGCAGTATCAATAAACTGCGTGAGATGAGTCCTTTATGGGAAATGGTACAGCAAGGTGTAGATTTAAAGTCGATTCAATGGTCGGCACATTAAAAATTTAAGGAGAATTACTATGGCTTACAGTAAGGAAATATTAGATCACTATGAAAATCCTCGTAATGTTGGATCATTTCCTGCAGATGAAAAAAATGTTGGTACTGGTCTAGTTGGTGCTCCGGCATGCGGTGACGTGATGAAATTGCAATTAAAAGTAAATGATGAAGGTGTTATTGAAGATGCTAAGTTCAAAACTTTTGGATGCGGCTCAGCTATTGCCTCAAGTTCTCTTGTAACAGAATGGGTTAAAGGAAAAACTTTAGATGAAGCATCAGCTATTCAAAATACAGAAATTGCTTCATATTTATCTTTACCACCTGTAAAACTTCATTGTTCAATGTTGGCAGAAGATGCAATAAAATCTGCAATAGCTAATTATAAATCGAAACATAAAATATAAATGTCTACTACCACCAAAGCACCTATTGCGATCACTGAAGCTGCGGCAGAACGAATTAAAGTTTTGCTATCTAAAAGAGATAAACCATCGATAGGCATTAAGGTTGGAGTTAAGCAAGGTGGTTGTTCAGGTTTATCTTATTATGTTGAATATGCAGATGAGCAAGGCAAATATGATGAAGTGATTGAAGATAAAGGTGTTAGAGTTTTGATTGAGCCCAAAGCAATAATTTATCTTCTTGGTACTACGATGGACTATGTTGATCAAAAGATTAAGTCTGGCTTTGTATTTATTAATCCTAACGAAAAAGGTTTATGTGGTTGTGGCGAATCTTTTCATGTGTAGGGTGTAAATAATTATGGATTATTTTACTAGATTAGGTTTACCTGTAGAATACGATCTTAATCAGGCATTGCTTGAGAAAAAATATCTAGAATTGCAAAAAAAATTTCACCCTGATCAACATTTAGATAACAAGCTTGAAGCAATCAAGGCTACGATGGAGATCAATGCTGCATATAAAATTCTTAAATCTGACTTTAAACGTGCTGAATATATTTTGTCTTTGCATGACGTTAATTTGGAAAAAGTAAAAACCAATCACGAGTTTTTAATTGAAGCTATGGAAGATAGGCAGAGGCTTGAGTCACCACAAGATTTAAATAGCCTTTTGCATGAAATTAACGATCAAATTGATGCTAGCATCATAAAATTCAAACAATTTATTGCCCAAAAAGATACTGCAAATGCTGCGCAAGAAGTTATTAGATTACGTTATAAAAATAAATTTTTAGAAGAAATTGAATTTAAGCTAAATAGTTAAATGTTGTTTGATATACAAGAACCTGGTCATAATAAGCATTCATCGCAAGAATCTGTTGCAATTGGCATTGATTTGGGTACAACAAACTCTTTAGTTGCCTACAGTATCAATCAACAACCAAAAATTATTGCTGATAAAACTGGCAACAATATTCTTCCATCAATAATATCATATTTTTCTAATGGATCTAAAGTTGTTGGTATTAAAGAAAAAGAAGCAGTTGTTCTTTCATCGATTAAGCGTTTTATGGGTAAAGGTATTGACGATTTTGATCGTTCGTCATTGCTTGCGGGTTATGTTAAAACTAATCAAGATTCTCTAGTTTTTGATTTAGGTTTTAAAAAAGTAACTCCTATTGAAGCCTCGGCTGAAATTTTTAAGTTATTGAAACAGCGTGCTGAACAGCATTTACAAAAGCCAATTACCCAAGCAGTAGTTACTGTGCCTGCTTATTTTGATGATAATGCACGCGCCGCAACAAAGTATGGAGCACATTTAGCTGGTCTTCATGTTCTTCGTTTAATCAATGAGCCAACAGCGGCAGCTTTAGCATATGGCCTAGATAAAAAAGCTGAAGGTATGTACGTTATTTACGATTTGGGTGGAGGTACTTTTGATGTATCAGTGCTTAATATGCAAAAGGGGGTATTTCAGGTTTTAGCTACTGGGGGTGATGTTAATCTTGGTGGCGATGATATTGACTATTTATTAGTTGATTTATTCAAACAAAAGCTAGTAAAAAATCCGCAACTAACTATTCAAGATTTAAATTTCCTTCATAGTTATGCCCGTAAAATTAAAGAATCTTTCTCTAATAACTCTGAAGTTGACATTAATTTTAATATTGCTGATGAGTTTATTAACTTTAAACTTACTGATAAAAAGTTTGAATCATTAATTTTGCCAATCATAGAGCGTACTTTAGTTGTTGTTCGCAATGTAGTGCGTGACGGAAAAATAAAAATTAACCAAGTCAAAGGTGTAGTATTAGTTGGAGGTTCAACTCGCTTAAAACTAATCAAAACAAAATTAGATGAATTTTTTCAAACTAATTGTCTTGTCGATATCAATCCTGATGAAGTGGTAGCGTTAGGTGCAGCAATTCAAGCTGAAAGCCTTACTAAAGGCTCGGATAATTTATTAATTGATGTTACTCCATTATCACTAGGCTTGGAAATAATGGGTGGATTAAACGAAAAAATTATTGATCGTAATACTCCAATACCAATTTCTATAATCAAAGAATTTACTACTTATCAAGATGGCCAGACTGCAATGTGGTTCCATATAGTTCAAGGTGAAAGAGATTTAGCGAAAGATTGTAGATCTCTAGCTCGCTTTGAATTATTTAATATTCCTGCTATGAAAGCTGGGATGGCAAGAGTTGTTGTCAACTTTACAATTGATGCTGATGGTATGTTAACAGTTTCTGCTGAAGAAATGATTACTGGTACCAAGCAGATTATTGATATTAAACCAAGTTACGGATTAAGTGCCGATCAAATAGAAAATATGTTAATCGATGCTATGAATAACGCTGACCTAGATGTTACTCAGCGTTTGTTGATTGAATCTAAAATTAACGCTCTTTTTGTAATCAATATGTTAGATAAAGCCATAAAAGAAGATCATGAATTACTTTCTAATGCTGAATTTAAAAATATTAAAAGTCAAACTAAGTTGCTGCAACAATATATTGATCAAAGTGATCGTAATCAAATCGAAAGACATTTACAGCTGCTAGAAGATCTAATTAAAAACTTTAGTGACCGTAAAATGAATAAATATATTAAACTTGCTTTACAGGGTAAAAATATTAAAGAAATTGAGAATTAAGTTCTATAAAATTCCAATTGAGTAGGCTCTTTAAATATTGGTACAGGCTTTAGTTCATGCATTCCTGCTGATATTGCTATTGCTTTCAATTTTAATATACTTTCCTTGGCCAATTCTTTTGCAATATTTTCTATTTCATTAACAAGCTGCCTTTGTTTATTTTTTTTATTTATATTTATATAAATTGCTTCGGCGCCGCATAATAAATTTATATCAGGAGCATTATTCCCAAGATACCAATTTACAGCAGTATTAAATATATTACTTTTTTTTAATTTATCCCAGTATAATACACCAACCACTACAGCCATTTCAGCCGTGCAAACTGCAAACATGCTAATAAGAATAACTTTACTTATTTTTTTTGCATGATTTTCCCAGGCAAAATCTTTAGGGTTTTTAAATGATTTTTCTATGGTTGGAGATGCTTTCATATTATTTATGAAAGTTTCTTTACATATTTCTGTACCAAAATGTTTAATTACGTAATTGTCATAAACTATTCTTAGCATTTCTTTTAAACTATTTTTACTGTTTTTTTGAACTAATTTTTTTAATTCATTTCTTTTTTCACCATCAAAATATGCTCCTAATTTCACGCAAATATCTAATTCTTTAGACTTTTCATTTAATTCAGGTTTTAAATTTTTTCCAGCTAAACCAAAATTAGTTGCTAGAGCTTTTGATACTTTCATTTTTTGTCTCTATATTAATTCAACCTTAATATTAATTGTATTTTAACTGATAAAGGTTAATAAATAGTTAACGGGTCTTATTATAAATTAGAGAAATCTTTATATTATTTCTTGAAAAAGTTAAATTCATTGAGTTTTAGTAGAATATAAGCTTTCACGATAACGTGAGTATAGAGTATAGATTACAAAAATTTACACGAATAAAAGTCTAATTAAATTTTATACTTAATTAATCAGTATTTTTATTTTTTTTGTTATTATAAACATTCTAAAACAGCTTTATAAGGTTGGAGTTAAGTAAAATTATTGATTTGGATTGATTTAGTCGAGGATACTAGCTATAGTGAAGTTAATTCATACTATTCGGAGTAACTTTATGCCAAAAATTATTTTTATATTAACTGATGGGTCTGAAAAAGAAGTTGATGCTCTAGTAGGTCTTTCAGTTTTAGAAATTGCTCATCAAAATGATGTTGACTTAGAAGGAGCATGTGAGGGTTCACTTGCGTGTTCAACTTGTCATGTTATCGTTGATCCTGAATACTATGATATGTTGAAAGAGGCAACTGAAGACGAAGAAGATATGTTAGATTTAGCTTTTGGTCTTACTCACACGTCACGTTTAGGTTGTCAAATTATTATGTCTGAGGAACTAAATGGTTTGAAGATTCGCTTGCCTTCTGCTACAAGAAATATGATGGTAGATAAATAAATATATTAAGGAGAATAATAATGGACCGTTTTATACAAAAACTAATTTACATAGCTTTTTCATTTTTTATTTTATATTGCGCTGTTTGGTATGGATGGGGTGTTTACGCTAAAAAAATACTACACGATCTGTTAAATAGTTCTAGTAAATACGAAATTACTACTGATAAAATTGAGCTATCTGGTTTTCCTTTTAATTTATCTTATACTCTAAGAAATTTATCTATTTCTGAGAAAAATGAGGATATTAAAAGCACTATAAATTTTGGTAATCCTGTTCTTAAAAGTGATTTTTCTTTAGGTAATTTTATATTGGAGGTTAATGACAATATAACTATTTCCACGAGTAATAATAAAAATAACTATGTTTTGTCATATAATAAAGGCGCATCTTTATCAGCTAGTTTAAAAAATTCTATAGGATATGGATTAATAAAAGGAAATTCTAAACCTCTTAGCACTAGTGATATCGCTAAAATTGAGTATGTTGATAATGGATATTCTATAAAAGATACTATTTTAGAGAAAATCATATTTAATTCATCAAAAAATAACTTTGATCTTAAAGTAACTAGTGATCATTTTTCTGATCTTAATTTAATTGTAGCAAATTTTAATGGTGAAGGTAGTGAAAGTTTTTGTATACAAGGTCCATTAAATCTGAATGCGAATTTTAGTATTAAAACTATTCTTGATGAAAAAAATTCAAACAAGCAAGTTAAAGGTTTAGTTTTTAATTTTAGCCAATTTATTTTAGCGGTACAGGACTATTCTCTTAATATTTCAGGTGATTTGAGTGTTATGGGATCTGATAAAGATTCAACAGGTACTGTTTTGGTTAAATTAAACAATGTACCGAAATTTCTTAGCACAGTAGAGCAGTTTTATTCTCCAAAACAAACTGATTATGTAAAAGGTATAATCTATAAAATGTCTGGTGTCGAAATTGATCAACCTCTGGAAAATATGGATATAGAGATTAAAGGTGAAAATAAGGATATTAAATTTGGTCATGCAACTATGGTTGATTTAATGTTATATTCTTTAAGTAAATAAACTAAAAATATAGTGCGGTGCTGAACATATTATGGGTTATAAGAAATACTTAAGTAATAAGTTCAGCGCTTCTACCTTTTTTTTAGGTGTGCTGTTCATATGCATTTCTATAACACTTGCTTTAGCATTTATATCATATAATCCTCATGACCGTTCTTTTAATCATGTAAATGATCTGCCGGTTTCAAATTCATTAGGTTTTATTGGCTCATATAGTGCTGATCTATTACTAAAGCTTTTTGGTTTATCTAGTTTGCTATTTGTAGTAATTCCACTATTTTGGAGTGCTCAATGTTTAGTGTATAATTTTCTCACTTCATTTTGGTTTAAATTTACTGCATTGTTATTGGCAATTTTATTGCTATCTACTTTGTTAGCTGGATTTACCTTGAGTGTTGATGGAATTATCATTTCTTGTGGTGGTGCAGTTGGCGATTTATTTTATAATTTAATTTCTGTGCAGCATAAATTATGGATTATGGCAGGATTATCCGTACTATTTGTTATTTGTATCTATTTTAGTTGTGGTGCAAAGCTTGAAAGTTGGTACAATTTTGCTAAAAAACTTGGAATTGTTATTATCTATCTAGATAAACTCATATGGTATAGCTTACGAAGTATTTATAGAATAATAAAGCTATTAGTGATTAAATTCAAAAAAAATAAAAATGCTCCTTATCCTTATGCAGATTTATTAAATTCTGAAGAAAAGTCTGACTCAAAGCGAGCTAAATCTATTATAAAAGTATCATCAATGCCAAGAATTAAGGCTGCTGGTCATTTTTCTTTGCCAACTGTTGATTTGCTTAGTTCAATTAATAATAAATCTCCAAAAAATAATTTAAATACTTCTATGCTTGAGGAAAACGCAGAGCGATTGCTTACAACTTTAAGTGATTTTGGAGTTAGAGGGAAAATTCTTGGTTATTATCCTGGTCCAGTAGTGACTTTATATGAATTAGAGCCTGCTGCGGGTACTAAATCTTCTCGTATTATTGGTTTAGCAGATGATATAGCACGATCTATGTGTGCGCTTTCTACAAGAATTGCAACTATTCCTGGTAAGAATTCTATCGGGGTTGAATTGCCAAATAATGTACGAGAGATAGTTTATTTAAAAGAGATGATCGAGTCTCCGGAGTATATCAACAATAATTGTGAGTTGCCAATAATTTTAGGTAAAGATATTAGTGGTAGTCCTATTATAGTTGACCTTGCTACTATGCCTCATTTATTGGTTGCTGGTACTACCGGTTCTGGTAAATCTGTGGCTATTAACACGATGATTCTTTCATTACTTTATAATCTTACTCCTGAGCAATGTAAGTTAGTGATGATTGATCCTAAAATGTTAGAGCTTTCGGTTTACGATGGCATACCGCATCTTCTTGCCCCAGTGGTTACTGAACCATCAAAAGCAGTTACTGCTCTTAAATGGACAGTAAAAGAGATGGAGAATCGTTATCGTTTGATGTCTAATTTGGGTGTTAGAAATATTTCAGGCTATAATGCAAAAATTGAAGAAAGTCTAAGCAAAGGAAGTAAATTACAAAAACGTGTACAAACAGGTTTTAGTCCTGAGAACGGCAGACCAATTTATGAGGATGTAGAGCTTGATGTTAAGAGGTTGCCATATATTGTGGTAATTGTTGACGAAATGGCTGATTTAATGATTGTTGCTGGAAAAGAAATTGAAGCATCAGTGCAACGTCTTGCACAAATGGCTCGTGCAGCCGGCATTCATATTATTATGGCAACACAGCGTCCGTCAGTTGATGTTATTACTGGAGTAATCAAAGCTAATTTTCCAACACGTATTAGCTTTCAGGTTACTTCTAAAATTGACAGTAGGACAATATTAGGTGATTCAGGTGCAGAACAGTTATTAGGCAAAGGGGATATGCTTTATATGTCTGGTGGCAATAAAATTAAACGTATTCATGGACCATTTGTTGCTGATCAGGAGGTTAACAACGTTGTTGAGTTTCTAAAACAGCAAGCTGAGCCGGTTTATACTGTTGATCTTACTGAAAATGAAGAAGAATCTTTTAGTGCAATGAGTATTGATGAATGTGATGAGTTATATGATCAAGCTGTGTCTTTAATAACTCGTGAACGTAAAATATCTATTAGCTATATCCAAAGATATTTCAGAATTGGATATAACCGTGCAGCAACTATTGTTGAACAGATGGAAAGAAACGGCGTAGTTAGTAAGCCTGATCCTATGGGTAAGCGTGAAATTTTAGCTAATGAAACACATGTTAAATAAGTTTTTTATATTAATTTTGTTGGCTGGCTTTGCTGTGGCTGATGAAACGCAAAAAATTGAGAATTATCTTAATTCTTTAAATAATGTTACTGCAGATTTTGTTCAAACTGATAATCAAGATAATCAACAAAAAGGTAAATTCTTTCTTTCTCGTCCTGGTAAAATGCGTTGGCAATATGAGTTTCCAAAAAAAATTCTTCTTATTTTCAATCATGATAAATTAGTTCATTTTGATCAACAACTTGATCAAGTTTCATATTTTAAAAATAAAGATGATTTTTTTGGGCTACTTACTCAACCAAAAATAAATTTCTCTAGTGCATTAATTACTGCTGATAAGCCCACGCACAAAGGAAAAAATATTTTACTAACATTGCATAAAAAAGATTATGCAGGAAAAATTGTTCTAACTTTTAACAATTCGATTACGAAATTATTAGCTTTAGAAATAATTGATGAGGCTAACCAGAAAGTAGTAGTGGAGTTTACCAATTTTGAAAGAGTTGATAGCTTAGATAAGCAACTTTTTACTTTCCATCATAAGCATCAAAATACTACTCGATAACCTTGAATATTATTCTCTGAGACTATCATACATACTTTAAACTTTTACCTATTTCTACCCATACTTTAAATTTTTAAAAATTTCAGTTGTTTTTAGAAATTTTGTGATAGGATTAGATCATTAAAAATCGGAGATTTTATGCCAGAAAAAATAAACCATGAACTTTTACAAGCTAATAAAGAAAAAACAAAATTAACAATCAAGTCTTATCTTGATACTGATAAATCTGCTGATATTAATCCTTCTGCAGCCCTCGAAAGAGCAAGAGTCGGGTTTAGAGATTTAGATTATACAAAAGCAATAGATGCCATGGAAGAAAGAAGAGATAATCTCAGTAATATTTCTAGGAATATAATAGATGGTCAGCTTGTTCGTGATGCAAGAAATGTTAGGCCAACACCTGAACCTGAGAATGCTACATCGTTTGCTATACAGTATTTAAATATATCTCAGGCAGCTGAATTGTTATTAAAAAATGCTGAAGATAAAGGAGAAATTTCACCACAGGAAGCAAATAATGCACGTGCAGAAATTAGATCAGCTGCTAGTACAATCTTAAATAAATTAGATACTGAAAGAGTTGTCGATCCTGATGAGGTTCGTTATCGTAACACTGCACTTGTATCCATACTAGAGAGAGTTAAAGATACAGATGGTACTAATTTGTTTAATAAAAAAACGTTAATTAAAGATCTTACTTTTGCTAAAGAGATTGTTCAACTTGATATGCCTTGCTATCACATCTCTACTATTTCTTCAGTTAAAGACAAAGATAATAAAGCGGTCACTGTAGTAGAATCTGAAGTTATGTTTTTAGGCTTAACAGAAGCTCAAAAAGATCAGTTTGAAAAAATTGCAAGTGGGAATGGAGCTGGGATTGATTGGTATGACGGTCTTAGCAGTACTAAACAGGAATTATTAAAAAAATATGCTCCTATTATAGCTAAAGGAGATCATGTTATTCCAACTCAATTAATTCATTCTATACCTCTGCTACGTAATGCTTATACTAAAATTACTTCAGTTGTTGAAGAAGGAAATTCTTTAAAAACATTAATTGAGGATAATCACAGTGGTGCCCCAACTTTTCATGGTAAAGGTGATAGACTGCAATTGAGCAAGGAAACTGTAGAGCAAGCAAAAAGTATATCTGGAGCTGAAGAGTTAGGGTTGACCTCATTGAATTCCAGTGCTGACCTTTTGGAAAGAGATCCAGATATTGTGAGTATCTCACAAGAAATGGCAGAAACAATGGGTGGGGTTAGTGCCATTATTGCACCCATCAACTCTCGACGAGGCTTGTCTACTGATAATATTGATAAGGAATGTAATAAAATATTAGGCAAAGTAGCAGAGGTTGCACAAAACTTAGGTCTTGAAAATACAAAAAAGTTTCTAAGCGGTAATAAAAAATATAAAAAAGCTGCTTTAGAAGAATTAAAAAATCCTGATAGAGCTGCTTTATTAAGTGATCAAGCGAGAGCAGATTTTGAAACTGCTATTGAAGCAAAAGACCGTATCAATAAAAGATTATGGGGAATTTGGTCATTATTTGGAACTGGATCAGAAAATCAAACTTTAGAAATAGTATCTCGTATCAATATAATTTCATATAGTATGAATAAAGGATCTTTAGAAAAATATGCTAAGGAAGCTAACATTTCTGTTCCAGAAAGGATTGTATATTGTAAAAGCGGTAAAGATCGCACCGGCTTTGTTGAAATTCATACATCTCATTTAGCAATTTCTAAATATTTGGGTATTGATCCTGAAAGCAGTATTGCAAAAGAAAATTTGGTTTCTCTAGTTAATGCTAGTCATACACAAACAATAGCTAGCGTGCAGGGTGGTTCTCGTGGTTGTTTTGGTGTATTAACTTCAAGTAAAAGTCATATACCAAGTATTTATCCAAAATCTTTTATCTCTGTTACTGCTAATTTTAATAAGCTTAAAATTAACACTGGCTTACTTTTTATGATGAAAGAATTTTTTCAGAGTGCATTAAAAAAAATGAGTAGTTTTTTTTCAAATTCTCAGCCATCAGATAATAAACAAAAATCAGCTATGCGTGAACCTTTATTAAAAGACGAACATCATAAACAGACAGAAAAAACAGTTAGTGATCAAACTATATTACCTGTAACTGGTGTTAGCCCGGATGATGTTCCAACTAGGTCTGCTGTTAAACGAAGATCTAGCTCTTTTCATAAATAGAAAATATACTTGCAATATGATCAAAACTGCCTCATAAAAATAGATGGAGTTGAGTGGGCAGTTTAATCGCCAAGTCGGTCAGGTTCGAAAGGAAGCAGCCGTAACGAATTATAATTGGGTCGCTCAACTCTATAAGATTAAATATAAACATTGGCGAAAGTGAATTATCAAGTTTTAGCACGTAAATATCGTCCTACTAATTTTGCTCAGTTAAAAGGGCAAGACTCATTAGTAATTACTTTAACTCATGCTATTAAGGACGGTAAGGTTGCACATGCATTTTTGCTTACTGGTGTTAGAGGTATAGGTAAAACTACTACTGCTCGGCTTATTGCTAAAACAATCAATTGTACAGATTTACAAATTAGCGATAGTAGTATAGAAGCTTGCGGAAAATGCGCAAATTGTAAAGCCTTCATTGGCGAGCACCATCCTGACATAATTGAAGTTGATGCAGCAAGCAAAACAGGTATTAATGATATAAGAGAGATCATTGAAAATTCTAGTTACGCTCCAATTCTTGCCGAATATAAAATTTATATTATCGATGAAGTTCATATGTTATCAACTAGTGCTTTTAATGCTTTGCTCAAAACATTAGAAGAGCCTCCTGGGCATGTTAAATTTATTTTTGCTACCACGGAGGTTAAGAAAATTCCGTTAACTATTATGTCTCGTTGTCAAAAATTTGATTTGCGTAGGTTTACTGTTGATGAATTAGTTTCGCATTTACAGGATATTTGTAATCAGGAAAAAATTAATTTTGATAATTCTGCATTAAAGCTAATTGCTTTACACAGTGATGGTTCAGTGCGCGATAGTTTGTCTTTGTTGGATCAAGTTATTTTATATAGTAAAGAAGACGGTAAAATTAATGAATTACAAGTACAAAATTTGTTAGGTATTACAGGTATGATATTAATTTATCAGCTTTTTAATTTGATAGTTTTTGGTCAAACTGAGAAAGCGATTTTATTTGTCAATGACCTTTATTACAAAGGATCAGAGCCATTAGCAATGATTGAAGATTTGCTTGCTGTTTGCAATATTATATCTAAAGCGCAAATTATAACTAATTTTCTAGAGAATAATTCTCAGTTGTCAGACAGTGAATGTGATTTAGTGAAAGATTTGGCTAAAAAAATTGATAAACGCGATCTCGCTATTTTATGGCAGATGTTTTTAAAAGGTTTTGAGGAAATCAGTAAATCAAGTAATGCTATTCAAGCCTTAGAAATGGTCATTATTCGTATTTGTTGCTTAGCTGATATGCCAACTCCTGAAGAAGTTTTAGCTGGTTCAACCTTTGTTCCTGCTAAGCAAATGACAACATCAAGCGATATGATGGAAGAGTTTAAAAAAATAGTTAACCTATTTTTAGAGAACAAAGAAATTATTTTATACAACCAACTTAAATCAGATATTGCGGTTATTTCTTACGAACTAGGCAGAATAGAAGTAAGGGTTATAGACATGCTGCCTAAAGATTTTTCTGTTAAAATAACGTCTAAGCTTAATAGCTGGACAGATCAAAATTGGCAGTTTATTATAACCGCATCTTCTGATGAAGGTGTAAAAAGTTTAGCACAGTACGAAAAAGAATTAATGTCAAATAAACTAGATCAACTTGCTAAAACAGATATTGTGAACGGAGTTCTTAAAGCTTTTCCAGGCGCAACTATAGATAGTATAAAAACGCAGTAGGAGTATTATATGGTAAATATGAATTTGATAATGAAGCAAATGCAGGGTATGCAGCAAAAAATTACCAAAGCACAGGAGGAAATTGCACAGAAAGAATTTGATGGTTCTTCAGGCGGCGGTGTAGTTAAAGTTACAATTACGGGTAAAGGCTTGATGTCTAGTATTAAAATTGATCCATCTTTATTGGATAAAGACGAAGTAGATATATTAGAAGATCTTGTAATAGCGGCTTTTAATGACGCTAGGAAAAAATTAGATGATGAAACAGAAGGTACAATGTCTAGCATGATGCCTGCAGGATTAAAGCTTCCTTTTTAAATTATGCAACAAAATAAGATTGAAAAACTTGCTTATATTTTGTCTAAATTGCCAGGTTTAGGTAACCGTTCAGCAAAAAGAATAGTGTTGCATTTAATGAAATATAAAGATAACTTAATGTTACCGTTGTCTGATGCTCTGCTCGATACAGCAAATGCAATAGAATATTGTAAAATCTGTGGTAATTTGGATGAAGGTGAAACTTGTAGCATATGTACTAATCCAAATCGCAGTCAGACTTCAATTTGCGTAGTTGAGACTGTTGCAGATTTATGGGCGCTTGAAAAAATTAATGTTTATCATGGTCTTTATCATGTCCTTGGAGGGACATTATCTGTTTATCATGAGCGTACACCAAGCGAAGTCAATATTGATAAGCTGGTAGAGCGAGTTGAAAAATTAAAAGTAGAAGAAGTTATTATTGCTACTAATGCAACGTTAGATGGCCAAACTACTGCTTTTTATATTACTGAAAAACTTAAACCATTTCCTAATATTAAAGTTTCACGTCTTGCTAGTGGTATTCCTATAGGTGGTGAGCTTGATTATTTGGATGAAGGCACTATAACTGCTGCATTTAATCTCCGTAAGGAGTTTAATTAGTTATATTATAAGTTACACAAATTAAAGAATAAATTATTATTGTTTAGTAATTTGCATCAATTCTTTAACATCATTATCTTCGTATAAATTATACCATTTACCTTCTGGGTAACTTACAGCAACAGGGCCTTCGTTACATCTACCTAAGCATCCGGAGGAGGAAATACGAATTTTACCTTCTCCATTTAATCCTAAGTCTTTTACATCTTTTTTTAATTTACTCAGTAACTCTTTTGCAATTGGTTCTTTACCACAGCATTTACCAGTTTCTTTTACATTAGTGCAAATGAAAATATGTGTGTTATAAAATCTGCTTTTTAAGGAACTCATTACTAATCCTATAAATAAAAATGAGTCACTGCGCTTATTACAAATGACTCTTTTTCTAAATTATATTGGAATTATTGTTTATCGCTACTCAATAATTTTATATTAACAGCTGCGTCTTTACCTTTATTAGTCGATACTTCGTACTCTAAACGTTGACCATCTTCTAAAAAGGTTATTCCAGCTTTTTCAAGGGATGAAATATGTAAAAAAATATCTTTTGACCCATTTTCTGGTGTAATGAATCCATAACCTTTATTGGGGTTAAACCATTTAACTTTTCCTGAAAAAGCCATATCCTAAATTCCTTATATCTGATTGTTCAAACTGTGACGCTATCATAGAATCATAGCTGTGTAAACTTATTTTCTTAATTTATAAGTTAGTATTACTTTTTTCAACCAGGTCTAGGCTGCTTAGCAAGTCATTTCGTCAATTAATACTTTCTCATGGCCAATTAATGGGCATATTCCGTAATATAAATCTAGATCCACTTTAGCATTAGCCATAAATTCTGTTGGACAAATTCCG
This sequence comes from uncultured Rickettsia sp., assembly GCA_964515755.1. Taxonomy (GTDB): domain Bacteria; phylum Pseudomonadota; class Alphaproteobacteria; order Rickettsiales; family JABSSG01; genus JAGVLN01. Next base: position 39,262 of record CAZEVK010000006.1, on the reverse strand, counting down.
TTATCATTCTTGCAGTTATGATTCATCCTTGCAAGTTCAATAAATCCATTTAATAACTGCACTTGGCGATCCATCATTTTTGTTTGAGCATTTAGAGCATTAGCTTTATTTTCAGGATGAAATTGTGTTGCACAATGTATCCTTGAAGCATCACAATATCCCATTGCTTCATTATGTTCTGAAACTGCACCTAAGCTGAATCCAGCTGGTAGTTTACCATTTACTGCTACAAAATGGTGAGCTGTATCACCTTTAAATTTTATAGTAGGCATGTGGCCAATTCTATGAAACTCTTCTCTTTCTTCATGATTTAAAGCTAAGTAAGATAGAGGAGAATTTTTTGTAATATAATATCATGTTGACCATAGCTATAGCCAGTTATTGGCTTTACGTAGCCACCATGGTGTAATACTAAGTTTTGTGCACCTGCCACATACCTAAAGTTGGTAAGCCATATATTGTAGCATTTCCTAAAACATTTTGATAAATATATTCAGTATCAATTTTTGGTTCCCAATCTATTTTTGAAAATTCTTCTTTATCTTTTGGATAAGAATCTCCAGCACCTGGATTAATCCAACCATCAAAAGTACTAAAAACATCTATACCTAGTTGATCAATAACTTGAGGTGTTACAAGATAAAAATCTATATCTGGATTTTGCTTTTGTAAGTAATGTGTAGCTGAGAAAATTCCTGTTGACCAAAAGCTATCGCCATGACTTATAGCAATAGAAATCCTATCAGTATTTATGCTTTCTATTTTTACATTTTCAGGTTTTTTAAATCTATATAATGTTCCACCGGCTAAATCGATAAAATACGAATCAGGGTCCAAATAGTTATTTATAATTAAATCAAGAGGATAATCATTAGTACCAGGAATTGGCTGCTTTAGAGAAAAGATTTCTTTTTCGTGAGCAATTTTTACGATTTCTAAGAATTTTTCTTCGTTTGTAATATTGCCTAATGTTATGAGTGAAATTTTATTTACACCAAATTCATTATCTTCATAAAATTTATATCCAGCTTTAATTAACTCTTTAGCTAATTTATAATTTTTAGTTGATAAAGCTAAAAATAAAATATCAAAATTTAAAGAATTTTTAAATGCATTAGGATTTATTTCATCTAAAGTAATTTGGTTGTTCTCTATTATTTTTAATTCCGAATCAGATAGTTTACCTTCATTAAATTCGTCAGCAAATTTCAGTATTTTTTTAACTAATTGTATCTTGGTTTGAGAAGCACCATCTGTTTCTAATTTATTTAATAAATTTGTGCTAAATTCTTTGATATTGGCTTTTAAGTAAGCAATTAACTTATAATTACCAAAATCAAAAAACTTAGTATTTATATTTGATGGTTGAATAGTTTTTATTTGTTCATCAGACATTATGTCTTTCATGTTATTCTCTGTCATCATTAACATGACATCTAATAATGTTGTTCCAGTTATTTCAACGATAGGTTGAGAGTTATCTTGATTAGATAAAAATAGCTTGTTTAGTCTTTCAAATGTCTCTGATTGGATTTTATTATCATTATCGTTATATTTGAGAGAGGTGTACTTTACAATAGATTCAATTTGTCTTAACGTGAAAAGTAATTCTTCATTTTGCTCTATTAGATCTAATATTAACGAAATTTGTTCATATGAACCTTTCGCTAGAAGAGAAAAAAACTCAATTTCCTCATTATTTATGATGTCATTTAAAGTCTCATTATTCAATAACTTACTAAACATCCACTCAATATTAGAGGTTATATTAGTACTAGAAAAATCTATCAATAACATAAATTTTTTATAGACATTTCGCTCTTTACACGAAGTAATTCTATGGTATCGCCTTTAAAACTATGCTCTGTTTTATAGTAACCGTAGCTATTGCCATTTATAAAAAATGGCAAGTATAATTGGTTATCTTTAATTATTTCTTTCCAATTATAATTTTTGGTAATTTCAGGATCATGTAAGTAACTTTCTACGTCCAGGCCAAGTTTGTATAAAGTTTCTCCAAGAAATATGCTTAAAGGCTTTTCGCTTATTAATTCTTTAAATATTTTAGAATATTTTTCTTCTTCAGGTTTATTAAATAAAATGTCTTTTCTCCAGGCATTAAAATGAGTTGCATTTAAATATAATGTTTTTTGAAAAAAATCATTGGCAGATGTTTCACTTTTTACACGAAGTAATTCTATAGTTTCGCTTTTAAAGTTGTATTCTATGTTAATATAACTATAACCATAGCTAGCTAAATAAAAAGGCAAGTATAATTGGTAATCTTTAACTATTTCTTTCCAGTTATAATTTTTGGTAATTTCGGGATCATGTAAATAACTTTCTACATCCAGACCAAGTTTGTATAAAGTTTCTCCGCGAGATATGCTTAAAGGCTTTTCACTTACTAATTCTTTAAATGCTTCAGAATAATCTTCATTTTTATCCAAGAGTTTTTTAATTTTTTCTACCAATTCATACTCTTTTATATAATCCATACAGCTTCTCAATTAATTTAATTAAATAATATATAATAATAGTTAATAAATGTCAACTATATTTTTAAGTGCAGTTAGTGGTGCAATAGGTGCTTCTGTTGCAGGGCCTCTAGGTGGAATGGTTGGCCATACCTTTGGTAGTATGATTGGGAGTTTTATTGATAGTAATTTTTCTGCCAAATCATATATTGTGAATAAGGGATCACGCTCATATGATCTTATAGCGCAAACCTCAAATTATGGCAAGATTATACCAATTATATACGGTAAATGCCGGATTGCAGGTAATGTTATTTGGTCTCTAACCTATACAAGAGCATCAACATATTGAAACTACAGGAGGCAAGGGAGGTATAGAGCCTGCTATAATCACTAAGGCATATAGTTATACTGTTACTCTAGCTATTGCAATTTGTGAAGGTAAAATTGATTCGATGGTTAATATTTGGGCAGACGCTCAGCTTTTATCTAATGCTGTTGGTAAAGTCTATAAGGGTGATGAAAAGCAATTACCTGACTCTTTAATTGAAACTCACATGGGAGTTGGTAAAACACCTGCATATCGTGGATTAGCTTATATTGTAATTGAAAATTTCCCATTAGCACAATATGGCAATCGTATTCCCAACTTTACATTTGAAGTAAGACGTCTTGCTAAATTAAATTATAAACAGTCAGTAGAAGATATGCTTAAAGCTATTTGTATTATTCCGGGATCAGGAGAATTTGTTTATGACACTAAGTTGCAATATAAGGTTAAAGGTGAAACATTGCAGCAAGGCAAAGCTATACCAATCAATTATCATAATAATGCTAATAAGGCTGATGCAATAGTTGCTTTAGATCAATTACAAGAAACTTGTCCGAATATTAGCTGGGTTGCGCCTATAATTGCTTGGTTTGCTACTTCTCTAGATACTGCTGATTGCAAAATTTTGCCTGTAGTAGAATTTAAGAAAATGCGCACTGAGCCAGATGTCTGGGCATGTTCTAATTATACCAGAGAAAATGCTCATCAAATTACTTTAAATAATAATAATCCTAATTTACAGTGGGACTGTTGCTGATGCAAGTATACTTCGATATTTGAAAGAGCTCAAAAATCTTAATCTTATGATTATGTTCTATCCAATGATTTTTGTTGATTTATCCAATAAGCCATGGCGTGGTCATATCACAGGGAATGTAAATAACATTAATAATTTTTTCGATGAATATAATAAATTCATTTTACACTATGCGAATCTAGTTAAAGGAAAAGTTAATGCCTTTATCATTGGTTCAGAACTTATAGGCATAACTAAATTTACTTTAGCAATAGATAGGCTTTACGATTTAGCGTACCAGGTAAAGTAAATACTGGGGCCAAACGTAAAGATAAGTTATGCTGCAGATTGGTCTGAATACCATCATGGCGAAGGCGGTTGGTATAATTTAGATAAATTATGGGCATCAGACTAGATAGATTTTATTGGGATTGATGCTTATTTTCCTTTAACAAATGATCGCTCCCAAGATTATGATGAACAAAAAATAATTGATGGTTGGACATCAGGTGAAGGCTATGATTTCTATTATTTTGATAAAAACACTATACCTATCGCACCAGAATATGCCTGGAAAAACCTTAATTGGTGGTGGGAGAATGAGCATATTAATCCTGATAATCAGAAAATTTTATGGTGTCCAAAATCTAAGAAAATCTGATTTACTGAGTTTGGTTTTCCGTCATTAGATTGTGCTACTAATCAGCCTAATGTCTTTTACAATCCTGAAAGTTGTGACGGTGGAGTGCCGATTTATTCCAAGGGTAGGGTTGATTTTCGAGCACAGCGTAGCGGTATTTCAGCTACGTTAAAAAAATGGGCTAATTCTGAAATGATTGAAAATATGTTTTTATGGACTTGGGACGCAAGGCCATATCCATATTGGCCGAGTTTAAGTTCTGTGTGGGCAGATGGACTGCTATGGCTACGCGGTTACTGGGTTAATGGCAAATTAGGTGTTTGTCATCTTGGCGATATCATTACAGATTTATGTTTACGTTCAGGATTAACACCAGAACAATTTGATGTAAGCAAACTTGATGGTATTATTGAAGGTTACATAATTAGCGATCTTCAACCAGTACAAGAAGTAATTGAAGTTTTATCCAGCATCTATTTTTTTGATATTGTTGAATCAGAAGCAATACTTAAATTCAACATGCGGCATGGCAAGCACACTCAAAAAATCAAAAATGATGACTTAATTGCTTTTTCAGGTGGAGGAACAATTTCAACCATTCGTTGACAAGAATTGGCGCTAGCTAAACAAGTTTCTATTTTATATATGGATAGCGATAATTGTTACCAATCTAATATTGCACATGCAATAAGAGAAAATGTTGATACTAAAGTTATCATCAGTATTCATAGTCAGATAGTGTTAACCGCATCTTTAGCTAAAAAAGTAGCAAATATTAGTCTCAATAATAATTGGGCAGCACGCACTATCTATAAGTTAATGCTTCCTCCAAATTACCTTCATCTTGAACCTGGCGATGTAATAATTTTAAATCATATTCAAATGCGCGTTACGCGTATTAATATTGCTACGCAAAGACTAATTCATATTACAGCTATTTCTGAACAACTTAGCAATTATAACTTATACATCGAACCTTCTATTGTTAAAGCTCCAGCTATCAACAATAATTTATATGACTATTGTTTATATTTTAGATTTACCTTACTGTTTAAATATTGATGAAAATCAACCGGTCATTCATATTGCAGTAGCTAATAAACTTGGCATTTTTAAGCCTGTAACTTTATATCATAATAATAATATGATTAGTATACATACTGAAGCTACTATCGGTCATGTTTTAAATGTATTGCAACCTAACAAGGCAAGAGATTATGACAGTAAGATAATAGTTTTGCTTATTAGTGGTAAGCTAGAATCAATTACAGAGGAGCGTATACTTAATGATGAAAATCTGGCAATAATTGGTGATGAAATTATCCAATTTACTAATGCTAAATTACTTGAACTGGGAAAATATGAGCTTTCACATTTAATACGCGGTAAAATAGGTACAGAGAATCAAATTTCAACTCATAAATCTGGAGATCGCTTTATTCTTCTCGATCAAAAGCTCAAAAAAGTCAGTATCCCAAAGCATTTGCTTGACATAATATGTGAGTATAAAGTTCTTGCTCCTGGACAAACTTTAGCTGATGCTAAATCTTTTTATTTTACTTGGAAAGGAAATAGTCTTAAATCTGCCATATGTAATCAATGCTTCTTATAAAATATACTTTAGAAATTAAGTGTAACTGATTTATTTTAAAGTTTTAGTGAGACCGTTACTGGCGCATGATCTGAGGGTTTTTCTTGGGAACGTATTTTATGTTCAATTTCAGCACTTATAAGCAAATCACTCGCTTCTGGGGAGAGAAGCATAAGGTCAATACGCATGCCATGATTGCGGTGCCATGCTCCGGCACGGTAATCCCACCAACTAAATTCTTGATCATTTTTATTTAATGAGCGATAGCTGTCACTATAACCCAAATGAATTAATTGCTTTAACTTCTGACGTTCTTGTAGACTAAAGCAGACTGAATTTTGTAATGCTTTCGGGTCGTAAACATCAATATCATCTGGGGCAATGTTATAATCACCGCCAATAATTGTAATCTCATCATTATATAGCAATTTTTGCATATGTTCGCGTAATGCATCAAGAAATGCTAGTTTATACTGAAATTTCATAGAAGTTAAGTCTTGTCCATTAGGCACATAAACTGACGCGCATCTAACTATAGTTTTGCTAACACTAATGACTGTTTCTATGTATCTTGCTTGTGTTGGTTCAGGGTCGTATTTGAGCTCAATAGTAATATCTTCGATAGGATATTTACTTAAAATGGCGACGCCGTTATAAGTTTTTTGTCCATGAATTGCCAAATTATAGCCTAAATCTTCAATTTCTTCTCTAGGAAATGCTTCGGTTAAGCATTTTAATTCCTGAAGTAACACAATATCAGGGCGACTTTCTTCAAGCCAGCTTAATAAGTTTGGCAATCTGCTTTTAATGGAATTAACATTCCAGCTGGCTATTTTCATTTGTTATTTTTCTACTGGTGGTAATGGAATCGGTGAATCGCTTAATGTTCGAAGATAAGCAATCACATCTGCTACATCTTGCGGTTTGCTGATTCCCGCAAAAGTCATTTTTGTTCCTGGGAGGTATTGTCTTGGATTATTGATGAAATGATACAGATCTTCGTAATCCCAATTACCACCTTTAGCTTTCATCGCTGGTGAATAGTTATAATCTGCCAGGTGTATTTTAGGCGACCCAAGAACATTCCATAAATTTGGTCCAACTCTATTTGGTCCACCTTTAGTGAAATCATGACAAACTCCGCATTTTTTGACATCAGTTTGTCCACGTGATGACTCAGCTTGAGCCATTAATTGTCCAATCTTAATAGCTTCAACAGGAGCTGCTGTGACAGCAACAGGGGCGGAAGAATTAGTAACAGGTACAGAATAACCACGTGCGTTATCAGGATGATGTGGTATATAAATCACATCAGTTATATTAGCAACGATCATTGCAATTACTCCGGCTAAGAGAATTGAAGCTGCAATTTTATTTAATTCAAACCCATTCATGCTTTATTGTTTTAAAATAATTTGTTGCGCTTATAATATTAAATAACGTAATTGTGGTCAATATCAATATGAGGCTAGCGCGTAAAATATTAACTTACGATAAATTATTAGAATGTTGGGTTCCTACAATTTTATTTAATTTGTGTTTTTTAACATAAGAAGGATTTGCATTTACTCGATCTTTATAATTGGGTTAAGCGTTCCGTTTTAATCCCTTTACTATTTTTTTTCATTTCTGCTTGATATTTTTCAACAAAAGTTTGTGTGTTTTGTGGTTTTGCTAAAGATAATAAATATTTTTCTATGACATGCATCAATATTTCTAATTTTATTAAAGGCTTAATCAATAATGGAGTGAAGTCAGGTAGTTGATGTTGAATACTCATTTTTTCTTTAAGATGCAATAAATTATTATTTAGTAAATATAGCTGTTTAGTATTATATAAATTTGATTCATGCGGTTGCCTTTCATTAGTATCAATCTCTGTTTTCTTATTAAGAACATTAAGTAAATCATGGTGATATTTTTTGATTTCTTCTGTTAAGCTAAATCTATGCTCAGAGTCTTCATTAAAAAACTGATGATGGGTATGATGTTTTTTAGTTGCTTTAGCCGGATGTTGGAATACAAATTCATTAGCAGCTTTTTCAAGTTCAAGTAAAGAAATCAAATGAACATCTAATATTTTTGGGTGAATATATGATGTTTCAGATAATGAATCGATATCTTCTTTTTCTATGATTGTGGATATAGATTTACCTTTGGTCAAATTTTGTAAATTATTTTTTTTGACTAACTCATTGCCATCTTTATAGTCTACATCACTTTCTTTTTCGTCTTTTATTTGTTTGCTTTTTTGCTTTACTTTTTTGCGTTCTATTAATAGTTTACTGGTCATTAAATTAATTTCTAAAATTTTTCTGATTAATGATCTAATAAAGCTTATAGTTTTTTTTGCTTTAACTTTACTTGTAGAAGTTTTGCTTTCAGCTTTATATTTTTTTAATAGATTTTTAATACGTGAAATTTGTCTATCAAGTCTCAGAGTAAAAAATCTTTTTTTTCTTTCTTTAAGCAAGTTATTTAATTCCTGCTCTAAGCCGTTAATTATTTTTTCTAGCTCGTCTTGATAGGCTTCGATCATATTTATTATCTATATTTGTTTATTTTATAATATTAGCAGCATTTTATTAACAATTAATTAACATCTGCATGTTAATATTCAATTTATAGACGATAATCAGGTGTTTCAGGGAAAAATTAATATGACGAAGGTCAAACAAATATATTTAACAAAGGAAGAATTTTTTAACTTTATTCAAAAGTTAAAATTACATAGGGAAAGATATGATACTGCATTAAGTTTGACGGATTTTATCAAAGATGAAAGAGAGTTGATTAATACTGATAATATTGTTTATCAAGCAAATATAAGCAATATTACTTTAGATGAAGGTACAGTTGCTGATCTTAGAGGGTCTGACCTTTCTTTTGTTAATTTTAGTGATAAGGATAAAAGTAAAGTCTATAATAAGCAATGGATTATTGGCGGTCTCTATGGCAAAGATAATAATTTATTCAGATCAACAAATTTACAAGGTGCAATCTTTCCTGAAGGCTGCACATTTGATGGAGTATCCTTTCGCGGCGCTGATTTAGGAAAAAGAATAATAACCAGTGATCAATTTAAAAGATGTAACTTTAAAGATTCTTTATTTGATCCATCCAATCCTCAGCTAATGATTGTAAAAGTTGGTGAAAGGGAATTAAAAAATTATATAAAATTACGTTACAAACATCCAGTGCATGTAAGTGCAATGGGTAGCTTTTCAGATTATATTTCTTATACTAAAAGGCATCTTCTTTCTGATGGAATAAAGATTGTAGCTGATCTTTCTAATCAAGTTATTGATGGTAATAATATTAATCTTGATGGCATCGATCTATCTGGAACATTACTAGAAAACACAATTTTAAAAAATGTTAGGGTTGAATCCCTGATAATGCGAGACTGTGGAGTAGTACAAATAAAATTTGATGATTGCAAAATAAATCGACTAGATATTAGAGGGAGTAATATTGATCAATATTTGGGTATTAATCATACAAATAGTATGGAATTTATTGGTAAGACTAGTTTTGATGAAGTAAAGCTTAGTAGTTCTTCTGTTTATAAAAGTTTTCCATGTACTACGCCAATATTCGATCCTTGTTATATAAAAGGAAAATCTTCTTTTAAAATAGTTGATGATAGAATTGTGACCCAAGTTCCTGATTTAGGAAAATATCGTAAATGTACAATAGAGGATATTAAAGAATATGCAAAAGAATGCCAAGAAAGTGAAGCAGTTCTTAGTTCTTCAATTTTCTCATCTCATGGAGTAAAAGATCAATTGCAATCTTTTAGAAATTTTTTAATTAAAAAATATAATCTTGAAGGTGATTTTATTCCAGATATGTCTGGTCTAGTTCTTGATAAATTAAATTTATCATATGGTAACTGGGGCAAATGTGATTGGTCTCGGTGTAGCATGGTAGAAACCAAGTGGGATTATTCAAATTTAGAATATAGTAATTTTAGTAACAGTTCATTTGATGGTAATATACCTGGTTGGGGGATGGGCTGGTTTGAGCGTAAATATTCAACTTCTTTCAAGGGTACTCTTCTAACTGGTGGAATTTTTGATAATGCGAGTGGTAAATGTGCAATTTTTACCGAAGCAATAATGAATGGAGTTTTTGCAATTGGGGCAAATTTTAGAGAGGCAGTATTTGATAGATCTCAGGCTAAAAATTCTAATTTTAGCTATGCTCACATGGAGCTAGTAAAAGCTAAAGGAATGGATGCTAGCAATTCAATAATGAGAGATGTGTTGTTTATATATGGAGATGCTCCTAAAGCTAAACTTAACTATTCAACACTTGATGGCACTATCTTTAATTACACAAATTTACGGGGAGCTGAAGTAAGGTATGCAAGTGCTGTTGGGTCATCATTTAGTGACGTTGATGCCACAAATGCAGATTTTACTGGAACCAAATTATGGGCAAATGTTTCTAGAATGAAACTTAAAGGCGCTAGATTAGATCATGTCGAAAATTCAGAATGGGAAATTGAACCTGGAGTATTTTGGGGATTATTTGGTGATAGCGAGCCACATATTGACGAGCGTACAAAATGTGAAAAGATGGTAGATTCAGCAAATGCGTTAGATATGCAAGAAAATTCTGCTAAAGTTAAGCAGGATGTAAAAAGGATGGGAAGTTCCAAATGGCGTTGGGGTGTTTTTACTGCTGCAAGAACTATTGATAAGGTTTTAGGTGGTAATTTCTTTAAAAGTGTAGCTTCAACTATTTTTGATTTAGCAGATCATAAATGGATCACTGGTGCTTGTGCTGTAGTTGCTCCTATAGCGTTAATATTAGCTGCAAAATTTGCAATGACACATATGGCAGGGACTACCATTGCTGCTATATTTTTATCGATGACTGCTTTACCGACTGTTTCTGTTGGTGTTTCCGTTGGTGTTGCGGCTGCAATATGGTTTACTGGAGCTGGTTCTGATTCCAAAGAGGTAAAAGGTATGCAAGCAAGAAAAGTAGAGTTTCAAAGGCTCCATCCTAATAATACTGTCTACTCGCCTGAAATTATGCCTGAAATTGAAGTGAATGCTGAATTATCTGAAGTTTTACATAAGAAAGTTGCTACTGAGAAAGTAGGTGGACATTTTGTTGATCATGTTGAAATTAGTAGTCATAATCCTGTAAAAAAAGTTCATGGGAAGTATACTGAGGCTCTTGCTAGAGAGGCTAAAGCAGGAACTGATATATCTATAAAAAAACCTGGTAGCTAGTTAGGTTTTGGCATAGCTCATTTAAAGGGTCCATAGAGCAACTACTTTCCTTAGTTTATATGTTTCTATTTACTTATTTGAGCTTAGTTTAAAAAACCGTAAGATTGGTACAGAAATGAATAATGAAGAATAAGCTCCAATAACAATTCCTACAAAAATTGTGATGCTAAAGCTATGTAAAGCTTCTCCACCAAACATAATTAATGCAGCTGAGGCAAGTAATACTGTTACTAAAGTTAATACGGAACGAGTAGCAGTTTCATTAATGCTGGTATTTAAAATCTCGGCTAAAGATAATTTGCGTTTCTTATGCAAATTTTCTCGGATTCGGTCATAAATAACCACTGTATCATTTACCGAATAACCTACTACAGTTAAAATAGCAGCTACAGAAGTTACGTTGAATTCATATTGACTGAGTACCAAAAATCCAAGTGTAGCGAAAACGTCATGTAATAATGATAAGAAAATTCCTATTGAATACTGCCAGGTAAACCTGATCCAAACATAAATCATTATTCCTATCAAAGTTAATGTTGTGGCAATGAGCCCGTCATTAATCATGCTTTCGCCAACTTCTCCTCCAACATACTCTGATTTACGTACTTCCATTTCTGGATCTATTTTTATCAATAACTGCCTAATTTTTTCAATATTATCTTTAGTGTTACTATCAGAATTCAAAGCAGACTTAATTAATACGTCTTGCTGACTGCCAATAGTTTGAATAGTCACTTCGCCAATTCCCAATTCATTTAAATTACTGCGCAAATTACCAAGATCAATATTGTGTTGAAACCTTGCTTCTAATAAGACTCCTCCTTTAAAATCTATCCCAAAATTTAGTCCGGTGGTAAATATTCCGATAATTGAAGCAATAGTAACAACTATTGAGAAGATAAAGCCAAACCACTGATATTTTATAAAATTAATATTAGTTTTATCAGGTAAAAATGATCTTAAAAAATAATGCATTTACTTACTATGTTTTTGATTATTTTTTAATTTTATGTTGATTATTTCAACCAAAAGCGAGAAAAATATTGCAAAATATAAATAACCTTTAGGTAAGTCATAACCAAAGCCATTTGCCATTAAGAATATTCCAACGAGTAAAATAAATGCAAGACCTATAACTTTAATACTCGGATTTTTATACATAAAATCACCGATTGCTTTGGAGGCTATTAACATAATAATCATCGCCAATAAGATAGCAGCAATGATTAAATATAAATTGCTGATCATAGCAACTGCTACAATCACAGAGTCAAAAGATAAGATTAAGTCAACAAAAATAATTTGTAATAAAATTCTCCATTCTGGGTGCTGGGATGGCCCAGAAAGCTGTTCATTATGACTTGCCTCGAACATTTCAAAAAGCTCTACCAAGCTTTTAATAATCAAGAATAAACCTCCTGCAAGGAGCATGAAGGAATGACCGGAGAATTCTACACCTAAGACAGTAAACCACGGTTTAGTTAATGACATTACCCAAGAGACGCCAAACAGCATCACAATTCTTAAAGCGATAGCAAGTGATAAACCAAAAAATCTTATCTTATTACGTCTATGCTCAGGAAGATGATGGACTAAAATAGCTAGGAATATGATATTGTCTATACCCAGAATAATCTCTAATCCTGACAGGGTGACAAAATTCACCAAATTTTCAAAAGATAATATATTTTCCATAATTATCGAATCTAATAACTTTTTCATAATAATCAACTAACATTTTATAATTTTTAGTTTATTATGTTGCTAGAGATGATATTTTTTACTTTTATTTTATTAATCTTAGGTTATTTATCTTTTACTTTTACTAAGCACTTAGTGCTGGGTAGTTTTTTTTCTAAAATGGAAAATGGTTTTACGGAGATGGTAAGTTGTTTCTAAAATCAAGCATTGTATTTGCTATCTACACTTTCATATCAAGAATTTTTGGGCTTATACGAGACTTATTAGTTGCATCAAATTTTGGTGCAACATTATATGCTGACGCCTTTAATGTTGCATTCAAGCTTCCAAACTTCTTTCGCGGTATTTTTGCTGAGGGTGCATTCAGTTCTGCTTTTGTACCATTATTTAGTGGTAAGGTTTCTACTGGTGATAAAGAAAAAGCTTTAGAATTTGCAAGTAATTCGCTTATTATTCTTACTTTAGCTGTAACAGCTTTAGTTGCTATATTTGAGATAGCAATGCCGTTAGTAATATGGTTACTTGCTCCTGGTTTTGAAATCGATGAATACAAGGTTAATCTTACTATATATCTAACTCGTATTACTACTCCATATTTAATTTTCATTACATTGGTTACATTTTTTTCCTGTGTACTTAGCGCGTTTGGTAAATTTTCTGCTAATGCAGCATCACCGATTATTTTAAATATTTGCATGATTGTTGCTTTATATTTTTTCAAAGATAGTCCTGAGCAGACGGTTAACATGCTTTCTTGGAGTGTCTTTATTGGCGGATTATTGCAACTAATTGCTATTTATTATGTAGTTAAAAAGCGAAATATATTGCTTAAGCTTAAAAAACCCACCATTAACCGAGATATCAAAAAACTCTTTAGTAATATGGTTCCAGCTATTATTGGCAGTGGAGTTTCGCAAATTAATTTATGGATTGGTACCATTATTGCGACTAGTATTCCTGGTGCGGTATCTTTGATATACTATGCTGATCGTATTGTACAATTACCTTTAGCTCTTATTGGAGTTTCGATTGGAATTGTCATCCTTCCAACATTATCTAAGCAAGCTAAAAGTGGTAATATGGAAAGATATATTCATACCCAAAACCGCGCAATTGAAATTTCATTATTACTAAGTTTACCTTGCACTGTTGCGTTATTCTTGATTTCGCAGCCTGTTATTTATGTTTTATTTCAACATGGTGCATTTAACGCTCAAGATACTCAGAATACTGCTTTAGCCTTAATAACTTTATCTATAGGTATTCCTGCTTATATATTAAACAAAATTCTAATCCCTACATTTTTTGCAGTGGAGGACACTAAAACTCCTGTTAAGATCTCAATATTTTGTCTAATTTTAAACACTATTAGTAATCTAGTTTTAATTAATTATTTTGCGCATGTTGGAATTACTCTTTCTACTGCTATCGTAGCATGGATCAACATCATTTTACTTTTCCGTTTTGCTATTAAGAAAAAGCTTTTTCATTTTGACTTAGTTATAAGAAAGAAAATTATACGTTTGTTACTTTCTTCTGGACTAATGAGTTGGTACTTATACTCAATTCTTGGAATTTTAAATAAATATATCTATTCATCAGAAATGTTTATTAGTGTAATTGCTTTCTTTTTCACAATTATTTCTTCTATCATTATTTATTTTATTGCGGTATTAGCTACTGGTTCATATAGTAAAGATGAATTTATAAACCTATATTACACTAAAATTTAGTAATTCTTATTTATTTCCAAATATCTTTGCTGTAATATTATTTGCTATTACTAATTATTGGAGGATAGTTATGACAAAAAATACAAATTTAAGTGATTATTCATCATCGGGTACAGGTTTGTCTGAGATGGATAATGTAGTTTTAGCTGGTGAGGCGGTGAGTAATACTCCAAAAATTACTGATATGATCAAAGATGATGGCTCTACTTTTCTTCATGATGCTGCGTCTGGAAAAGAAACAAAAATTGATCCTGCAGAAATGATCGATCATTTAGTTATTGTTGATAAATTGAATAAAGATAATTGTACAGCCCTTCATTTAGCAATTCAAAATGGTAAGCTCTTAGATTTCGTACCTAGAATGATTGATAATATGAGTCAAAGAGTTATAGAAGTAGCTTCTTCGGCGGATGGTAATACAGCTCTTCATTACGCAATTGATCATGGTCGATTCGATATAGCAGAAAAATTAATTGCTAGGATGGGTACTGATGCGCTTGTTAAAAAGAGTCATTATAAATCTAATGGTATTGATAGTATTCAAATTTCTGTACTTGCTCTTGCCGAGCATAAAGCAAAAGATGCTTATGCGAAGCTTGAAAATTCAGTTACTATGAAAGAGGGCGCTAAGCATATTCAATATTATGCACAAAGGGACTTAGGTTATAGTAAGTTAGTTCAAAAACTAAAAGAAAAGCTAAGTAATCAGGTAGATCATCATTCTGTATATCCAGCTACTATTGATCATGTTGTAAAAAGAGGCTTAGAGAGATAATATTTATTAAATCTTAAAGTAAAAAATAACAAAGCTAAGGCGCATTAAGAGCTTTTATTTTGTACATCTTTTTTTATTTCCATTTCAGCTTTTGTTGAGACAGTAATGTCTACCGGATTTTTCGCGTGTAGTTGATCTTGTGTTTCTTCATGCGCAATTGGTTGCGAAGTATTTAATATTTTTTCTTTTGGTGCAAATGGCTGAGGTGTAGAAACATGTGAATCATGATCTTGAGATGCTGTAGTAACAACTTTATTTTCGGGTTTTTCAGTAGTATAACTAGATGCCGTGGTGAGCAAAACATCTTCAGTTGGTTGATTTGTATTAATAAATATGCAAATGGATTCAGCTATATGTTGTAAAATATCTCTTACATTTATTTCTGCATTTAAATCTGTGTTATCTAAAGATTTTTTATTAGCAAGTAATTCATTGCTTATTTTGCCTGCTAGTAAGTCAGCTAAATTTTTTGTATCTTTGATTTCATTATTTAAATTTTGTTTTTTTAGTTCTTCTGCAAGCGTTTCTATAAAAAAGCTTTTTGAAATATCATCGAGATTAACTCGATCTGCTAATTCAAAATTTTGCATTTTTTGTTCGGCTTTAATTATCGCTAAATTTGCAATTTTTTTCCAATTACAACCAAAGATAAAGTCTAATATTTTCATTTTAACCTCCAACATAAATGTAAAATATTTATATATAAGGTTACACCCACTCTAGATTTTGTCTATAAAAATTATCTTACTATAACTTAGTATTATTGATTTATTGTTTAACTAGATAATCACCTGGTAACGCTTTCTGATTCTATTAGCAATTCCAGTAACTTATCTTCAAGTTGTTTGCTAACGTCATGCTGAGCTAGATGATTATTAATCATAATTGCAAATGCATATTGAGGTTTACCAGGCGGTAAGTAATATCCGGCTAATGTTGAGGTGTGTTTTAAAGAACCTGTTTTAGCAAAAATACACTTATAGTTGTCATGATTGACAGTACGATTCTTAACAGTACCTTCAACTTTAAACACAGGTAATAATTCACTTAAATGGTTATGCATGACTTTATCATCATAAATATGGTCTAACATGGATACTAAAGTTGCTGGAGAAACCAAATTGTGCCCTGATTCACCTGCGCCTTCATGAATTTCTAGCTCTTTACGGCTAATTTTTTCTCGATCCAGTAAATTATTTAAGGCAATAATTCCATTAGCGTTAGTGCCTTCGCAGTTTTTATATTTAGCTCCCATAGCTTTAAAAACATTTGCTGCATAAATATTGCTAGAATCTTTTAATATTGGTTTAAGTAATTCTTTCAAGTTTTTAGATTGATGCTCATATAATATTGTTTTGCCTGAAGCTATACCTGGAATGATTTTTCCATCTATTTTAATTCGTTCTTTCTTTAATATTGATATAATATAATCCTTGATCATTTTTTCATTATCTTGTAATGCAAAATTTAATCTTACAGGCTCCCATTCTTTAGGCATACAGCCATAAAGCTCATATTGATTATTACCAATATACAGAGATTCAAAAGGACAATTTTCTCCTTTTTTTCCTGTAACCATTTTATTATTTATGCTTAGTACATTTTCATTATTGTTTTTAATTTTTACTGGTGTGTTGGTTGTACTAACGGCAACAAAACTTTCAGCACAGTTATTATCAATGACTATTGCAGTTTTAGGCGCACCATAGCAAAAAGTTTGATCGTACCAACCAAAACCGCCTGGAGAACCTTCATGTCCTGGAAAAAAGCTTCCATCAACAATAATATCACCATTAATCTGTTGTATATTTAATTGTTTTAGGCTTCCTAAGATTTCTTCCAGATTAGCTCTGGTTAGAGATGGATCACCGTTGAATTTTATATATATATTAGAAGATAGCACTCCATCTTTGAAGTTTTTATTATCAGTGGATAAAATAGTTTTAAATTTGTAATCATCACCTAAATAATGTAAAGCACCATAAGCTGTAAAAAGTTTTGCAGTGCTAGCTGGAACAAATAAGCGATGAGGGTGTCTTTCGTATAAAATTTCATTAGTATCTAAATTTTGAAATATGATACCGACGTTCAAATCACCTTCTTTAGCAATTATTGCTTCTATTTTGTCAGCAAGGCTTTGATCGGCTAAAGCTGATATACACCATGATAAATAAGCTAGTAATATTAAAGAAATTCGCATAATAATAATATTTTCTCATTATATAGATTAGTAAAAATTTATGTTCGCTGAATTATATCCTTACAAACAACAAATTGATGGTATTTATTTATATATCAAAGTTACACCAAAAGCATCACAAAATAAAATAGGAAAAGTAATTATTGGTAAGGATGGCAGCAATATGCTTAAAATCTATGTTACTTCTGAACCTGAACATGGCAAAGCCAATATTGCAGTTATTGAATTATTAGCAGCTAAACTTGGAATTGCTAAGTCCTTGATTACAATTATCACAGGTCACACTCATAAAAGCAAAATTTGTTTGATCAAAAATACAGACAAGACAACAATCCTTGCCTTGCATAGTATTATTTGTTACGATTGTACATTAGCAATTAAGGAATATTAAAAATGAATGTGAATGCCGACCTTTTTAAACGTTGTATGAGCAAGT
Source organism: uncultured Rickettsia sp. (assembly GCA_964515755.1). Lineage (GTDB taxonomy): Bacteria > Pseudomonadota > Alphaproteobacteria > Rickettsiales > JABSSG01 > JAGVLN01. Next base: position 21,393 of record CAZEVK010000006.1, on the reverse strand, counting down.
TTGCTACTGGAATTACAATAGTTACAACTTTAGCATCAGATGGCAAGAAAGTAGGTGTTACTGTTAATTCTTTTAATTCAGTATCGTTAGATCCACTTTTGATTCTATTTAGTTTGAAGAAAAAGTCATACTTTTATCAATATTTTGACGAGTGTCGTTATTGTACGGTCAATATTCTTTCTCATGAGCAAAAGTATCTTTCAGAAATATTTACTAAAACGTTGGAAGAAGATTGGAAAAAAGTTCAAACAGTTAGTAATACTGAAACAAGTTCTCCAGCAATTGCAGATACTTTAGCATTTCTTGAATGTGAGGTATTTATGAAGCATGATGGTGGCGATCACACAATATTTGTTTGTAAAGTAATGAATCTAGTTGAACAAAAGCATGCTGATCCTTTAATATATTTTGCTAGCGAATATCGTGTTTTAGATAATCTCAAAAAGCTATAGCATGAATTTATTCTATATTTCTGCAGAACAGGATTTTCTTTTAGAATTAACTAAAGGTATTTCCTTAAGATTTGCTGATATTGAATTATCAAAAATTACTATTTTGTTGCCCACACGAAGATCTTGTCAGAGATTAACTGAGATTTTGATAGAGCAAAGTAATGGAGCAATAATGTTGCCCAAGATTCTTCCAATGGGTAATATGGAGGAAGATGAAATTTTACCTTCTGATTTTATTGATAATTTTGATTTAACTATTCCACAAGCTTTTAATCCAATAGATCAATTATTGCTCTTAAGTACGTTGTTTAATAAGTATTCTTCAATAAAAGCAATAGATATTGCGCAAGGGCTATCTAAGCTACTCGCTAGATTGCATAAAGATGAAATTGATCTTTCAAAGCTTAATTATATATCCTTTGGAGATGTACCTGAGCATGTAAATACATTAATTGAATATCTTAAGATTCTTGCTTCAAAATGGCCTAATTTAGCAAAAAAATATAATAAAATTGATTTTATTCAACGACGTAATTTACTGCTTAATAAACGTATTGAATTATGGGAGAATGATCCTCCTGCATATCCTGTGATTGCTGCTGGTTCTAACGGTAGTATAAAATCAACTTCCAGATTACTAAAAACTCTTACTCAACTATCAAATGGTTACGTTGTGTTAAGAGGTATTGATCCCGATGACGGAAAAGATGATTTTCAAAATATTGATTACTATCATCCTCTCTTTTACCTCCAATCTTTTATGAAGGAAGCGGGAGTGAGTTTCAATTTACTAAAGAGTTGGAGCAATAGTGAAGTTCATAATCATAACTCACGTAGTAAGTTTTTAAAAGAAGCTATGCGCTCTGCTTCTACCGTTGATAAATGGAGCGAATTATCTTCTAAAGAATTTCATGGTTTAAATAATTTAACAATTATAGATTGTAAATCACAATATGAGGAAGCTGCTGTCATAGGCTTAAAGCTTCGTGAAGTATTATTAACTACTAAAACCGTAGCAGTAGTAAGTAATGATCTTGATTTACTAACAAAGTTGCGAAGTTTTATGGAAATTTGGGATATTAAGCTTAACGACTCTCACGGAGTAATGCTAACCTATACCCCTCAGGTTGCTTTTCTTAAGCTAATTATAGATGTAATTAACAATTTTTCTCCACTAAATCTCCTTGCTTTATTAAAGCATCAATATTTTTGTTTAAATCATAATAGGTCTGAGTTATTAGAAATAGTATATAAACTCGAAATCAACTATTTAAGAGGGATTTGTAGCTTTGTATCTTTAGAAGAATTGATAGACTTAGTAGAAGATAAAACTATTTTGAAAATGCTTCGCGATTTAGAAAGAATACTCAAGCCTTTAAAATCGCAAACAGTTTTTTCTCAAATGCTTCATAATTACATCATTGCTGCTGAGCAATTATCTAGTATTCAAGTTTTGTGGGGAGATGAAGCTGGCATTGCAGTATCTAAAGCAATAAATGAAATTCTTACAAGTTTAATTAAAGTACAGTATGAAAAGTGCGAAGATTATTGGCTTATTCTTAGTAAATTGCTTCGGGATAAGAAATATTATCCTCATCAAAATGATGCAATACCTATATTAAGCTCTATGGAAAGTAGGTTATTACATTTTGACGTAGTTATTCTTGTTGGTTTAAATGAAGGCGTTTGGCCAAGTAGTGTTACTGTTGATCCTTGGTTTAACAGTGGTGTTGCAATGGAGTTAGGTCTTGTTCCTGATGAATACAAAATTGGCCTTGCTGCTCATGATTTTTATTGTTTGGCTCATATGCCAGAAGTTTTACTTATTCGTTCCACTAAAATTTCTGGTTCACCAACAGTTCCATCTAGATGGTTAGTTCGTCTTGAAGCATTATTGAAGAGAGTAGATAAATTAGATCAGGTTAAGCCACAAAAACATAAGCTGCAATATTGGGCAGAGCAATTATTTTTGCCTAAAGAATATTATAATTATATTCCAGAAACGCCAAAACCACCTTTTGAGCTTCGTCCAAAAGAATTTTCTGTTACTCAAATTGAAAAATTAATGCGTGATCCTTACGGTTTTTATGCGGCTAAAATCCTTAAATTGAAACCGCTTGATCCAATTGATAAAGACCCAGATCAACGTGATTTTGGTAATTTCATTCATTCAGTAATTGATGAGTTTAATAAATTATTTTTTGATTTAGATCCTGATCAATATTTATCAACCTTACTTAGCCTAGCGCAAAAAAACATTAAACATATTTCAGCTCGTCCTATTATCCAACGTATTTGGATGCCACGCTTTACTGAAATTGCAAAATGGCTAATAAAATTTGAAAATATTAGGCGCGAAAGTCCAACGAATAAAATTCATAGTGAAATCAAAGGTAAATTCATTTTTGATACTAAATATGGCCCAGTTGTAATTACTGCAAAGGCTGATCGTATTGAGTCTGACAATGGGTTGATCACTATTATGGATTTTAAAACTGGTGTTATACCAACTGGCATTGAGATTTTGACCGGCCATTCTCCGCAACTTACGCTAGAAGCTTTAATTGCAGAACAGGGTGGTTTTGCAGATCTTGATTCTAATCAAAAGTTAATAGTTAAAGAACTAATTTATGCTCAACTTGCAAGTGGTAATAAGCTTGGTAATTTATCTACCATTAAGCATGATATAAGTAAGCTAGTTCAAGCTGCTAAAAATGGTGTAAAGCAATTAGTGGAAGTTTATTTAGATGAGAATACAGCTTATATCATTTGCCCAAGCTATAAGCATAGTCCAAGCTATAATGAATATGAGCACTTAGAACGAATTGATGAATGGTTATAATAGAAATAGTCTCTCTAAAATTTATTTTCTTTTCTACATTATAGTTTATATCAGAAATTAGCACGTATTCGGGTAGTATATGACTCGGTATAGATCACATTAGTAAATATAGATTAAACCTTTAAAGTTGAAAGATTGTTGACAGTTATCCTCTAAGCTAAGACAATAAAAGCTAAATATACTTAATTTATTGAGCAAAGTGTTTAAATTATTATTTACAATTACTATCTTCATTTTTTCGCAGATTGCTCTTGCGGATTGTAATACTGCTAGCTGTCCTCAATCATGCAGTAATCATAGTGACATGGTTGCCAATCCTTCTCAGACGGCTAACTGTGGTGTAGGAAGTGATGCTAGCTGCTTAACAGGTTACTGCGGTTATTTTGATGATAAATCGCCAATTAATATTCCAAATATGTTCGGGGTTTTACTTAATGATTTTATTGATTTTGGAACACCGACTATATTTTTGGAGTTATTAGGAACAGTTGATCTAGGTTCTTGTAAGACAGAGGGCGCATTCGTACAGCTGAATTGTCAAGGATCACCTGATTCTAATGGTAATTATGATTGGGTGAATTGTCCGGCGACTTGCGCAAATGTTCTGTCTTATAATAGTGATCCTAGCTGTGCTAGCCCAAATCTTGCTAAGCCAGCAGTGAGTGGCAATGGTACACTGCTAACAGGTGCTCGCGGCCAGCAACTATATTGTCCATTGATGCGTGCTAATGTTCCAACTTCAGATTTATGGTTTAATTTATCTTATACAACAATGGTTGAAGGTGTTAAAACTGATAATCATAAGAAATCAGTTAATGATGGCATATTTAGTCCTGATCTATGTCAAATAGATGCTTTTTGGCTCTGTCCATTAGATCTTACTCAATTAGAAATTGTTCAAGATGGTGATCAAATTTGCATGCAGGGTCTCTTTCCTGGTCTTAGCGAGATTTTTGGAAATTGGTTAACTATTAGTTGTAAGTATACAATAGCCCCAAACTCATTTCCTACTCCAAAAACTTCTTGTTACGTAGCTTCTTCTTGTGCGGGGGATCAACCAAGTAATATGCACACCTTATCAAGATTTACTTTTTTGGGTAACTTCATTGAGTGTTTTACAGATACCCTTAATGGTCTATTCATTAACCCGCCTACGGGATGTCCGCAAACAGCGCTTTTATATAACTTTCAAGTTCAAATGCGGCAAGTAGTTTCGGTAGTACTAACTTTATATATTATTTTTATAGGAGTAAGAATAGCCGCTAGCGGTGAAGTTCCTAAAAAATCAGAATTTTTTATGTTTATTTTAAAATTTGCTTTAGTCTTGTATTTTGCAGTTGGTACTTTTGGTGGAGATGTCAGTACAAGCAATATCTATAATAATGGTTTACAGTTTGCATATCAAAGTGCATTTGCCTTTATGAATGAGTTTGCAAATAATATTATGAAAGCTTCTGGAGCGGCAGAAAATGGTTTTTGTTTATTCCCTCCTGGTGGTGTTCAATACGCCGTTATTAATAATGTTGATTATTCTTATCTTGCATTATGGGATTCCTTGGATTGTCATATTTCAGCGTATTTAGGAATTTATGATTTATTACAAGGTTACAATAAAATTACCACAGTTTTGTCAGCTATTTTTATTTATATGCTTGGGTTTAACCCTGTCATGACCTTATTTTTACTGTCATTTGCATTTTTTATGATTTCGGTAATGATTTACGTAGCAAATATATTTGTTTTATGCATGTTAGGAATGACATTTGTAGTTTACCTTGGTCCAATCTTTATTCCGTTGAGTTTGTTTACCTTTACTAAGCAATATTTTGACAATTGGTTTAAGCTACTTATGTCATATATATTACAACCCGCTGTGGTAATTGCAGGTTTAGCGTTAATTATTGTTACACTAGATAATCAGATGTATAAAGGATGTACTTTTACAATGGATGGTCCAACTACTACTGGATATTATTATGCTGTATTTGATAACCCTAATGACCAATGTAAAAGTAGTTTTGGTTATTTTGTTTCACAGCTTCAGCAATCTGATTTAGGTGGTCTAATGCATATAGGATTTTATACATTTTATCAGCCAAGTTTACCTAGCTTAGGTTTTATGGGTAATTTAATGACCATCGCATTGCTTTTATTTATATTTCAATCATTTGTAATGATGTTGGGTGCTCTTGCTGCTGATGTAACTGGCGGAATGAATATGAGCGATAGTGTTATGGCTACACCTAAAGATCTTCAAAATTTGATGAGTAAAGCCTTTACAGCAACAAAATCAATAACTAGAAGAGCATTAGCTGAAGGTGCATCAGCAGCTTTTGGTAGTAAAAAGTCGGCCAGGGCTGCACCGCCTACTGGAGCAAATGAAGGAGGTCAGGGTGGCGCGGTGGCGGCTTCAGCACCAGCTGATCTTGAAGCAGCAAATAATTCTGCACCACCACCATCTGATTCAAGCAGATCAGGTTCCGCTGACGGAATTTCAGTAACCTCTACTGCTCCTAGAGGCCCAGAAAGTCAATCATCTCTTGGTTTTAATGCTGATTTACGTTCATCTTCTTCAGCCTTACAGGCTCCTTCACTACAAGATGCTGCGTCTGCTGTTGATTCTGCTCGTGTTGCTGCTGGTGCACTTCCGAATGCTGCGTCTGCTGTTGATTCTGCTCGTGTTGCTGCTGCTACGCTTCCAAATGCTACATCTGCCATGGAAGCTACAGCACCTTCTACTAATAACGTAGGTTCATCTACTTCGCGTTCGGGTGCAGAGTCTGTGGCTTCAACTGACACAACTGCTGAATCATCAGCGCCTGATAGGAGTGATTTGGGTAAGGCAGATACTAAGCCTAGTTCGAGAGATGAAAGTGCAATTGATAAATTACATCGTACAATCTCTAAACCTAGTGATTCTACTGGTGAATAAATTAGAGATAGGAACATTCTATCTCTGCATATAATATTAAAAAATTGGTTTTACCTTGTTCAGATATCTGGTATGATCACGAAACTATAGCAAGTTATTTAGGTTAAAGATGGAATATGTAAGTTCGATTGGTAGGTACGCGTTAAATTTTTTAGCTATACTTGGTAGTTCAGTAATTTTCAGTTTTAGTGCAATAGTTGGTATATTTTTTGCTCCTCTTTATTTAAAAGAGGTTAAAAATAACCTTATTGTAGTTGGCTTTTTTTCATTGCCTGTAGTTGGACTGACTGCAATTTTTACAGGTGCAGTATTAGTATTGCAAAGTTATGTTGGTTTTTCTCGTTTTTCAGCAGAAGGTTCTATTCCAACAGTTGTAGTTCTTTCTATTACTAGAGAGCTTGGTCCTGTTTTAGCAGGATTAATGGTTGCTGGGAGAGTTGGTGCAGCTATGGCAGCAGAGATTGCAACAATGAAAGTAACAGAACAGATTGATGCACTTTCAACTTTAGCAGTTAATCCGATTAAATATTTGGTAACTCCTAGAGTTATTGCTTGTGTCATTACTTTACCATGTCTCGTGTTAATAGCAGACATTATAGGTATTATGGGTGGTTATATAGTTGCCACTGAGAAGTTGGGCTTTAATAAGGCTATTTATTTGAAAAATACTATACATTATTTAGAATTCATGGATGTGTTTTCTGGTCTAGTTAAAGCAGCTGTCTTCGGTTTAATTATTGCGCTTGCAGGTTGTTACAATGGATATAAAGCAGGCAAAGGTGCAGAAGGGGTAGGTGCAGCAACAACTAATGCGGTAGTAGTTGCTTCAGTCTTTATTTTAATTTTGAATTATTTAACCACAGAAATGTTTTTCTCAAAATGATAAAAAAAAATACAGTCAAAAAAGCAGAAAAAAAAGACCAATCTATTAAGGCTAAAGTTCTTTCTAACTTTATCAATAAGGATGTAGGTGCTAAAAAAATTGATCTTTCTAAGCCAAAAATTTTAGTTGAGGGATTATATAAATCTTTTGGTAAAAAGGTTATTCTTAATAATTTAAATTTAAAAGTTGATCAGAATGAATCTTTAGTTGTTTTTGGTGGATCTGGCTCTGGTAAGTCAGTTTTAATTAAAACAATAATTGGTCTGCTAAAAGCGGATGCTGGTATAATAAAGTTGGATGGAGAGCCGATTTCTGATTTATCTACTACTGCTCGTAATCACATCATGAGTAGATTTGGCTTCCTTTTTCAAGGTGGAGCGCTATTTGATAGTTTACGTGTATGGGAAAATGTTGCATTTGCATTGTTGCATGGAAAGAAAATGTCAGTTGCTGAGGCAAAAGATGTAGCATTGTCTAAGTTACGTTCCGTCGGATTAAACGAAGAAGTTTTATTTTTATTTCCGTCAGAGCTATCTGGTGGTATGCAAAAACGTGTGGCTTTAGCTAGAGCCATAGCAACTAACCCAGAAGTAGTATTTTTTGACGAACCTACAACTGGCTTAGATCCAATTATGGCCAATGTAATTAATGATTTGATTGTTAAAGTTCGAGAAGAAATTGGTGCTACTACTATAACAATTACTCATGATATTCATAGTGCTAGAATAATTGCTAATCGAGTGGCAATGCTTTATCAAGGTGAAATTATTTGGGTTAGTGATGTAAAGGATATGGATAAATCTGATAATCCTATATTTGAGCAATTCATTAATGGTAGAATTACAGGCCCAATTAAAGTCGACGTATAATTAAAATAAATAAAATGGCAAAAAAAGATTCAGTATATGTTTGCCAGGAGTGTGGCGCAGTATTTGGCAAATGGTCAGGGAAGTGCTCTGAATGTAATGCTTGGGATACTATACAACTGGAAACTCTTAGCAAATCATTTAGTTATACTAGCAGCGAAACAACCATAATAGCTAATTTTGCTAAATTATCAGATACACAAGAAGTTCAGTCACGCATTGATTCAAACATTGAAGAATTAAATCGTGTTTTAGGAGGTGGTTTAGTTTGTGGCTCAGCAGTTTTAATTGGTGGTGATCCTGGAATTGGTAAATCTACGTTACTATTACAACTTGCTGGAATTTTATCTCAAGATGGTGTTAATTGCGCTTATGTTACGGGTGAAGAATCATTAGAACAAATTCGTTTACGTGCGCAGCGTATGAATTTAGTTTCGGCTCCGGTTAGCTTATTATCCGCAACTAATATCAACGAAATTATTACTACTATTACTGCTACATCGCCCAAATTTGACTTATTAGTGGTTGATTCAATCCAAACGATGTTTTCGCCGGATATCGGTTCAGCGCCAGGTACTGTATCCCAAGTAAAAGCAGCTACGCATGAATTAATTAATCTTGCAAAGCAGCATAACATTATTTTGATTTTAGTGGGTCATGTTACTAAAGAGGGGCAGCTTGCTGGTCCAAAGATTTTAGAACATATGGTTGATACGGTGCTTTATTTTGAAGGTGAGCGTGAAAATAATTTTAGAATTTTAAGAGCAGTTAAAAATCGCTATGGTAGCGTCAATGAAATTGGTGTATTTGAGATGTGCGATACCGGTTTAAAAGAAGTGGCAAACCCTTCACTATTATTCTTGGGCGAGCGTCGTGGTAATACAAGTGGCGTTACTGTTTTTGCAGGAGTAGAAGGAACCAGGCCAATCTTAGTTGAAGTACAGGCATTAGTAGCACCTTCACAGATGATAGCGCCTAGGAGGGCGGTAGTTGGTTGGGATTTAAATCGTTTATCGATGATCATTGCGGTTTTGGGTGTAAGATACGGTCTGGTTTTAAGTGCTTTTGAAGTATATCTCAATGTGGTTGGTGGATTAAAAATCACTGAACCGGCAGCAGATTTAGCAGTAATGTGCGCGCTTATTTCCGCAACGAAAAATAAACCGATTATAAATAATTCTATTGTTTTTGGAGAAATAGGTTTATCTGGTGAGGTTAGAAAAGTTAGTCGCTCAGATTCCAGAATAAAAGAAGCAACAAAATTAGGTTTTAATCACGTAATTGTTCCTGAAGGAACTAATATTCCTAATATTCCGCGATTACAGGTAACACAAATTAGTCACGTAAAACAATTACAAGATTTATTTTAGAGAATATTATGGCGTTTATTTTTTTGATTTTAGCTGGGATGCTAGAAATTGGCTGGGCAGTAGGAATGAAATATACTAACAATTTCACAAAGTTAATGCCAACTTCATTAACAGTAATTTCTATGATTTTCAGTCTATATTTCCTATCATTAGCAATGAAAGACATTCCATTAGGTACTGCTTATGCTATTTGGACCGGAATCGGCATAGTTGGTACTTGTGTTCTTGGTATTATTTTATTTGGCGAATCAACTAGTATTTTAAAATTTATATTTATTGGTTGTATTTTAGTTGGAATAATTGGCTTAAAACTAATCAAATGAAATTAACTAATCGTATAATCACTGTTAAAGTAAAAACTGCTAAGAAGCGTAAGCAAGCGTCTACCTTGTGGTTAAAGCGTCAATTAAATGATCCGTATGTTCAACAAGCTAAAATTGATGGCTATCGTTCACGTGCTGCTTATAAAATTATTGAAATTGATGATAAGTTTAAAATTTTTAAAAAGGGTATGAAAGTACTTGATCTTGGTGCTGCTCCAGGTGGTTGGAGTCAAGTGGCACTAAATCGTACAAAAAACGGAAAAATATTTGCTTTTGATATTCTTGAAATGCAATCAATTCCTGGTGTTAAATTCATGCAATTAGATTTTACTCATGATGATGCACCGGAAAAAGTTATGGAATTTATTGGTGGAAAAGCTGATGCAGTGTTAACTGATATGGCTGCTAATGCTTGTGGTAATCCTCAAGTTGACCATATGCGTATTATTATGTTATGTGAATTGGCGTTCGAGTTTGCCAAAAGTGTATTAGCAGAAAATGGAGTATTTGTAGCTAAGCTTTTACGTGGTGGTGGCGATCATAAACTATTGATGCAAATTAAGCAGCATTTTAAAAATGTAAAAAATTTTAAGCCAAAGTCTAGTAGAGCTGATTCAGCAGAAATCTATCTGGTGGCTACTGGTTTTAAATTACAAAGTTAAATTGACATAATTATACAAATCGCATAGCATGAAGCAGTTATAATTTTTATAGGAGAAATATTAATGTTTATTAAATTATTAAAAGTACTCCCTATGTTAGCATTAGCTGGGTGTGCAACAGTATTTACCGGTAGTACACAAAATATTCATGTTCAAGCTATTGATGCTAATAATAATAGGTTACTAAAGGATACTTCTTGTACTCTTACAGATGGTAAAGGTGTAATATACGCTATTTATGGTAATCCTGGTTCTGTATTAGTTCCAAAAGGAGCGGGGATTATTACGCCAAATTGTACAAAAAAAGGTTATGTACAAAAAACTTTTGGTGCTGGTGAAAGCTTTAATGCTGTGACCATGGTTAATATTTTATTCTGGCCAGGATTCATAGTTGATGCAATGAGTGGATCAATGCATAAATATCCTTCTCATATTACAGTTGTAATGGAAAAAGCAAACTAAAGAATATTAAAATTATTTAAGTAAAATACTCGATCCTATGGGGTCGAGTATTTTCTTAAATCTAATACATTATCTATCTTATAATCTATATAAGTAATTATTTTACGGAAGAGGTTTTAATAGCCAATTTTGAAAGGGCTATATAATTATTTTTTCTTCTCTAAATAATCATACATGACTCTCCCGTATGCAAGAGTAAGGTCTGCTATAACGTGTAAACCTCTTATTACTTTTTTAACTGGCAAATCTGCAACTGGAGCACCTCTATGCGGAACTAAATGTAATTTAGCCGGACTTTGCCACGCTCCTTTAATCTCGATGTCTTCACAATTAAACGCTACTAGTTGAGCTATAGCCAATGAGCCATCAATATCAGGTATTAATTTTAGATTTACTTGAGTTTTGCTTAATAGCTTTACAATTTTTTCAATATTTTCGCTTTTGCTACCATCAGAATTAGTAATTAAATTATAATTCTTATATCCCATAGTACCAAACGCTACTAATTGATCTGACATTTCAAGCTTTCCTACTAAAGTAGCACCTTTAATTTCTAATGATGGTTTAGCGAGTTTTTTAGGAAATCCCCATATTTCTCTACCACCAGCTATAGGAGATTCACAATCAAGATACATTTCAGCAGTAAAATTAACTTTTTCTCCTTTATATATACAAGGTATAACTAGTCCGCTTTCATGATAGTCTCCAAAACTACTATCTGGCATAGCTAAAAATTCGTAAGATACCGTATTAGAGCCATCTGGTTCTAATGGTTCAGGTACTGCTGCTCTTATGGCCTCAGGGTCTGTTTCGTATGTAATTACAAAATATTCTCTATTTATAAACCTATAAGGGCCTTTTGGGTAAGATGGGCTGCATATTGGCATCGAAGATTGTTGTAAAATTTCGTCAATTCTCATTTTATTCCTCCCTTAAATTTAGCGCTATACTAGGTGACTAGTTACTACTAATTATAATAATAAACATTAATTATTAAATAATAGTTAATGTTATTATTTTTTACATAAACTAACATGAATTACTAACGCATGATCTACTTAAAAATAAAAAAATGTGATATCCGCTAATCTAAGATTTTATTTACTAACACGTGTCTTCAATAATTTTATCGCTAGATAAACTTAGGTGAGTAACTTTTATGTAAAAAATTTCTTGTATTTATTATTGTAATTTTGTGGTATTTTCTTGTTATATACATTATCTCTGTCATCATTTTCATATATGTGGGAACAAACTTTTAAAAATAATTTTATCATAATTTTCTACAGAGAGTTATGGCTATAGATAAAAGAAGTAAGCAAGAAGAAATTGTTGTGACTAAGGTTAAAAAATTAAAATTAAATAATTTTCGCAATTACTTAACTCTAGATCTTAAACTACCGAATCAGCATAATATTATTGTTATTACTGGAAAAAATGGCTCAGGTAAAACTAATATTCTTGAAGCAATTTCACTACTCTCTCCTGGTAAAGGGATCAGAGGGTGTAAATTATCAGATATTAACAATGAGGGGGCAGTAAATAGTTGTTGGTATGTAGAATCCGAAATAGCTGGTTTTTATGGTCATGAGCGAATTGAAACTTGGCTAGATCCTGAAGCTATCAAGGATGGTAAAAACAAGCGCTACGTTAAAGTCAATGATCAAAGTATTAAAGCCCAAGCTGAGCTTACAAAACTTCTTACTATTTCCTGGATTACACCGCAGATGGATCAGTTATTTATTAGTGGCACATCAGCTCGACGAAATTTTCTTGATCGAATTGTTCAGAATTTTGAACCTAGCCATACAAAGCATTTAATGGCATACGAGCATTCAATGAAAGAAAGAGCAAGGTTGTTAAAGGAAAAAAACTATGATATAAATTGGCTAAGTGCGTTAGAAAATAATATGGCGGAATTAGCTATACCCATTGCTGCAAGTAGGGTACAGGCTGTTGAATATATTGAAGAAATTATGGATGAGATTAACCATCCTTTTCCTAAAGCAAGAATGTTAGTAACGGGCGAAGTAGAGTCTAGGATGCATAAAGTACCGGCTGTACAATTAGAGGATGAATTTAGAGAGATTTTGCAAAAAAATCGTAGTTTAGATGCAGCTACAGGACGTACAAATGTTGGTATACATAAGTCAGATTTACTTGTATATTACAAAAATAAGAATTTACAAGCTGATAAATGTTCTACTGGTGAACAGAAATCACTGCTATTATCTATTTTTTTAGCAGAGGTTTTTGCTCAAATTAAATGGAGAGCTCAAACACCGATTCTTTTATTAGATGAAGTGCTAGCGCATTTAGATGAAAGTAGACGCGATACTTTGTGCCAGATAATAAAAGATACCAAAGCTCAAGCTTGGATTACTGGAACAGAAAGTGAAACTTTTATACCAATAAAAAATGATAGTCAGTTTTTTAAAATAGAAAACTCACACTTGATAAGTGTTTAGTAAAAATTAGGTGAATTATGGAAAATAAAGGATTAGAAGCAGAAGCAAGTTATAGTGCAGATTCAATTAAAGTCTTGAAAGGCTTAGACGCAGTTCGTAAAAGACCTGGGATGTATATTGGTGATACTGATGATGGTTCAGGTTTACATCATATGGTTTATGAAGTTGTTGATAATGCTATTGATGAAGCTCTTGCTGGTCATTGTGATAAAATCTATGTTGCTTTAAATGCTGATGGTTCTGTTACTGTTGAAGATAACGGACGTGGTATTCCAGTTGATATCCATGAAGAAGAGGGTGTTTCTGCCGCTGAAGTTATTATGACACAACTTCATGCTGGTGGTAAATTTGATCAAAATTCATATAAAGTTTCTGGTGGTTTGCACGGTGTTGGTGTTTCAGTAGTAAATGCGTTATCTGAGTGGTTAGAACTAACTATTTGGCGTGAAGGCAAAGAACATTTTATTAGATTTGAACATGGTGTAGTTACCGCTCCATTAAAAGTCGTTGGTGACGCTAATGGTGGAAAAGGAACTCGAGTTGTGTTCTATCCGTCCAAAGAAACTTTCAGTACTATTGACTTTAGCTATGCTACAATTGAGCATCGCTTACGAGAACTTGCTTTTTTAAATTCTGGAGTGAGAATCGTTCTTGAAGATTTAAAAAGTGCTGAGTCTCACAAAACTGAATTTTTCTATGAAGGTGGAATCGAGGAATATGTTAGATATATTGATCGTAGCAAAGTTGCAGTTCATGCTCCAATCGTTGTCAGAGGTGAGCAAGATGGTATGACTGTTGAAGTAGCTATGCAATGGAATGACAGCTATCATGAAAATATTTTGTGCTTTACTAATAATATAAGACAACGCGATGGAGGGACTCACTTAATTGGTTTCAAAAGTGCCCTAACCAGAACAATTAATAAATATGCTGAAAATAATAGTCTAGCTAAGAAGAATAAAATTACACTTACTGGAGAAGATGCTCGTGAGGGGTTAAGCTGTGTTTTATCAGTAAAAGTTCCGGATCCTAAATTTTCATCACAAACTAAAGACAAGCTTGTTAGTTCTGAGGTTCGTACTGTTGTTGAAGCAGTTGCTGGCGAAACTTTAGATAAATGGTTTGAAGAGCATCCAAACGAAGCTAAAACTATTATTTCTAAAATCATGGAAGCAGCTAATGCTCGTGAAGCTGCAAGAAAAGCACGTGAACTTACCAGACGTAAAGGTGTATTAGATGTTGCTAATTTACCAGGTAAACTTGCAGATTGTCAGGAACGTGATCCAGCGAAATCAGAATTATTCATAGTTGAAGGAGATTCGGCTGGTGGTAATGCTAAACAAGGAAGAAGTAGATTATTCCAAGCAATTTTACCATTACGTGGAAAAATTCTTAACGTTGAACGTGCAAGATTTGATAAAATGCTTGGTTCAGACCAAATCGGTACATTGATTACTGCTCTTGGTTGCGGTATTGGCCAGGATGATTTTGATTCAAATAAAATTCGTTATCATAAAATCATCATTATGACAGATGCTGATGTTGACGGTGCGCATATTAGAACCTTATTACTAACTTTCTTCTATCGTCAAATGAAAGAGATTATCGAAAAAGGCTACTTATATATTGCTCAACCACCGCTTTATAAAATCAAACGTGGTAATAGTGAAACTTATCTAAAAGACGATAGTTTACTTCATGACTATCTGATAACTGAAGCAACCGGGGAGATGGTAGTTCATTTAAGCAATAATAAAACTCTTGCTGGCGATGAACTCAAAACATTCGTCAAAAGACTCTCTAATTACAATAATCTGCTAGAAAGCTTAAGTAACAGAGTGCCTGCACATCTTATGGAATTATGTGCCTTAAATGGTTTATGTAATGAGCAAAGCTTAAACTCAACACCTGCGTTGGAAGAATTACTTGGTAAAATCATTGCCATTTTCAATTCAGATATTCGTGATGATAATAATATCAGATGGAGTTACGAGTTAGTTGATGGTGAAAAAATTATTTTCACTAAACATTTTAGAGGCATTAGCAGTCAATTCACATTTGATCGTCCGTTCTTACAACTTCCAGAACTTAAACGTTTAAATGAATATGGCATAGAGCTGGCTCCATATTTTGTAAAAGGTTGTAACATTGAATATAAAACTCAACGCCATGCGATGAGCTATCCATCAGAACTTCTTACTTATGTTCTAGAACTTGGTAAAAAAGGTTGTGCTTTACAGCGTTTTAAAGGTTTGGGTGAAATGAATGCTGATCAGTTATGGGATACAACTCTCGATCCTGAGAGACGAACTTTGCTTAAAGTTCGTATTGAAGACTTAGACTCTGCAGAGGAAATTTTCTCAACTCTTATGGGTAACGTAGTTGAACCTCGGCGTGACTTTATTCAATCTAATGCGAAGAAAGTTGTTAACCTTGATGTGTAGTTTTTTGGTTTTTATAAAATAAAGTTTTTATAACCCTAGCAATCCTCTAGAGAAATCTTCAGGGTTGAACTCGTTTAGGTCATCTAAATGCTCGCCTACGCCAATCGCATAAATGGGAATTTTGAACTTTTGTACTAAAGAAACAACTATACCGGCTTTAGCAGTTCCATCTAATTTTGTGATAATTATTCCTGTGATATTAATAAACTTATGGAATGTTTCTAGTTGAGAGATAGCGTTTTGTCCTGTTGTTGCATCAATAACTAAAATTGTCTCATGTGGCGCATCAGGATCTTGTTTTTTGATAATTCGAACAATTTTAGATAATTCTTCCATCAAATTGGTTTTATTATGCAGTCTGCCGGCTGTATCAATTAAGACTATATCGCTATTATTTTCTTTAGCAGCATCTATAGCCTTGAAAGCAATGCTTGCTGGGTCAGAATTTTCTGGTCCAGAAATAAACTCAGCTTTTGCTCTATCTGACCAAACTTTTAATTGACCGATTGCTGCTGCACGGAAAGTATCGCATGCTGCTATAGTGATACGATGTCTATCTTTAGCAAATTTTGCTGCTAATTTACCAATAGTTGTGGTTTTACCATTACCGTTAACTCCACATACTAAAATAACATGTGGTTTAGTAGTAATATTTATTGATTTGTTAGCTGGTTGAAGTATCTCAGCCAAAATTTGTGCTAGGTCGCTTTTAATTTCATCTATTGTAACTTCTTGATCAAACTTATGTTTAGCAAGCTTGGTGATGATATGATGGCTAGTATGTACACCTAGGTCAGAAGAAATTAGTAATTCTTCTAGTTCATCCAAAGTTTCTTGATCAAGTTTTTTCTTAACAAAAACTGTTACCAAACTCTCACTAATTTTGCTTGATGTTTTGCTAAGACCTTGCTTTAATTTTTGTAACCAACTCATTGATTAATCTACCTTAATTGCAGTTAAAATATCATTATTATAGCCAGTAATTTTAGCTGTTACTAAAGATCCAGGTTGTAGATTCTGATCAAATTGTAATTTTAAGAAATTCTCGGTATGACCATAATTATTTTGTTCAATAATTACTTGATGAGTTCGATTTAAATTGATTTCAATGAAATTAGCCAATTCTTTTTGTCCGGCCTCCCTCAGTAATTTTGCACGTTTTTTGCGTATTGATAAATCTACTTGTGGCATGCGTGCAGCAGGAGTATCATCGCGTTCTGAATAAGTAAATATATGCGCATATTGAATCCCGGCTTCTTTGATTAGTTTTAATGTATTTTCAAACATATCATCAGTTTCAGTTGGAAATCCGGCAATTATATCAGCCCCGAATGCTACATCTGGTCTTTTAGAACGTACTAATTTGCAAAACTCAATCACCTTTTCGCGAGTATGTCTTCTTTTCATACGCTTAAGAATCATATTATCGCCTGATTGCAAACTAATGTGAAGATGCGGCATTAGTCTTGGTTCGTTTATAATCAAATCCATCAGATCATTATCAATTTCTGCTACATCAATAGATGAGAGTCGTAGTCTTGGTAAATCAGGAACTAAATTTAGTAATCTTTTAATCATTTGTCCAAATGTTGGTTTACCTGGCAAATCTAAACCATAATCAGTAATATCCACTCCAGTTAACACTACTTCTTTATAATTGCTAGCAACTAAAACTTTTACTTGCTCCACAACTTCACCAATTGCTACGCTTCTACTGTTGCCTCTACCAAAGGGTATAGTGCAAAATGTACAACGATGATTACAGCCATTTTGAACCTGAATAAAGGCACGTGCTTGTCCGTGAAAACTGCTAATCATATGCATAGCAGTATCTGTAACTGACATTATATCATTGACCTTAACCTTTTCACCATTAGTAATTGACAGATAGCTATGCGATTCTAACTTTTCTTGATTACCCAGAACTTGATCTACTTCTGTCATGGCAGCATATTTACTGGGGTTGATTTGCGCTGCACAACCCGTAACGATAATTTTCTTATCAGGAAAATTTCGCCTTGCTTTGCGAATAGCCTGCATTGCTTGCCTTTCAGCTTCTTTAGTAACAGCACAGGTATTAAATACCATAACATTTTCTATCTGAGCTTTTTCCAAAGCACCTTTAATTACTTCGCTTTCATATGAGTTTAATCGGCAACCAAATGTAATAATTTCTTGAGTCATTTTTCTGTTAAATAATATTCGCCGGAAAAAATTATTTTAGCTTCACCGGTCATTTCAATAACATTATCTTTTAGCAAATTTATGATTAAAGATCTATCTTTAAATAAGATATTAACTTTCTGACTTACAAGCTTTTTGTGAAAAGCAGCGGCAGCAGTTGCGCAAGCTGCAGTACCGCAAGCAAATGTTGCCCCAGCACCTCTTTCCCAGACTTTTACTTGAATATTATCCTGATCAATAATTTTTGCCAAAGTAACATTTACTCGCTTTGGGAATAATTGGTCATGTTCAATCTTTGGTCCAATTTCCTTAAGGTCAAATTCTTCAAAATCGTCAACCAAAAAAATTACATGTGGGTTTCCTACATTTACGACAATAGGGTCTGATAAAGGAAAGAAATAATCCCAAGCTATATCTTCTAAAGGTTTACTTAAAGGAATATTTTGCCAATTAAAATCAGCTTTACCCATATTTACTGTCACATCTTGGCCGCTAAGACGGGCTTCGAAAACATTACCATTAATCTCAATTTTTAAATCATTTACTGATTTTGCATTCATTTGAATTAATGCGACACATCTACTTGCATTTCCACAAGCTTCAGCTTTACTGCCATCAGAATTAAAAATAGTCATCTTGCAATCAGCAATAGTAGAATTTTCAACTAGAATTAGCTGATCACAACCAATACCGAATTTTCGATCACACATAGCTCTAATATTAATATTAGACAAATTAATATTATGGTCAAAATTGTCTATAATGACAAAATCATTACCAAGGCCGTGTGCTTTAATAAAATTAATCAATTTCATAATAAATTACTTGAAAGTCTATTGCTAAAAATACTATAATCGCTTTATTCTAACAATTCAAATAACATATTTATAGTGATAGCAAAAGAAGATAACTTTCAAAACAAGCTTATCAGGACTATTCCGCAAAATATTATGGCGGAACAAATGCTTCTTGGTGCGGTGCTAACTAATAATGAATCAATACATAAAGTTAGTGATTTTTTGACCTCGGATCATTTCTATGAGCCGGTTCATCAGCGTATTTACGATACGGTCTTATTGTTTATGGACAAAGGAATTGTTGCAAATCACATTACTTTAAAGAATTACTTTGATAAAGACGAAGCTTTGAAAGAGAAGGGCGGTGCTACTTATCTTGCTGATTTAGCTGCTTTAGCTACTACTATCATCAATATAACTGATTATGGTAAGGCTATATACGAACTTGCTATACGTCGAAATTTAATAGAAATTGGTGAAGATATCTTTAATGATGCTTTTAATAAAGAAATCGAACTTACAGCCCATGATCAAATTGAAGTAGCCGAACAGAAATTATATGATTTGGCAGTTAATGATCTGGAGCAAAATAAAGGCTTTTTACAAATCAAACATCCGCTTACTGAAGCAATTAATAAAGCTCAATTAGCATTTCAAAATAAAGGTAAAGTTTCAGGCATTTCTACAGATTTTGTTGATTTGGATGAGCTCTTAGGTGGGTTACAATCTTCGGATTTATTAATTTTAGCTGGTAGACCTTCGATGGGTAAAACTGCTATGGCAGTAAATATGGCTCTTAATTGCTGTAAAGTTTTAGTAAAAAATTTTGAAAAACAAAAAAAAGCTCATCCGGAAGAATATGCTAATAAAAAACCTGGAGCAGTTGGTTTTTTCTCTTTAGAAATGTCATCAGAACAATTAGCAAGTCGTATGATTTCAATGTTATCTGGGGCTAGCACTGTAAAACTTCGGACTGGGCATGTTGATGAAGATGAATTTGTTGGTATTGTGCAAGCTGCTAAAGATTTACAGAGCCTACCATTCTTTATTGATGATACGCCATCTTTAACCATTTCAGCTTTACGTACCAGAGCTAGAAGACTAAAACGTAAGCATAATTGTTCTATTTTATTTATCGATTACTTACAATTAGTTAGATCATCTCTTTCTTCAAATCGTGATCAAAATCGGGTTCAAGAAATTTCTGAAATTACTCAAGGGTTAAAAGCTATTGCTAAAGAACTAAATATTCCCGTTGTTGCTTTGTCTCAGCTATCTCGTGCAGTAGAGCAGCGTGAAGATAAAAGACCTTTGCTGTCAGATTTACGTGAATCTGGAAGTATTGAGCAAGACGCTGATATTGTTATGTTTATCTATCGTGAAGAATATTACTTAATGCGAAAAAAACCAAAAGAAGGTACAGAAGAATATAACAAATGGCAAAATGATATGGATTCAGTGGGTAACGTTACTGAAATCATTGTTTCTAAACATCGTAATGGTCCGGTTGGAAGCATCAAGCTACAATTTGACAGCCATCTCACCAAATTCAATAACTATGCAGTTAGATACGAAAGTTAATTTCTTATTATAACTTTAAATCTAAATCGTAAATTCTCCTTGTGATGATGACATATTATATATACGCAAGGTAAAGGATTTGAACAGATATCTTAACTCAAGCTTCTAGACTGGATTCCTTTTTTTGCGTGTTAGTTAGTATAATAAACACATACGGACCTTTATCTAGCTACTTCTCCTCTTTGTTGAGAAACACGTCTTACTTGAGAAGTCTGCAGCAGTTGAGGTTGTAGATTTATAATTTGGTTAAGAACTCTATCAACTTCTTTTTGCACCACTATGTTATCTTTATTGCCATCGGGATCCTGACTGTGAAGTAATGCATCTACTTTATTATAAATTCTGGCAGCTGAGCCACTCCAAGAATTAGCACCATAAGTTGACAAATGGTCATATACCATTTTTAATACCTCAGTTTTTCTCTCGGTTCTTTCAGCACTATTATGATCTCCCAATTCTCTAGAAAATTTTATATTAAAAAATTCTTTAAGATCTTCAGGTTTTAAAAAGGCTACAGTATGTTTACCATGATAACTTTCGCTTAGCATCTTTCTTAATAAATCAGGATTATCTTTGGATTCGTTAAGTTATTTCTTTTAATAACTCTAGTTTATTATGTTTAAGGATGAAATATAAGGGAGTGCTGTTATTATTATCCTCTATTCCAAACAGTTTTTGTCTATCTATGCCATTGGTTTCAAGAATTGCTTTTATTAACTCTGGTTGATTGCTTCGCATAGCCATATGCAATGGAGTGCTGCCATGTATATTCTTTGATTCAAGTAACTTTTGTTTATCTATACCTGGAGTTTTAAGAATTGCTTTTACAACCTTTGGTTGATTTGTTAATATAGCCATATGCAATGGCATATTGCTATATTTATCCTTCATTTCAAGCAACTTTTGCATATTTACACCTTGAGTTTTAAGAATTTCTTTTACAATCTCTGATTGATTTATTTCTATAGCCATATGTAGGGGAGTGTGCTTTTCTGTATGATCGTTATTTTTTCTTCTTACTTTCATTTCAAGAAGTTTTTGTTTATCTATATCTTGAGCATTAAGAATTGCCATGACAACGGTGATCGTCAGTTTTAGGGTTGGCAGGAAAATTTAACTCTTCGGGC
>CAZEVK010000005.1:731-57191 GCA_964515755.1 uncultured Rickettsia sp. | reverse complement strand
CTAATGCAGTTGTGCTTACTAAACTAGCTAACACTAATGCTATACTTGCTTTTTTTAACATAAGATTTCTCATTAATTAAATTAAACTATTTAACACACCCCCTTGATGCGTTGCCTGTCAATTTATTACAAAAAATTGCATTTGTAAATCGTTTTTCGACCAAAATTAACATATTTACTTAGGACTGTGACTTTTTTATCACAGTCCTAAAATATTGAAAAAAGCGAAAATAATTAATTAAAATGCAAATGTAATACCAGCCATTATTGATGTCATACTAATATTTTGTTTAAGAGTAAAAGAAGTAATATCAGAAAAACCACTCAAAACTTTTATATTATGTCTAGCATTAAACGCGTGTTTAATGTCAATGTTAAAGCCCAAGTGTTTATTATATGGTATATCGACACCAAATTGCCCAATGAAAGCACCACCATTAGTAGTTTTTAAATTTAGCACATCTCCAACTGGTGAAAAAGTCGAATTATTAATAAACTGATATTGATAACCAAAACCAAAATAAGGCCTTAGACCATGATATTTTTCATTATTTTTATCAAATAGATAGTATTGAGCTAACAGAGAAACAGGAATGATAGAAATTCTTTTAGGCGGAATTAATAATGATAATGCCGGAATACTAAATTTAGAAGTTCCAAATCCTACTGAAGCTTCTATCGCAAAATTTTCAGTAATGAAACGATTTAATGCCAACTCAGCAATATAGCCATTATCATAATTAGTTAAATCACTACTAACATTTAAAGAATTAATATTTGGAAAAACTCCTCCTCCTGAAATATTTGTAATTAAGAATTCACCAGACTTTGCTTTACTATCCATAGCCAAATAACCGCCTCTTACTTTAAAAGTAGAGTCCTCACTAACCCATGATTTTTGTTTAGTCGATGCTTCTGCTAACGCAGCTGTGCTTATTAGGCTTGCTACAGAAAGCCACATATTTACTTTTTTTAACATAATTTTCTCCTAACTAAACTAAAATTAATTCACATCACCTCGATGTAAAATTGATTTTATTGGCTTAGCAAAAGCGTGTCAAAATATTTGTAACTAAAAGTTGTAAAATTTGATTACTTAACTACTTTGAAACGAAAGAAATTACAATTTAAATGCTTTATATCCTCCTTATCAATCTTAATTCTAACTTTTATAGATTTGATGTAAACTAAGTAATATAAAGATATTATAGCCTGAGAACCTTCTACGCTTGTATAAGTCTCAACTCTATTTGCAAAATTTAATTATTAGCTTATCTTGGAACGAGCGACATTACAACTTGAGAGCCCTCTATTCTTGGGTCAGTCTCAGCTCTAGCTATATCTTCTAATTCAGTTTGAACCCTACGTATTAAAGCTAAACCAAGCTCATTATGAGTAATTTCACGACCACGAAACTTAAGAGAAACTTTAACTTTATCACCATCTTCAATGAAACTACGTATATGCTTGAGTTTCACTTGTAGATCATGCTCGCCTATAGTTAAACGTAACTTTATTTCTTTGATAACCACCACTTTTTGTTTCTTTTTAGCATTACTAGACTTTTTCTTAATCTCATATTTGAACTTACCAAAATCTAAAATCTTACATACGGGTGGCTCAGATTGTGGAGCAATCTCAACAAGATCAAGGCCAGCTTTTTCTGCATATTGTAGTGCAGTAGCGATATCCACTACACCAATCATTTCGCTATTTTGATCAATTAATCGAACTTGTTTTGCAAAGATTTCTTTATTTGACTTAGGTAAACTACTACTGCGAGGTAAATTAACTATGTTTAACTCCTTTAATATTTATTTTTATCATCTAACTCATGTAACAATTGCGTTAAAGTTAAGCTCTCTTGATTATTTGATCCTAACCTACGCACAGAAACAGTTTTATTTTCCACTTCTTGCTTCCCAATAGCTAAAATGAACGGCACTTTTTGTAACGAGTGATGCCTAATCTTATAATTGATTTTTTCATTAGAAATGTCAAGTACTGTTCTATACCCTGCATTATCTAATTCTATTTTAACTTGCTTTGCATAGTCATCTGCATCAGATGTAATAGTTAAAATAGAAATTTGATCTGGCGCTAACCACAAAGGAAACTTACCCTCATATTGCTCTATAAGAATCCCGATAAATCTTTCCAAAGTGCCTAAAATAGCACGATGTATCATAACTGGTATATGTTTATTACCATCACTACCTACATAAACAGCACCAAGTCTTTCAGGTAAAATAAAATCAACTTGCAATGTGCCACATTGCCAGTCTCTACCAATTGCATCTTTTAATACAAATTCTAATTTAGGGCCATAAAATGCGCCTTCACCTTTATTTAAAATATAAGAGAGACTAGCAGCTTGAACCGCGTTCTTAAGAGATTCTTCTGCTTTGTCCCACACCTCATCAGAACCGGCACGTACATCAGGACGATCAGAAAATTTGACTACAAACTCTTTAAAACCAAGTTGGTTATAAATTTTTGACAACAAATTACAAAATGCAACAGTTTCACTAGTTATTTGCTCTTCTGTGCAAAAAATATGAGCATCGTCCTGAGTCAAACCCCTTACCCTTAATAAGCCATGTAGAGAGCCAGAGGATTCATTTCGATGACAACTACCAAATTCAGCCATTCTTATTGGTAGATCACGATAACTCTTTGTGCCAATTTTAAAGATTTCAATATGGCATGGACAATTCATTGGTTTTAAAGCCATAGTTTTTTCTTCAGATTCAGAAGTAAACATATGCTCTCTAAACTTTTCCCAATGGCCTGAACGTTCCCATAATGACTTATCTACTAACATTGGAGTCTTAACTTCTATGTAGTCATTTTTCTTAATATGATTGCGAATAAAATTCTCTAAAATTCTAAAGACTGTCCAACCTTTATTATGCCAAAACACCATACCAGGTGCTTCTTCCTGAATATGAAAAAGATCTAATTCTTTACCTATTTTTCTATGATCTCTTTTTTCAGCCTCTTCGAGCATATGAAGATAAGCATCAAGCTCTTCTTTTGAACGCCAAGCAGTACCATAAATACGTTGTAGCATAACATTGTTGCTATCCCCGCGCCAGTATGCACCGGCCAATTTCATTAATTTAAAATGCTTCACATGCTTAGTAGAAATTGCATGCGGACCACGACATAAATCTATAAAATCACCTTGACGATAAAGGCTTATAGGCTCATCTCCTGGTATAGCAGAAATAATTTCTGCCTTAAAATCTTCTCCAATTGATTTAAAAAATTTAATTGCTTCAGCCCTATCCCAAATTTCACGCTCAAATCGTAAATCCTGATTGCTAATACGATGCATTTCTGCTTCCAACTCTTCTAAATCATCTTCTGACAAATTTTTTTCTGGAAGTACATCATAATAAAAACCATTTTCAATAACCGGACCAATAGTTATTTTTGTCTTAGGGTATAAATTTTTGATTGCTTGAGCAAGAAGATGAGCAGCATCATGACGAATAATTTCCAGCCCTTCGGAATCCTTAGACGTGATAATCTTTACTTGAGCGTCTTTGTCTATAATAGTTGAGAGATCTACAAGCTTATTATCTACTTCAATTGCTAAAGCTATTTTAGCAAGACTTGTACTAATATCTTTTGCTAACTCCAGGCCGCTTATAGGGTTAGAATAAGAACGAATATTGCCATCCGGTAAAGTAACTTGAATCATATGTGTACGTTAGTAATCATAATCATGAAGCTGCTCACTTGGTAAGGATGGCAATATCTTGATTGTATTTTTATTAGGTGCATCATCAAAATTAGAATTAACTTTCTCATGAGCAACACTACTATTATCTAATATAGAAGGAAGCCCAGTCACTGACTCTCCATATACCGGTATTCTTACCACTTCACCTGGCTCTAAATAATAAGGCTTGGTTAAGTTGTTTAAAGTAATAATATCATGAGGAGAGACATTATAACGCTTTGCAAGAGAAGCTAAAGTGTCAGTATACAACACTTCATGCAACTTATAATGCTTAAAAGATCCAAGTGATTTGGGATAAGCAGAATCTATAGAAGCTCTATCCTCGTTAGCGTCACCTTTTAAAATAATCTGAGCTTTTTCCTGTGTACTACAAGACATTATAGTAAAAAATGCCAATACAAAAAATCTTTTCATTTCATCTACCTCAAGCTTTTTTATAACATTTTAAATAAAGTGGTACTATTTTTTCCAAATTTTTTGGAACGATATCTAGTGTACTTAAATACATTAATTTGTCTTCTTTGTGAACCACATTATCATATTTTAATAACTTAACTTGATCACGCGTTAATAAAGGCTGCGGCAAAAATTCTATAAAAAATGAAATGTAATGCGCCATAAAACTTGGGATTGAAAGCATAGTTACTTTTTTATTAATCGTCTTAAGCAAAAACTTCATTAATTCTTTGTAAGAATAAACATTTTTACCAGCCAATTCAAAAATTTTACCTTGATATAAGTCACCATTTTTTATTATTTTTACGATAGCTTTAGCAATATCACCAACATATACAGGTTGAAATTTTGTATGACCACCATTAATTAAAGGTAAAAAATGGAACCTAGAAACAAATTTAGCAAAAAAATTGAAAAAATTATCATCTGCTCCAAAAACTACACTCGGCCTTACAATAACTGCATTAGGAAGTACTTTCTTTATACCCTGTTCCGCTTGAAATTTACTGCGAGCGTACTCTGATTGGTGCGCATGATTTACATTTAAGGCAGAAAAATAAATAAATTGTTTTACTTTTTCCTTCTTACAAGCCTCCGCTATATTAATAGCAACATCTTTATTCATTTTTTGAAAAGTTCTTTTACCTTTTTCAAATAGTATGCCAACCATATCAATAACTACATCAGAATTTCTAATTGTTTCTTTCACCGAGTCAGGATCATTAACATCAACCGCTTGAAGATAAATTTGACCAACATCACCTGCTGTCTTAAGGAACAATGAACGGTCTGGATATCTAGATGCAATTTTGATATAAGCTCCTGTCTTAGCTAATTCGCGAACTACGTAGCTTCCAATAAAACCAGAACCACCAAATATAGTAATCGTAGTGTTTTTTCTTTTCATTATTATTTTATATTTGAAGTTATACTATAAATATACTAAACAATATCAATATAGGTATAGATTAAGCAAGAGGCAATAGTAAAATACACATAATAAATGCCCAGATGGCGGAACTGGTAGACGCACTAGCTTCAGGTGCTAGCGATTGCAAAATCATGGAAGTTCGAGTCTTCTTCTGGGCACCAAGTAAGTTTTTGATAAAAACAAAGGAAATCTAAATGAATATTCATGAGCATAAAAACGATTTACCAAAAGATGTTGAACTTAAAGGTGACTTAGCAATAGATACAGAAGCTTTAGGGCTAAAAAATGATCGTGACCGCTTATGTGTATTGCAAATCTCAAATGGTAATGGCAACGTTCATTTGATTAATTTTGAATTTGGGAAATACGAAGCCCCCAATTTAAAAAAACTACTATCTAACCCAAATACGGTAAAATTATTTCATTATGCAAGGTTTGATGTAGCTATAATTTATAAATATCTTGGCGTAATGATCCAAAACATTTATTGCACTAAAATAGCATCAAAAATAGCAAGAACATACGCAGAAAATCATGGTCTAAAAGATTTATGTAAAGAATTGATAGGCATACAAATTTCTAAACAACAACAGTCTTCCTATTGGGGTGCTAGCACTTTATCAGATGAGCAGCAAGAATATGCAGCTATGGACGTACTATATTTGCATCAGCTTAGAGAAAAACTTAATATTATACTAACAAGAGAACATCGCGCTGAGTTAGTAGAAGAATGTTTTAAATTTATACCACACAGAGTGTTGTTGGATTTAGGTGGATGGGATGACACTGACATCTTTGCATGGAAATAATGATGGAATCAGAAAAATTTATTGATATCGCTAAACAAATTATAACTAAAGAATCACACGCATTAGATCTACTTGCTAAAACTATAGGAGAAGTTTTTTTCTCTGCAGTACAAACTATAGTAAATAGCAAAGGTAGAGTAATAGTAAGTGGTATAGGTAAAAGTGGAATTATAGCACAAAAAATCTCTTCAACTCTTTCATCTACGGGAACTCCTTCATATTTTATACATCCAGTTGAAGCAAGTCATGGAGATTTAGGTATGATTCATCATGATGATGTAATGATAATACTGTCTAACGGAGGCGAATCTATTGAGTTATTTGACTTAGTAGATTATGCTAAAAATGCTAATATCCAAATCATTTCAATAGTAGGTAGAAAAAACTCCACGTTAGCTCGTTCAGCAAACATAGTACTTTCATTACCGGAAACAGAAGAAGCATCCAACACACCAGCACCTACTACCTCAACTACAATGATGCTAGCACTTGGCGATGCGTTAGCTGTAGCTTTGCTCGAATATAAAAAATTTACTATAGATCAATATAAAATTTTTCATCCTGGAGGAAGAATAGGTACCCAACTATTAAAGGTAAAAGATGTAATGTGTACAGGAAGTAGACTTCCAACTACATTTCCTCATACTAAAATGTCAGAAACTCTTATTGAAATGACAACTAAATCTTTAGGTTGTGTTATAATAATAAACGAGAAAAATGAAGTATTGGGTATTATAACCGATGGAGATTTAAGAAGACACATGTCAGAAAAGCTTCTTGAAATGAAGTCTGAAGAAGTAATGGGGAAAAATCCATATAGTGTCGACGAAGGACTAAAAGTAATAGAAGCATTGCAGATAATGAATAAAAAGGCCATTACCAGCCTTATTGTGACTAAAGATAATAAATTAGTAGGCATATTGCATATTCATGACTGTTTACGCATTGGACTAGATGTTATCAATAATAATAGTGATAATTTGTAATGGTTAATAGGCACAATTATTTTGTGAAAATTATAAAAATAGCTTGTGGAATTATTATAGCTTGTGCCTTACTTGTGTTATTAATAGCCATAAACACAGGAATATCCAGTAATATTAAACTAGAAAGTAAAAAAGATCATAATATTGAAAATCAACCATCAACTATAGTTAATAACCCAATATTTTTTGGGCGTAATAAAGATCATAATGATTATACGCTTACTTCTGAACAAACCACACAAATAAGTGAAAAAATCTATAAGTTCAATAAAATACAAGGTAAATATTACCTTAATCAAAATCATACAGAATATGTAACTATCGAAGCAACTGAAGCTATAGCTGATTTAACCCTAGAAGATATGGAATTAATGAATAATGTAGAAATAGTTTTTAGCGAGGGCTATAGGATGTTAACGGACAAGTTAAATTTTAACTTTAATTTAAAGCAAGCAACAACATCTCAATCAGTTATAATAACGGGAATTAAGGGTAAAATTATAGCAGATAATGGATTACTACTTAAAGATAAAGAAAAAACTATAGAGTTCTATGGTCCAGTAAAAAGTATATTATATTAATATGAATCAACTCTGCAAATTAATAGGAATATTGATATTAGCTTATGCTCAATCAGCCAAAGCAGTTTCGCAAGAAACGGTTAATACTGTAATTGACTCAGATAAATTAATAATAAATTACGAAAATGATACTGCAGAATTTTATGGCAATGTAAAAATTGTGAAAAATGATACCACGATAAATTGTAAAAAAGCTATAATTCACACAGTTAAAAGCAACAAAATGGAAAACACCCAATCACAAGAAATAAAAAAAATAGAATTATTTGAAGATATAATAATTTATCAAACTAATAAGGTAGCCAAAGGAGATATTGGTGAATATAATGTAAAAGAGTCAATTGTAACACTCTCAAATAATGTTTCTTTGAAAGAAGGTCATAATTATCTAGAAGGTGACAAACTTACCTATAATTTAAAGACTAAAATTGCTAAAGTAATTGCTTTAAAAAAAGATCGTGATGATAAGAAATCATCTATTAAAGATAGAGTTAGAGTATTTATTCCAGATAATTAATCGGTACAACCATGAAAAAATCGCAAGAATGTCTGTTAGCAAAAAATCTAGGCAAAACTTATAATAAGCGTCCAGTTGTACGCAATTTCAATATTAATGTAAAAAGCGGTGAAGTTGTAGGATTGTTAGGCCCAAATGGAGCTGGTAAAACCACTTGTTTTTATATGATTAGTGGCCTTACTCGCCCAGATACTGGACAAATTCTGATTAATAACCAAGACATAACTAACTTACCGATGTATAAAAGAGCACGCATGGGCATAGGTTATTTACCTCAAGAAGCATCTATTTTTAGAGGGCTAACCGTAGAAGACAATATTATGGCCATATTAGAAGTTGTAGAGCCTGATCTTATAAAACGTCAAAAAAAATTAGAAACATTATTAGCAGAATTTGCTATAAGTCATCTTAGAACCGCAATGTCTGTAACGTTATCAGGTGGGGAGCGTCGTAGATTAGAAATCGCTAGAGCATTAGCATCCGATCCATTATTTATACTATTAGATGAACCTTTAGCTGGAGTTGATCCAATCGCTGTTATCGAAATTAAACACTTAATTTCTCATCTCAAAGATAGAGGAATTGGCGTACTGATAACTGACCATAATGTACGAGAAGTTTTAGATATAGTTGACCGCGCATATATAATTAGCGATGGTACTGTAATCATGGAAGGTACATCTAAAGAAATAGTAAAAAATGAAATAGTAAAAAATATTTATCTAGGAAATGACTTTAAACTATAAAAGTCTAAATCAATAAAAATGCTCAAATCTGAAAATAAAAAACTAGCGTTATCATTAGTCATGCTAATTATTGGAATGAGCTTACTTGCTTACTCATCAGTACCTTTATACAATTTATTTTGTAAAGTAACAGGATACGGAGGAACAACTCAGATAGCAAAAAGCAGGGCTAATCATATTGGAAGTCGTAAATTAGAAATAAGATTTGATGCAAATACAAGCCCAGATTTACCATGGGAATTCAAACCAGAACAAAAAAATGTGCAAGTTATTACTGGTGAAAATATGCTGGTATTTTATTTTGCACATAATAAAGCATTACAGCAGATAATAGGCACTGCCGTTTATAATGTCACTCCTCACAAAGCCGGTAAGTATTTTAATAAAATTCAGTGTTTTTGTTTTTCTGAACAGCTTCTTACACCAAATCAACAAGTGCATATGCCAGTTTCGTTTTTTATCGATCCTGATTTCGACAATGATCCTGAAATGAAAGATGTAAATGTCATCACGTTATCCTATAGCTTTTTTAAAGTAAAATGAATTAGTCAATCTGACTAATGGATATAATACCCTCGGGCAGATTAGTGCTAGAAAAATGTGCTAGATTTGGATAGTAAGTTTCAGGTAAATTCATATCAATAATATTATCTTCAACATGAACTCTCAAAGTAATTTTAACCTTCCTTGCTCCTTTATCTTCATTAGTAAGCCACTTCTTTACCATTTCTATAGATTTAGGATTATCAATTTCAATTAACCAATTAATTTGCTGATTGGATAGATATAGTTCTAACTTAGAAATAGAGCTTGCAGTAAGCCTTGCTCCGCCAGCATCTTTACGGACATCAGCTGTAATAAATAAAGGTGTTTTGGTATATAGTATGTCACGATTTTTTTCTAACAACTCATCATCAAAAATAGAAAGTTCAAATGAACCAGTAGGATCAGACATTAATACAGATACAAAACGCCCTCTTGGAGATACCTTTGTACGCACGTTAATAGGTACTGCTGCCATTTTCACTTTAGAAACACCCTCAGGAAATTCATTAAGTATATGAATAATATTAACGATTTTATTTTTATCGAACATTCTTTGATATATATCCAATGGATGCGCTGATAGATAAAAACCTAAAGCAATACATTCATTTTCTAAAAGTTCACTACTATTCCAGTTATCTAGCGATGCAAAACTAGGCAATTTCACTATCATACTTTCATTCGTACTACAGAAAAGGCTGATTTGCTTAGTATCTTTCTCTTGATTAGCTATATTACTATATTTTGTTAAAACATCTATCGACTCAAATAATTGCCTGCGATTACCATGCAAAAAATCAAAAACTCCTGCTTTAATCAAATGTTCCAATTGTCTTTTATTCATAACTTTTGGATCACATCGTGAAATAAAATCAGAAATATCTTTGAACACACCATATTGATGACGATTTTCACATAATGATTGCATCGCACCTACTCCAACATTTTTTAAAGCTGCAAGACCGTATAAAATCATTCCTACGCCACTCTCGTCATAAATAATAGTAAAATATGGTTCAGAACGATTGATGTCAGGCGAGATAACTTTAATTCCTAAGTTTTTAGCTTCCTGAATAAAATAACTAACTTTATCAGTATCATCAATTTCAGTATTCATCAATGCTACCAGCATTTCCACAGGATAATTAGCTTTTAAATAAGCGGTTTGATACGATATCAAAGCATATGCAGCTGCATGCGACCTATTGAAACCATAACCAGCAAATTTTGCTACTAAATCAAAAATATAGGTTGCTTGCTGCTTTTCAACACCACGCTCCACTGCGCCATTAACGAACAAAGCTCGTTGCGCATCCATTTCTTCAATAATTTTCTTACCCATTGCTCGCCTTAATAAATCAGCTGCTCCCAAAGTATATCCAGCTAAAACCTGAGCAATTTCCATCACTTGTTCTTGGTAAATTATTACACCAAAGGTTTTATTCAAAATTGGCTCAAGACTGGGGTGAAGATAGTTAGGTTTTAATACACCATGCTTACATCCAATATAAGTTGGAATATTATCCATTGGACCAGGTCTATATAATGCACCAAGAGCAATTAAATCTTCAAATGTGTCAGGTTTTAATTTCCTCAAAGCATCGCGCATACCGACACTTTCAAATTGAAATACGCCTACTGATTGCCCCTTCGATAGCATTGAAAAAGTTTTCTCATCCTCAAGAGTAATCTTACTAAGCTCAAAATCAGGAAATCTCTTTTTTATTGATTTCACACAATTAGATAAAACTGTCAGTGTTTTTAAGCCTAAAAAGTCAAATTTGATTAAGCCAGCTGCTTCAGCATATTTCATAGAATACTGTGTAACTAGCATATCTGATTTCTGATCATTATATAGTGGGATAAATTCAATAAGATCTTTGTTAGCTATAACCAAGCCAGCAGCATGGATTGAAGCATGTCGATTTAACCCTTCTAATCGAAGCGCAATATCAAGCAAGTGTCCAATTTCCTCATCTCCTTCTTTGGCTTGTTTTAATTGTGGCTCCATAACTATAGCTTGTGATAAAGAGACTGGACTAATTGGATTGAATGGTACTAATTTTGAAATGCGATCTATTTGAGTATAAGGCATTTGTAACACTCGTCCCACATCACGTATTACAGCTCTAGCCTGTAACTTACCGAAAGTAATAATTTGAGCAACACGATTAACGTTATATTTTTGCTTTACATATTCAATTACTTCATCACGACGATCCTGGCAGAAATCTATATCAAAATCTGGCATTGAAATACGATCAGGATTTAGGAATCTTTCAAATAACAATCCAAATCTAATAGGGTCAAGATCTGTAATTTCTAAACTCCACGCTACAATAGAACCAGCTCCAGACCCCCTACCCGGGCCGACTGGAATATAATTTCTTTTACTCCAACGAATAAAATCAGAAACAATTAAGAAGTATCCTGAAAATTGCATACGAATAATAACATCAAGCTCATATTCTAAGCGATCTCGATAGGACTGCTTTGAATGATGTTCAAAATTCTTTATAGCACTTAATCTTTCTTCTAAACCACTTCTAGCTAAGATTCGTATTTCATCTTCTTCATCACGACCAATAGTAACTTCATATTTCGGAAACATTGGCGGAGACTCATCTGCCTTAACTGCACAACGCTTAGCGATTACGATAGTATTTTCAATTGCCTCAGGTATATCTTCAAACAATTCAACCATCTGTCTAGAAGACTTAAAATAATGATCTTTACTAGATTTTCTACGGCTTTCATCATTGATATACTTACCATCGGCTATACATAATAATATTTCATGGGCTTCATGCATATCCTCTTTTAAAAAATACACATCATTTGTAGCAACTAGTGGAATATTATGTTTAAAAGCCAATTCAACAAAATATTTTTCAGTCTTAATCTCTTCACTTAAACCATGACGCATTAATTCAATATAAAGCCGATCATTAAAAATATGTTTTAAATCTAATAAGAGCTGCTCAGCTTCAAGCAGCTGATTATTTAGTATCAATCTTCCAACACTTCCCTTAACCCCACCTGTTAGAACAATAAGGCCTTGAGAATGTTCTTCTAGCTCTTCTAATGTTATGTGATAATCATGATTTTCCTTGGCATTTAAAAAACTACTACTAACTAACCACAAAAGATTCTTATAGCCTTGATCATCCATAGCAATTAAAACTATTTGATCATAAAAACTTTCTTCACTCATAGACTTGCTGATTCTAAGTTTTAAGATTGAACTTATAATAGCTTGAACACCATTTTTAGATGCCTCCATTGAAAATTCCAATGCAGCAAATAAATTACCACTATCGGTCAATCCAACTGCAGGCATTTTATTTTTTCGACAAGAGGTGATTAAGTCAGAAATCTTAATAGCTCCTTCAGCTAAGGAGTAGGAACTATGCACACGTAAATGAATAAAATTATTATTTAATAACATTATAAGTAACTATTACAGCCTAATTTATACAACTTAATTTCAGAATCTAACTTGTTCTTATCAATCATATTTCTGAGGTCATATATAGCTGGGACAGCCATTAATTTTTTTAATCTATGATAATCAATATTTTTAAATTGATCCCATTCTGTTAAAATTACTGCTAAATTTGAATTTTCTAAAGCTTTATATAAATCACTACAAAAAACAACTTTATCTTTCCAAATTTTTTCTGCTCCATCAATTCCTTCAGGATCATAAGCTTGAACAATTGCACCATGGTCCAACAAAAAATTTATAATATCAATTGACGGACTACTGCGAACATCATCAGTATTTGCTTTATATGTTAGGCCTAATATACTAATAATCTTGCCAGTAGCAAACTCATTACAAAAACGAATAATATTATTAGAAATCAGTAATTTATGAGCATCATTAGAGCGTGCTATAGCACTAATTAAATTATTATTACAATCTACCTCTTCAGCAATTTGTGCCAAAGCAGCTATATCTTTAGGAAAACAGGAACCGCCAAAACCTGGGCCGGGTGATAAAAATCTATTACCAATTCTAGAATCTAAACCTACGCCATAAACAACTTGATTAATATCAGCACCTAATTTTTCAGAAATATTTGCAATTTCGTTAATCAATGCAACTTTTGCAGCCAATGCAGTATTAGAAGTATATTTAATTAATTCTGCTGTTTCAAAGTTAGTAAATAAAATTCTTTTTTGTCTTTTTATATGATCGTGATAAAGCTGTAAAAGCATTGATTTCACATCTGAGTCACAACCAATAACAATTCGAT
The DNA here is from genome assembly GCA_964515755.1 of uncultured Rickettsia sp. Lineage (GTDB taxonomy): Bacteria > Pseudomonadota > Alphaproteobacteria > Rickettsiales > JABSSG01 > JAGVLN01. The sequence goes on along the minus strand of CAZEVK010000005.1, from coordinate 43,606 downwards.
CCGGATTCATGAAATCATCAATTGCATGGCCCTCACGTAAAAACTCAGGATTAGAAACTACTCTACAATTATAATTACTATTTTTATTAAGAAGTTCATTTAGCTTGCTACATGTGCCTATCGGTACGGTTGATTTTACAATTACTATAATATCATGAGTCAATGACTTTTTAATTTGAGATACCACTTCTTCAACAAAGGATAAATCAACTTTCCGAGCTTGATGATTTGTTGGCGTACCTACTGCAATAATAACAAAGTCAACAGAACTAAGTGCATTTGATAAATCAGTAGTAAATTTCAAACGACCTTTGCTAAAATTCCTGCTTATGATTTGGTTTAAACCAGGTTCAAAAATAGGAACATTACCTTTGTTTAAACCATCAATTTTTTTAAAATCATTATCAACACAAGTAACTTCATGACCTACATCGGCAAAACAAGCCCCCGAAACCAATCCGACATAACCTGATCCAATAACTGCTACTTTCATAAAATATTACTATAATTTCTAAGAATTTTTTTTACTTCAGAACTAATACTTTTATCAGCTAAAGCATAAGATATGTTAGCCTCTAGAAACCCAACTTGATTGCCGCAATCAAAACGTAATCCAGTAAATTCTAGAGCATTAAACTTTTCACCAGCCTTTAACATCTGCTGCATTGCATCAGTGAGTTGAATTTCATTACCTTGACCAGGCTTTGTTTTTTGTAAGTAATTAAAAATTTCAGGCTGTAATATATATCTACCAACAATCGATAAGTTAGATGGTGCAGAGCCAAATGCAGGTTTTTCAACCATTCCTTTCACCTCTACCATGTCACAAACAGGTTTGCCAATATCAATAATACCGTAGTTTTTAGTTTGCGATTCCTCAACAGCACTTACACCTATAATATTACCACCATGTTTCTGATACTGATCCTGCATTTGGAATAAAAACCCATGCTCACATTGCATCATCTCATCTGCAAGTATTACAGCAAAAGGCTCATCACCAATAACATTTTTTGCACATAAGATGGCATGACCTAGGCCAAACGCACCCTGCTGCCTCATGAAAATTATTTTTCCAGCTTCCGGAATCCAGTCTTTAGTTAATTCTAACTCAATTTTTTTATCTTTCTGAGATAAAATATTTTGTAATTCATACGAATGATCAAAATGGTTTGAAATCGCATTTTTATTACGACCCGTAATAAAAATAAATTGCTCGATACCAGCATTTACTGCCTCTTCGAAAGCGTATTGAATCAAAGGCTTACTTGCAACTGGCAACATTTCTTTGGGAATAGATTTAGTTGCAGGTAAAAACCTAGTTCCAAGACCACCAACAGGAAATACTACTTTTTTTACCTTATTATATTTCATACTCACAAAAAATTAAATTATATGTTATTATCAAAAATATATATAACATTGCTACCAAATAATAAACAATTTTATGATCCAAAGCAAAGCACTAAACTATTATAGAATAATCCTTAAAACTATATTTATGGGCTTAATATGCTTTGGTACCTCAGCAACTGAAAATATTATTCGAATCTCAGGCTCATCAACGGCATATCCATTTATAACAACAATAGCACAGATGTTCTCTTTGGCATATGGTAATGATAATATTATAGTTGAATCAACCGGTACAGGTAGTGGAATACAACTATTTTGCTCAGGTAACGATGAGCACTATCCAGACTTAGCAAGTGCTTCAAGGCCTATAAAACCTTCGGAAATAGCATTTTGCAAATCTCATAAAATAAACAATATTTTAGAAATTAATTATGGTTATGATGGCATTATAATTGCTAATGCTAAAATGGATAGTAATATCAATATTTCGCGTAAAGAATTATTCTTAGCTTTAGCAGACACTGTTCCTGTAAATGGTAAGCTTATTAAAAACCCATACCAAAAATGGTCAGATTTAAATCAATCTTTACCTAAAGTAAATATAGAATTATATGGGCCTGCAAGCACATCTGGAACGAGAGATGAATTTGATCAAATAGTTATGCAGAGTTCATGTAGCAATTTTGTAGAGTATGCCAAAGAAAAAAAGAAATGTCCTCATATTAGAACAGACGGAAAATATATCGAAATTGGTAATAATGAAAACTTAATTGTCCAGAAATTGAAAAAAAATAAAGATGCATGGGGTATCATTGGTTATAATTTCTTCAGAAATAATTTAGAAGATTTAAGATATATAACTATTGATGAGATTACACCTTCACCAAATAACATTAGAAACAGAAAATATGCCTTATCCAGGCCTTTATTGCTTTATGCAAAAACTAATAATAAAAATAAGCTTACCGAAAATGTTAAAAATTTTCTACAGACAGCCACATCTGAATCTGTAGTTGGAGAAAATGGATACCTTGTCACTAAAGGTTTGATCTCACTTGAAAATAAAGATTTAAAGGAAATACAAGAAATAATATCAACACATTAGATACATTTTATGATATTCTTTAAATAAATTTAAGTAAAAATTATGAAAATTTTTAAAACTCTTATCAAAGCACTATTATATTTATTACTATTCTTGGTTGCTTTGTCATTTATTGCTGCTGGTGCGGTATATTATAGATTAATTTATCAAGAAAAAGGCATAACATTAAATTCTATAAATTTAGAGTACGAACTTTATCGTAATTCAACATTAAATATTGGAGTAGATGAAATATCTATTCACGCAAACAAATTAACTAAATGCTTAGTATTTAATGGCACAAACGTAAATATAAAGAATGGTCAAGACACATTACTCACCGTAAACTCGTTTAACGTAACAACATATTTATCTAGTCTTTTGAAATCCTTAAGTATACCAATTGATATTACGTTTTCTAAACCCCAATTCTTTTTTAAAAACTTACCTATAAAACAAAATTCTGAAGAATACCAACAATTTGATTGGGATAGAATTCTACACAAAGCTCATGCTTTACTAGGTAACACCTCTCAACAAAAATTTTTATTTGTTGAAAAAGTTAACATCAATAATGCTGTTATATTCTATAAATCTTCAATATATGAGCTAAGTATAAAAAGTATTTTTACCGCCCAAAATCAACTACGCGGAACAATAAATATGAAAGATCAAAATCAAAATTCAGAGTCTCAAGTAAATTTAAAAATAGATAACAACAAAAAATACATTAATAGTGAAATAAAGTTTAATAATTTTCCAATAGAATTAATTACCAATATTATGCCTGAAGATTATAATAACGAACTTCTGAAGAGTCTAAGCAATGGGTTGATTTTAAATGGAATTTTACAGTATGCAATTAATAAAACTAATAATAAAAATGCTTTAGTTGTTAATTTACATAATAAAACTTCAGTGAAAATCAAAGAAGATTTGCAAAATACAATTAATCAACTCGAATTTTCTATCATAACAGATGATGATTTGCAGCATACATCTATTGAGAACTTTTTACTAAAACTTACAAATAACACAGTACTAAAAATTAAAGGACAAATACTCAAACTACCTGGGCTACTTTCAAAATCTTTTAAAATAAATGGAGCAATTACAGCACAAAACCTACAAATAAATAACTTAAGAATACTTTGGCCGGAAGAAGTCGCAAGTCCTGTAAGAGAATGGTTTATTGAAAGTATGCGCAACGGCATCGTAAAAAACGCTTCTTGCGAGGTTAATATCAAAGATATTAAAAATATTTCTACTAAAGATATCTTAGCTAATATGCAATTTACAAATGTTGACCTCAAATATGATAAAGACTACGACCAACTTAATAAGCTTACAGGTACAGCTTCGCTTGACGGTCATAGTGCAAAAATAAATATTACTTCTGGCGAATTACTGACTTCTAAAATAACCGCAGGTACTGTAGAAATTATATATGATGAAAAAACTATGCCTTTAATAGTTTCAGCGACTACAGAAGGAAATGCCAAGGATTATTTAGGTTTTATCGGCGCTGAAAATTTACAACTCATAGAAGAAAAAGGTTTAAATTTATCAAATATTCAAAGTAATTTACAAGGCAAAGTTTACGTTAAAATACCTCTTGAAAGCGATATATCATTAGCCAATACTACTTTGGATGTCAATGCAACATTAAAAAACACAAATTTAAATTTTGCTAATGATTTTAAATTAAGCAATGGAGATTTAAATTTATCGTTGAATGAAAAATCTGTACATGTTTCTGGCCCTGTAAAAATTAATAACCAATTAGGAAGCATAGACTGGATAAGTAATTTTGATAATGAGGATAAAAATAATTTTGATCATAAACTTGATACAACTATAGCAATTGATCCAGGATCATCGTTTGAACAAATATTAAGTAACAATTTTAAGATAACTGCTGGTCAAGCTATCGCTAAAATTGAGTATATGAGTTATCCACAAAATGAAACAGTAAATTCAACAATTGATCTAAGCAATGCAAGTTTTGCTATACCTATTCTAAGCTTAATAAAAGGTATAAATCAGCAATGTTTATTCAATCTGTCTATGAATAACGCCGATAATAAATTTTGGCAAACAACAAAGTTAGATTTAATATCAGAACCAAACATTAATATCACAGGATACGCTGAATTTGATAATAATCTGGAGAGCATACGTACTTTTAACAGTGATTTAAAATTTATGGATGATGACTTTAGCATCAAATATAATAGCAATAACAATCAAAGTAATTTTCTGTTAAGTGGTCAACAAATTAATCTCAGACAATCAAATTTTTCTGAAATGCTAAAAAAGAATAATAATAGTAATAACTCTAAAACCGTCATAGACGTAAATCTTAAAAAAGTTAAAATGCCTAATAATATTGAATTTAATAATTTGACTTCAAATTTTGAGTGCGCAAATGGATCGTGTACCAAAGGTTATCTTAGTTTAGAAATGGGACCAGATGCATATACAAAAGTAACATTGGTTGATAAAAGCTGGAGGCTTTATACTAACAATGCTGCATCTTTTTTAAAAGCATTAAATATTTATAAAGACGTAGAAGGTGGTGAGTTAACAATTGATTTAAATCCTGTTGAAAGATCAAAGACAAAAATTGATAACGTATATATTGGCACAGTTGAAATGAATAATTTTACCGCAATTAAAACTCCAATTTTAGCTAAATTACTTTCTTTTAGTTCATTTCGTGGAATTTTATCAATCTTGCAAAATTATAAATCTATACCATTTCAAAAAATGCGTGGTCATTTTATTTACGCTAGAGACGTTATAAGAATCAATCATACATATTTTACTGGTGACTTCCTGACACTATCTCTTAATGGCACCCTTGATTTAAAGAAAGAATATGTCAATTTCGCGGGAGAAGTTATTCCTCCAGTATATGGATTTAATCGCGTGTTATCTTTAGTACCGTTTATTGGCCGCAATCTTGCAGGAAAAGATGGTAAGAAAGGCTTGATATCTGCAAGTTATACTATTAAAGGAAAGCTTGGTAATACAAAAACATCGGTTAATCCAATGAGTATATTCTTACCTGAATTAATAGCTAATGGACTAACTGGATTTACTGGTTTCTTTATACCATAATGTCATTGATTGTATACAATACATAATAATGGTGGGCTTGGGGGGACTTGAACCACCGACCTCACGCTTATCAGGCGTGCGCTCTAACCAACTGAGCTACAAACCCACAAAGGGGCAAATAGAGCTTGATAATTAAATCTTTAGACTTTAAAAGTCAAGACAATTAAAAAAAATACTGTATATTTTATAATAATAAACGAAGTGCTTCTGATGACAATATGATATTAGATCCTATACAAAAAAAGCTCTATAAGTCGCTTTTAGAGCTTCAAACTAAAATTAATAATACTAAAAAATCTAGTATAACTTTTATCTTCAAAAAAAAATTTAGCGATACTCTTAAAGGAACATACATATATGGTCCTGTAGGTTGTGGTAAATCAACTTTAATGGAAATATTTTTTCAAGGATTAAGTACAAAAAAAAAGCTTTTGATTCATTTTCACGAGTTTATGCAGAAAATTCATAGCCAAATTTTTCAAATAAGGCAAAAAGAGGAAAAAAATTCACCAATCACGGTAGTTGCTAAAAAATTAGCACAAGAGTATGAAGTAATTTGTTTGGATGAATTAGAGATTAATGACATCACCGATGCAATGATCATCGGAAAATTATTTAAGGAGTTATTAGATTACAAAATTATAATAATCACAACTTCTAACAGGCATCCAGATGAATTATATCAAGATGGTTTACAAAGAGCCAAATTTTTAGAATTTATTGAAATAATAAAGCAAAAACTTAATCTATTTTATCTAAATAATCATACAGATTATCGATTGAGTAAAATTAGTGCTAAACAAAAAGTATTCTTTACTCCAAACAATAAAAGTAATCAAAAAGAAATTGAAAAATTATTCTTAATATTATGCGAAAATCATACTCCAGCTCCTCGTGTAATTAAATTTAAAGGTAGAGAATTAACCTGTAATTATGCTTACAAAAATATAGCGAAATTTACATTTGAAGAACTATGTCTTAATGCACTTGGTCCTGCAGATTATATAGCTATATGTAACGAATTCAGAGTAATCATAATAACAGACATCCTTAAATTATCAGCTGAAAATAATAACGAATTAATGCGCTTTATCAATCTGATTGACGAAATATATGAACATAGTATACTGCTGATATGCAGCATAGAAGTACCTTTTGAACAATTATACACAAAAGGAAGATTAGAATTTCAGTATCAAAGGACGCTATCAAGACTTGTCGAAATGCAATCTGAAGACTATATTAATAAAATAAAAAACTTAGATTTATGAACCAAGATATTCAAATAATATTAGCATCACCACGTGGCTTTTGTGCTGGCGTTGAACGTGCTGTTGACATAGTAGAATTAGCGTTAGAAAAATACGGATCGCCGGTTTATATAAGACATGAAATTGTCCATAATAAATATGTGGTTGATAGCCTTAGAGCTAAAGGTGCAATTTTTGTTGAGGAATTAAATGAAATTCCTGACAACGCTGTTACTATTTTTAGTGCGCATGGGGTATCTGACAAAGTTGAATATGAAGCCAAATATCGTAAATTATTTGTTATCGATGCAACCTGCCCTTTAGTTACAAAAGTTCATCTTGAAGCAAAAAAACATGAATCCATGAATAAGCAAATAATTATGATTGGTCATCGCGGCCACCCAGAAGTCGAAGGAACAGCTGGAAGAGTAAAAAGTGAAGTATTGATTGTTTCTTCAGTAGATGATGTAGATAAGCTAAAAATTGAAAACCCTGATAATTTAGCATACGTAACTCAAACTACTTTAAGTGTTGACGATACATCTAAAATTATCAATCGGCTCAAAGAAAAGTATAAAAATATTATTGGGCCAGATTTAAAAAATATCTGTTATGCTACTCAAAATAGGCAAAACGCGGTAAAAGACCTAGCAAAAGTCTCAGATATAATTCTAGTTATTGGCGCACAAAATAGTTCAAATTCTAATAGGCTAAGAGATTTAGGCGAAGAAATGGGAGTCATATCTTATTTAATTGAAAACCCTGAAGATATTAATTTAGACTGGTTCAAATCAGCAAAAAATATTGGAATTACTGCTGGAGCATCAGCTCCTGAAATATTGGTAAATAACATTATTAATTATATAAAAAAGCTCTATAATAAAGCTGAAGTAAAAACTCTTGACGGTATCATAGAAAACTTAAAGTTCAAACTGCCCAGTGAAGTAAGGTAACTATAAATCTAGCTAACAATATTCTTTTATCATCGTTAGAAAGTTAACAAAAATCATGCATAGTTAAGACTTGTAACTCACAGGAAAAAGTGTATGATTCTTCTTGTCAAATGATCGGATTGTTGCTCAGAGTAATCTGAGAGGAAAGTCCGGACTCCACGGAAAATAGTGCTGGGTAATACCCAGCGAAGTTGTTTACAACTTTAGGGAAAGTGCCACAGAAAATATACAGCCCTTAGGGGTAATGGTGAAATGGTGCGGTAAGAGCGCACCGCATTTTAGGTGACTAAAATGGTAGGGTAAACCTCACTAGGAGCAAGACCAAATAGAAATAAGTTCCTGTTTACAGGATAGCTTTTCCGGGCAAATTATTCGGGTAGGTTGCTTGAGGTTATTAGCAATAATAATCCCAGATAAATAACAATCATAGCATAAGCTATACAGAATCCGGCTTACAGATCATTTGGCACTTCTTAAAACTTGTTGTTTATTTAATAAATTTTATTGTATAATGAAAAATGGTAGGAATACCTAGCTAACTTTAACGTAGCTAATTATTAAATGAACCCAACACATTTAAATTAATCAAATTTCTTAAGTTAATATAAAATTCTTAACCTCAACTTAAGAAACCGTGATTAAAATTAGTTAGTATATTAGCTTTTATTGTATTAATTTTCTTGGAGGAGAAAAAATGCGAGAAAAAGACATAAATCAAATCAATCAATATTTAAAAAGCTGTTTGCAATTATCAATAAATTTTGCACTAAAAGCACGTACTAAACATGATATTCGTCTATTACAGAACAACTTAAAAGAATGTGCAAAAGACTTTGGAACATGATAGATTTACGTCTTCCTTTAGATCAAGATATTTTAAGTGCTTACACTGAGCTTAAAAAAGCCGTTACTAATTTAAACGATGCTAACAGAGAATATAACGGCGGAAAGGATATACTTACTTTTCCTTTACCTCACATCAGGATGCATTATGCTAATGTTTATAATATTACAATATTTACTATACCTGAATTAGAGCATCCATTAATTTCTTATGATAATATTGAAGAGAATCATACGACTAATAGTGAAGATCATATAACACGTAGTATAGACTATGCTAACTTCCACTCTACACATTACTATGTTCTTGCTGGCGAAAATTTTCCTAACGGCTTTATAATGTAAACAAAACTAAAAGGCTAAGAACAGCTAGCAAGTAAATATAGATTTCATTAATCAAACAAATATTATACACGTAGCTTTGTTTTTTACTTACGCTCACCCTTTTCAGCAGGAAGAAGTGCTTTGTCTGCTGGAGGCTCCTGCGCTTTTGCTACATTTGTTGCACGCAGAGCTCTTTGTCTTACCATTTTTCTACGATCAACACTGGCTCGGTCCATACCAACAAATTCTTTACCACTTTTTACAGCACTAGTTCTAATATTAGCAGCTGTTTGCGTTATAACTGATGCACCTGCTCCACTTAAGAACATTCCAGCACTTTGAACAAATTGAGGCATTTTCTTTAGCACATCAACTAATATAAGCAGTATCAATGCTAAAGTAATAAGCTCAAGAATATCTAAAGGATTAGGAATAAAAGCAGCAAAACAAACAATATTAATATTCACAAAACCAAGATCAAAGAAAATTGGGACTAAACAACGATAACTAACATCTTGTAAAATGTTATTCAAAGCAGTAAGCACTAAAGTATTAACTATCCCTATACAAGAAAACAAAAGCACTGGCTGAATGACAAATCCAGCTAAAATCTTAATCCAGTTATTAAAAATTGGTCTAGTTAAATGGAATAAAACCAATATTATAAATAATGGGGCTAAAGCAATAAATAAAGCAATGCCTGTAATTGCTACTAGGTATGCAATAAATGCTTCTATTATAACTATTGCATAAGATGTAGCTGCATAAGTAATCATAGTCCATAAGCACCAACCAATTGGGTACATGAGCATAAATACAAGTATCCTTACCCAAACACCAGTACTAGTCAGATATGCCATCGTAACATCAGCAAAAGCAAATATGTCCGAAGGCTGACCACTACCTCCCCCAGCAAGAGATACAAGATATGGTAACCCATTTTGAAATGCATTATATAAATAATTAAAGAAAGCCTGACTTGTATTACTGATTAATACTAGAACTGCACCTATTTTTAATACCCTAATAATAGCATCTTTTTGTGTAACCATAACCATACCAGTGGCAAAAGAGATTCCATACACAATCACATAGAGTACTAGAAGAGCATTAACTATATTCAAGAAATTGGAAGATTTAACTATGTAACTAAACATTTGAGCTGAAACAGCTTTGTTCTGACTACTAATAGCATTAATCACATCCGTAGTAACAATATCTATAAAAGTTTCAGAATTTGGCTTAGGAGTAGTAATCTGTATTTCGTACTGACCTATATTATCAGCATAGCATGATGGCTTATGATTAACTACACCAATACCATCAATAGCACAGCCACTTGGGTCAGGAATATTATTAGAGCTAATACAATCATACACTTGAAGATAAAGATTTCCTGGAGATGCATTGAAAGTGGTAGAAATAATGCCAGAAGCGTCTGTTTTTGTTGGATCAATAAATGTCCCAATCTGACTTGGAAAATTGCTATTACCTGATGGAGCCGGAGGTGATGATGGAGAGATATAATACTGCAATTGACCAACATTAGCATTACCGCCAGGAGCTTGCTGATCTAATTGACCATTCACACCATAACAACCTGTAGTAACGTGATATAATGTATAATTAGTACTCATAATCGCGCATGGTTGCCCTCCAGATGCACACGAATGGAATAAGCTGCTAAGACTCCATGGGAAAGGGAAAGCCGGAAACTGATTATAAGGAATATTCATTCTAGCGCACAAAGAATTTGCGTTAGTAGAAGTTTTTAATATAACAGCACCACTATTAAATAACCAATTAAGCGGTAAAACGTTTGCTTGAGAATAATTTGGACAACTAAAGTTTTCAGAAGAACCCAAATAATTAGAAGGACAACCTGCACTTGAAAAATAGCTGCTATCGGTTATAAAATTTGTTTCCAAGCCTTGACCATTAGAAGCATTACAATTCAAAGAACATTGAGTATTAAAATCCGGCGACGGACAAAATGCAAAGCTACCATCTTGGCAAGAATTTTGAGGTAGAGTCAAATTACTATTATAAGCACTAATTTTAGGAGAATAATTTGAAATTGATGGATTTAAGAGCGCAAGAATTTGTACGGGCCCTGGATAATAGTAAATATTTGGCTGAACAATCGAACTGGTGGGGTCATAAAAACTTGATCCATTTTCAGAGAAATCCCAATTATCAGCAAGATAACAAGTATTAATTGTTCCATTTGCAACTGATGGATATAGATTGTTCTGAGTAGCCGGCGATACACTAGTTGGAACTACCTGTATAGTAACTTTTTCATTTCCAGTTAATATAATACCTGTGTTTGTCCAATTTGAGTTCCTGGAATCAACATATACTGTTTTAGTTATAAATTGCTCATTTGCAGCTGATGCAATTGATGGCAAAGGAGGAATATTGATACTATATATATTAGGACTAACTTCTGCTCCAAAATTACAATTAGAACCTTGATCTCCCATGCAACTAACAAGCCCGCATCCAGACAATGTCAGAGTAAGAACTAGTGATGCTAAACTCCATTTAGCAAAACTGATCAATGATATAAAATTAAAAATATTATTTTTTTTCATTCACCTGTACTCCAACTCTATCTTTTGGATCACTCGGACCGATATTCGTATTCACGCCCTTGCGTCTTTGTCTGCTAGCAGAGTCCATGCCCACTATGCCAAGGGCTTTATCACCGATTGATCCCATCATTGCTGACGCTACATTTGGTCCACCACCAACTTTTAAAGCAATACTTCTTGTACCTGACAATCTGGTAGTCATATCATCTACAAACTTAGGAAGTTTTTTCATGAACGTAGTTAACATAACAAATAATAAAATCCCACTTATACTTATCCCGGTAGCAGATGAAAAACTAGAACCATCACCAATATTTGAGAATCCCCAAGGCTTAAACCAAGGTAGGCAAAAGAAAAAGTCTCCTATACTTACAACTTTATTAATTGCACTAACAATGTCGGCAAATCCATCTAAAAATATAGGAAATGCACATCCAAAACATACAGGAAACGAAAATAGCTTTAATATCACTATCAGTAACATTGTACTTAAAATATTTAAACCGATAAGCAAAATAACTGGCTTAATTGTGAAAGCAAATAGGAACTGAATCCAACGATTAAATAACTCTCTGGTGATTGAAAATAAAATAAATGGTATAAAAATTGGCGCCAAAACTAAAAGTATTGATACGGTTAATATAGACATTATATACGTAATAACAGCTTCAATTATAGCCAGGAAATAATTTAAAGTGCCCCATAATATAAGTAAAACGTAAATAAATCCCAAAGGCGAAGTTAGCAACAAAGCTAAAATTCTAAACCATGTTCTATAGTCAAAAAATAATACTTGAAAAACATTATCAACAAATGAAAATACATTGTTATTACCATGATTGAGATCAGAACCACTGCCGCTAATAGAGAATAACCCTATCAAATCACCGCTACCTTTCAAGAAAAGATTAAAAAGATTGTCGCTAAAAAATTTCCAACTTTCATCAGAAGTCAATGCAACGATTACACCAATCTTTATAACTCTTACTATTAAATCCATTTGGGAAATTTCTACTGTACCTAACAAAAACAAAATACCATAAAAAATAATATATAATGTTAAAAGTGCTCTTAAATATTCTTTGTAAGGCTGTTCTCCAACCATATTGGTCCAGATTGTCTCTATTACCCCTTTAGTTGGTGGATTTGCTGACGGTACTCCATAAAGTACGTTCTGAATCATATTAATCGCATCCTGAATCATTAGAGAAAATGCACCAACCTGACCTTGGCTATAAGTAGTAATATTCAGAGCTCCAGAAACATCTCCTTGTCCCAAAGTAATACCACCTCTTGATGAATTAATCTGATACTGCATTTGGCCGGTTAGATTTTGAGTAATATGATAGTAAACAGCCTTGCGATTTTGAATGTCACTAGGTGAGCAATATTGTGAACCGCTAAAAGAAGTATTTGCCAAATCATCACAACTTGTAATTGGTGTTGGTAATGTTACAGCTGATCCGGCAACTTTTAATTGTAACTGACCAATACCTGAAGGATTTAAAGGCTGTCCATTCGATACATTACACGTACTTAAAACATATACTGTATAACCACCTAAATTGTCTGAATAATAAGTATCGTAAACTCTTAAACTAACTGTTGATTGTGAAGGATCATTAATCACTATTGTTTGAGTAGTTATCCTATTAGGATCAGATGAACCATCATAACTACTTCCTCCACTTTCATTTGGAGATGGTGAAAAGCAAACTTGGGTTAAATATTTTCCTACAGTACTTGATGTAGATGGTGCAGGACAAGCTAGCTTCCCATCGGTATCAACCCCTCCAGAAACAAATGTTTGTGATTGCTGCCAATCTTCAGGTGAACCATTAATATTATTTGGACCATTTGGATCAGTCACTTGAAATATTAACCCCATAGCACCAACATTCCAACATTTTTGTCCAATATTCATTTGTCCTGAATTGTTAACACTACATGGATTTAAAGGAGGGGAAGAAGGATACGGCATTGGATAAGATGCGCTGTTATAATATTGGACGTTATTAAAATTGTCAGAACTCCATCTATTACCCAAAACGTAACCACTACAATCCTGCTGACATGGAGTTTGACACTGAGCCGGCTGTATAGGTGGCGGTTGCTGACCATTTATAGGTTGAAATGGTGGAGGTAGATTGCAGGTAAGATTAGGGCAAGGTCTTGCGCTATCGCAAAATCCACCAACGCATGGAGTAACATGAACATAATATTCTGTAGAAGGAGGAGGGCCACAATCAGAATCACTAGAGCATGCTTTGCCTAATGGACAATTTGAGCTTACAGGACCTCCATAATTAGATTGAGGAACAGTCATCTGTATAGTTTGTCCTTCAATAGCACTTTTTTGAATAGTAATCCATGAAGAAGATTTTGCTGGAATCTGGTATTGGTTACCAAAATTACAATTAGGGTCGTATAAGGTACATTGGCAATTATCTGCTGAAGGTACACAAGGATTAGGTAAAGTAGTTGGGCAATTACAATTAGTTTGCTGTTTATTCATGTCGTTAGAACAAAGATTTAAGGTTCCGCTTACCTTAATTAAAATGTCGTTATTAGAAACATATGAATTATATGTAACTACTGGTCCATTAACCGGATTAATATTATTAATCGTGCTTTGAGTATTGCTTACAATTGTGCTATTTGGATTTAAATCCTGCGCAGGATCATTAGTAATACAATAATAATCACCGGTACATGCTGCTGTTAACAACATAATAAATAAATATGCCAATAATTTATCTCTGATTAGTACCACTTTCTTATCCATTCAAAATTACTTATTTTCTGCGTTATTATCTTTAGCGTTATTATCTTTAGCATTCGTGTCTTTAACGCTAGCTCCTTCCACTCCCTTAGGTTTAACTTTTTCAAATACTTTTTTATACATTCCCCCAGCTGCTTCTTTCATTACTTTAGTTGGACTTATAGCAATATCACTTAAACTATTACCACCGCTAAGTTCTGCAGCAAATTCTCCCAAAGATTCGGAAAAGAAGAAAAATATAAAAGCAAAAATCATTGCTTTAACTAACCCACTAAATAAAGGACCTGCCATATCAGGATCAAAAATAGAAACACTGAAAAATAATAAATTTATAGTAGTAGGCGAAGTGCTACCAAGCTGATACCCAAAAGAATTGTAACATGACGGATCCGTACTAGGGTTAGGGGAAACAATCCAATAAGCATAACTTCCAACTGACTGTACTTCAAATGTACATGTGCCAAAAACTATTTGATCAAATACAGCTAACATAATTGCTAAAAAACCTGTTAAAATAGTTGGCTGTAAAGTGTAGGAAATCAATAAACTCTTCCAGGCATCAAAATGATCTTTTGTTTTTTCAAATAAAACACACGGTACAAAGATCGGAGCTAAATACGCCATCATAGTTAACCCAAGTAATGCTAAAATATACACATGCACAAAATAAATTACTATAGACAGGATGAAAACTCCTAGACATAACATAAATGCTATAAATAAAAATTTCATTGCAAAAACTAGTGGAAATATGAGCGATAATATTCCATAAATTCCATTAGCATTAGGGGTAAAAATACTATAAAAACCAAGATAATAACCAACTCTACAATCAAGAGAATCCCATAAAGCAAGATAAGAATAATTTACACCATTATCTGTTGGATACGAAGTAGGATCATACTGACAAAATCCTGGAACTGCCCCAAGAACATATTGCGCAAAAGAATTCATTGCAGCTTTTAAAAGTGGATAAACATAATCCACGATCCCACTTGAATTGCTACCATCAAAAGTCAACCCTACAGAAAAATACGTAACTAAAATAATCTTAAATAAACCAATTAATATTTCACTTTTCTTAGGTACTTCCGTACTAAGAGCTATATTAATACCAAAAATTATTACATAAAGTATAAGTGCGGCCTGCACAATATTTTGCATACCAGTTTGAAAATTTTGGAAAATAGTAGTACATGGTGGATTAGTACAACCAGACATACTATTAGTAGTAAATACTGTTGCAAATAAGTCCTGCACACATTCTATTATTCTACCACTTACTGAAAAGAAGGCTTTAGAGTGACTACTAGCTCCAGCAGTACAGGCAGTATTTCCGGAAGGAGTATTAGGAATTGGTGGACTTTTACAACCAACATAAACATATCCTTGTGGTCCCTGCATTGCCAAACAAACAGATTCACCAGTTAAAGGAGTACCAACTTTAATTGCTCTGAAACCTCCAATACCGAAATTACCAGGAATTACGTTAATAACGTCACCACTTACAGTAGGTTTTATATTATATTGTGTACCATTATAAGTAAAAACAGCCATAATATCATCTGTGACCACATCAGCTCTAGTTAGAGGACAATATACCTGATTATTATTGACAGTGATAGAATTTCCGGAACTGTCAAGTGCTGGTACTTTTGGATTAGGCGTAGCAGCAGTATAATCTGAAGTTAATTGAAACGTCTCCTGTCCAGAAGTACTTCCGTAAAGACATGATTGCAATGCATCGTTAGTGTTATTACAAATTATATAACTCCCCTCTTGATTTATATTACCTGCAGCATTCATTTCGACATTCTTTACTAAGTTACTAAACTGCAACGTTATTGGATCAACATTAGTGGTTGAAGGAGTCATAATAGTAATATTAGCCTTACAGTTAGCTCCTAAAGGCACATTACCCAATGCTTCGGCATTACAGTTCCACGACGCAATAATCGCTAAAATTAAATATAAAAATACTATAATGTTTTTCTTAAAATCATTCATTTTTTTGCACGATTAAGTTCTCTACATTTTTTATAAAAAACTGGCAACCAATCTTTGGGATTCTGGCCATATTCATCCATTATTTCGTATAATAATAATACTGTTTCACTACGTCCTGATAAAACATTAATGATATCTTCCATTCCATAAAGATCAAGTCTCGCAATAACTGCATCCGTACCTTGTTTTACTAGAAAGAATCTGCTACCTGGATCAGTACTTTTTATAAGAATATATTCTCGTTTAGTTAACATAAAAGAACTTCTGTATACATCTGTAGCCTTGAGGTTAGGTAAGAAAATCTGTGTTGCTGTTTGCTGAATAAGAGTATCACTAATACCGCTCTTACTAGCATCTTCAACGCTTTGGGTTGCAAAAATTACGAAGGCATTTAGTTTTCGTAAAACTTTTAACCAATCTTTAATTCTAGGAGCAAATACAGCATTATCTATTAGAGCCCAGGCTTCATCAAGAACAATCATAGTTGGTGAACCATCTAAAGAAATATTAATTCGATGGAACACATATAATAATACTGGTCCTAATGCCATAGTATCTTTTAACAATTCTGCCATCTCAAACCCAAACGTATCAGACTTAGAGAAATCAACTATATCAATTTCATTATCAAATACCTTGGCATGAGAACCGCTAGAGTGCCACATATCTATCCTGCTTGCTAAGCTGCCCTCACTATTCATTCCAAGAAATGGTACTATGTTACGCAATATTCTATCTTCATATTTTAATTTATAATTGCCTTCTATGGCCATACTCAGAAGTTTAATATTTTCTGCTGTTATTTCTTCACCATTTACTGTGACTAAAAGCTTTAGCCAATCGAGCAAAAAGCTTTTATTTTCGCTATTTTCAGGAAGTTTTAATGGATTAAAACCGCAAGCTTTACCTGGATCTATGACATTATAAATTCCATTAATAGCACGAATAAATATTTCTGCACCACGATCCTTATCAAAGAAGAACATCCTACATTGAAATTTTTGTGACTGAGCACATAAAAAATTCATTAACACAGTTTTACCAGCACCCGTTGGACCAATAATGGTAGTATGACCCACATCTCTTAAATGAAAATTAAAGAAATAAGGAGTACCAGAAGTGGTATTAAACACAGTTACTGCATCACCCCAATGATTTCCTTTTGCCTTACCAACAGGGTAGTTATGCAAAGATGCAAAACTTGCTAGATTTAGCGTATTTATAACTGCCTTTCTAACCATATAGCTTTGATTACATGGCAGTTGCCCCCAAAAAGACGGCTCAAGGTTAACTTTTTCTCTAACTGGCTGAATACCAGAATTACTAAGCTCAACTATAGCTTGATTCAAAGCAAATTCTAATTTTTTAGGACTATCCTCTAAACATAATATTGTAAAAGTATGCTCTCCAAAACCTATTTGACCACTCATAGCCATGTCAAGCGCATTTGAAATTTCTACTATTTGCGAAACCGCTTTATCTTCAGCTTGAATCATTCGATTTTGTTGAAGTTGCATTTTGCCTATTGCTACCTGACGATTTGTAAAAACAAAAGACTGGCTTATAATAAACTCAAAAGGCATTCTAAGGAAACCATCTAGCATACCAGCAGATGTTGTTGGCCCATATTCCCTAACAGCAATAATACCTGCATACCTTCGTCCCATAGGGCCTGTAACCTCGATAGACTTATACCCAAAATATATTCGATGAGTGGGTAAATATCTATCAATATTATTTAATGGAGGAATATAAGAGCTTGAATAACCGCAATTAACAAGCTTACCAAGAAATTCTAATATTTCAGATAAAGGGCCGTCGTCTGTTTCAACAACAGATAGTAATTTTGGATTATAATCAGATAAAGTAGCCATAATCCTGCCAGTAGTTTCTTCTAGCTCTTCATACATATCCCGCATTTGACTTTCCCAACTACTTTTATCAGTTTTTTGTTGGAACTTTTTTAGTAAGTATTCAAAAATTGCTGCACCCCCTGTATCTGGCCCGCGAACGACAGTAATGAATAGCTCATTTACAAAAGCTTCATGACTCAATTGCTTCTTTTGCCATTCTTGATTCACAAATTCTGTAAAACTAATGTTATCTCTTTCATGAGAATCAACGCTTCCACTTTTTGTATCAATAATACTTTGTCTTCTTCGTACTGTGTGAAAAAATAAAGCAATACCACCAGTGGATAGTCCTTTAAGTAAGTTATTTCTAAGGCTTTTCTTTATATCTAAATCATCATCATCAGCAGTTTCAAAAGAGAAACCTCCTACTTTAATAACCTGCAGTAATTCTTCTTTTTTTGTAATAATAGTGTGTCTGTTCCAATGGCAAGAATAAGGTATAAAATTCGAAGCCGAATACTCGTCTTTAGCATACTTGTCTCTAGCAGAACGATTCTTAAATAATTTCATCACAATCCAAGTATTAATTTAATAAAGATCATAAGAATTAGCTCCATGAAAACTTCTATTCTTACATCTGGTGGCTATCGCTCCTCTTTTTAAATAAAGTTCTAAAAATAAAGGTTCTTTAAAACAAATAATATAGCCAACCATATGAACTAAGACTGCAATAAAGATTACTTTAAGACTGGGAGCATTGATATAAGCAATAATATTAATAAAACCATTTAGTAAAGCAAATGTAAAACTAACCCCTAAAAACATAGTCGGACGAGTTAACCCAACAAACAAAGGATCGTTTGCAACACTACCGCTATTTTCACCCATATAAACCTCCTAAAAGTAGTTCATTCTTTACAAATGAACCAATCTATAGTAATACTACTATGCATCTTCTTAACCAACAACTCATTTGCACGTCTTATGTTATTAGACACAATAAAAAGCCCAAATGACATCAAGCATTTCAATTCTGATCAACTTTTACGACTTTGTAAAGAGCTGCGCAGTGAAATCATTAATATTGTATCACAAACAGGTGGTCATTTAGGAGCAAGCTTAGGAGTTATTGAACTAAATATAGCATTACATTACGTATTTAACACCCCTACAGACAGGCTAATTTGGGATGTTGGTCATCAAAGCTATCCGCATAAAATTCTAACTGGACGCCGTGATGAAATGTCTACACTCAGACAAAAAAATGGTTTATCAGGATTTACAAAACGTGCAGAAAGTATTTATGACTGTTTTGGTACTGGCCATAGTTCTACATCCATATCTGCAGGGCTGGGAATGGAGATTGCAAAAATGCTATCTAATGATACAAATAGGGTCATAACAGTAATTGGTGATGGTGCAATTAGTGCAGGTATGGCATATGAAGCAATAAATAATGCAGGTTCATTAAATAATAGGCTTATTATAATTCTCAATGATAATAATATGTCAATATCACCAGCTGTAGGTGCGATGAGCAGCTACTTATCTAGATTTATCTCTTCAAAACCATATTTAACTATACGTGACACTATTAAAACCTCAGTTACAAATCTTCCTGGAAGTAAGTTTATAAAAAGAGCTTTACAAAAAATAGAGAAAAACCTGAAATCTGTAACTAAAAATGGCAACATTTTTGAAGAGCTGGGCTTTTATTATATTGGGCCATTAGATGGTCATGATCTAGAAACATTAGTAAAAGTTTTAGAAAATGTAAGAGATGATACCGACACTATAAAAAAACCTATTTTAATACATGCAATAACTGAAAAAGGAAAAGGATTTCAATCGCCAGAAGCTTCTGCAGAAAAGTTTCATGCTATTGGCAAATTCTGTCTTGAAACTCGTATTCAAAAAAAAAATATTGCTTCTAAGCTAACTTACACACAAATTTTTGCAAAAATTTTAAATGAAATAGCAGAAAAAGATAAAAAAATAATTGCAATTACTGCAGCTATGGCTTCAGGTACTGGCTTAGATAAATTTCAAAAAAATCATCCAGAAAGATTTTTTGATGTTGGTATTGCTGAACAGCACGCAGTAACATTTGCTGCAGGTCTTGCTTGCGAAGGCTACAAACCTTTTGTAGCAATTTATTCTACATTTTTACAACGAGCATATGATCAAATAGTTCATGATGTTGCTATACAAAAATTGCCAGTCAAATTTGCTATAGACCGAGCTGGTTTAGTAGGAGCCGATGGATCAACACATGCAGGCTCATTTGATATTGCTTATTTAGGAACATTACCTAACTTTATTATTATGGCAGCAAGTGATGAGCAAGAACTAGCAAATATGGTTCTAACTGCCTCACAAATAAATGATGCACCGGTGGCGTTTCGTTATCCCCGTGGAGAAATCGTAGGAACTAATGCTAATTTAATCCCTGAAATTATACCTGTCGGCGTAGGAAGAATTATTCAACAAGGTACTGACATAGCTATAATTTCATTAGGCACGAGATTGCAAGAAACACAAAAAGCTGCAGAATTGTTATTAAAAAAATATAATATCAACTGTACTATTGCTGATGCAAGATTTGCAAAACCTATAGATGAAAAATTAATTAAAAATCTTGCCCAAAATCATCAAATACTTATGACAATAGAAGAAGGTAGCATTGGTGGATTTGGTTCATATGTAAATAACTATTTATTACAAAATGATATGTTTGGTAATAATAATCTCGTGGTGCGTAATTTATTTATACCTGACTTATTTATTGAACAAGCAAATCAAGACGAGCAATATGAAGAATGTGGATTAAATGCAAAGCAAATATTCTCAACAATTTCAGAAATATTAGAGACAAAGTCAAAAATACTTTCACAAGAAAAAATTACTGAACATGCCTACTAGCAGATTACTTGCTCCTAATAATCCATCTATTCTTATAGAAAGACACAGCAATAATACTCACAACAGCAATTCCAGTAATATAGTAAGCTAGTACATAAATATTTTGGAAACTATCAAGCAACAACTTACAAATAAGCGGCGTAGTACCACCAAAAATAGAACAGCCTAAGTTGTAAGAAAACGATACACCAGTATTACGCACATTAGTCGGATACATTTCCATTTGCAGTGCAGGCTCTGGGCCCAGATAACATCCAATAAGAAAAGCAAATATTAATTGTGCTATACAAACTTCTAAATAATTGCCAGTAATTAGCATTGAACAAAATGGCCAAATAAAAAATATAGTCACAGATGAAACTATAATAAACCATCTTTTGCGACCGATATAATCAGACATTGCTCCAGCAAAAACCACAGTAAACATGATGACCATCATAGACCATGAACCCATAGAATTTGCTTCAGCAAAACTAAATTTACGCTCACTTTGTAAATACTCACTAACAAAAACTGCTAACGCATAAAAGCCAACTGAACCTAATGAATTAATTGAAATAGAAGTAAAAATCACCTGCTTATATGATTTCATTAGCTCTTTGAAAGGATGCTTTGTAAGACGGCCGGAAATTTTTTCTTCTTCAAATTCAGGACTTTCTTTGGAATAACGCTTAATATAATAGCTTACCGCTATAATTATTATACCAAATAAAAAAGGCAATCGCCAACCGTAACTCATAAAATTATCATAACTCATATACGTTGAAAGCGCCCAAGCAACAACCGAACCAAAAGTAAAGCCAAGACAAAGACTAAACATAGAAGCACTTCCTGCAATACCTCTATTTTTTGGTTGCGCGTGCTCAATGATGTATGATGCTGAACCCATAAGTGCGCCACCCATAGACAAGCCTTGTAATAACCTCATTAATGTTAAGAAAATTGGCGCCCATACGCCTATTACCTCATAAGTAGGTAGCAATCCTACTAAAGCTGTCGGTATAGACATTGATAAAACTGATAGGCTAAGTGCAAGTTTACGCCCAAAACGATCGCCAATACTACCAAATATTATAGCGCCTATTGGTCGCATTAAAAAGCCGACAGCAAAAACACCAAATGCTGCTATCATAGCTGCATTTGAATCAAATGTTGGGAAAAATTTTTGTCCTATCAAGCCGGCAAAATTTGCATATAATGCGAAATCATACCATTCTAGACTATTGGCAACACTACCAGTAAAAATGACCTTACGCATAATTGAACTCCTTTTTCAGGGAAGAGATAATAACATGATTTGTTTATTAGTAAAAGATCTTTATTAATCATGTAAATGTCAACTTTAAGAAGCTGGCTTGAGCTTTGCTGGTGGTGGCGCAGGGGGTGGAAGAGGTATAGTTACACAAAGCCCGGCCTCCAACGAATTCATCCCTCTTACCCCGTTACCCGTTGAAGGAGAAACAGTACTAAGACTATTATTATCCAGAGGAGAAGCAGTTGAAGGAGGAGGAATTATACGATCGCTAATAACTAGGCTTGGAAATGATGATTGACCAGATCCAGAAACTAGTTTGGATTCAACACAGTTACAATCAGACACGCAACCAGGCGGGCATGCTACAGGAGTTGACTGAGGAAGATAACAAAATTGAGTACCTCCACCCATATACTGTCCATTTACATAATATAGTCCACCAGGCTGATAACCGTTCTTATATGCTGGGCAAGGCGTTGATACCGGAGCACCATTGCTATTAAGACATATATTTCCATTCCCATCTGGTTGATTATAATTATCATCTGTAACCATAGCTTGCAAACCAATCTTTGAGCCAGATATTGCGCCAATATAATAAATTAAATTTGACCCAGGGCTAGGTGAAGTACTTGGAATAGTGCCTTGAATTTGGCCACTATAACCATCTTGGAAAGCTAATTTCATACAGAAATCTGTTGGAGTATTAGTTCCGCAAGGAACCACAGATTTTGGCAAAGGCATTGCTGGAACTGGAAAACATGAGCCAGCATCTCCTCCAAAAGTAACGTCACGAACGCAAACATTGGAACATGTATATAAATACATAGGATCCGAAGGGCTAGAATTTGGATCACATTGTAAGTAAGTTTGAAATGATCTTAGGCTATCATTTGAATCGGCTATTGTGCACGACGCGGGATTCTCTGAGACTAAGCTATGGCTTAAATCACAATAATTACCAAGATTAATACCATATAAAGACCCGGCTGACCCCCCAACTGTTTGATAATAATATCTACTTACTAAAGGTGAAGTAGGAGGATTATTTGGCAAGTAATAAATAACCTCCATATTTGTCGGGAAATTTTTATTAGGCGATGTTTGCTGAGGTACAGTAATACAATTTTGCTGACCAGTAGTAGTACATTGTTGAATTGTGTATGTAGTACCAGCTTGCGGTGTGAAATTAGCGGTACCAGAACCAGTAACACATCCTGGAGGATTAGAACCACTCGAACACCATGGAGTAACAGATAAAAATGCAGAAGATGGAGCATCAAAAGCTACTCTAATAGAAGGAGTAAAAAAGTTATTAACGACAGGAGCAACACCTCTACCTCCATCAGAAGATGGCGGCACACATATATTATTTGACGAAGGAAAAGTATTTTCTTGGCAAATATTAGCAGTATCCGGAGGTGAAGCTGGCATCGATATCGAGCAACAAAATGGTGGAGGAGAAGGCGGAAACAGAACAAAATAACAATCATTCCAAATACTATTTCCATTAGTATATTGAAAAATTGCACAAGCTATCGGCAAAGAACATACCAACCTATTATCGTTAACTGTACAAGGAGTAGAGCTAGTTGGGAAATTTGTAGAGCTACAAACCTGTTGATAAAATTCAT
Organism: uncultured Rickettsia sp.; assembly: GCA_964515755.1. Lineage (GTDB taxonomy): Bacteria > Pseudomonadota > Alphaproteobacteria > Rickettsiales > JABSSG01 > JAGVLN01. The sequence goes on along the minus strand of CAZEVK010000005.1, from coordinate 19,623 downwards.
ACCCTTCATTTCCTACAATATTATTTGCACAAGCTCTTTTTAGTGGAGTATCTTGTAAATTAACCTTACCATAATTATTAACATTAACAGTAATTGGATTATTAGTATAATCCGATACCTGACTCGCAGTCGCCTGATTTACAAGCACCAACATAGCATCATAATTAGAACCACAACCGGTCTGCGCCCACGAAGTATGTATGCTTAAAGGCGCCGCCATTTGATTTACTCCTAGCTGAACGCTTCCACTTCCTTCTCCTCCAGCATGCCAACCACAACAATGAGCATTAAAAGTTGCAGTTGGATTTAACGGATCATTTTTAAAAGCAGCAGATGTATAATTACACCACGTAAAGTTATCCCATCCACTACATCCAGGCATTGAAAAAGAATATGAAAAAAAACTATCACAACAATAAGCATTCAAACTTACTGAAACTACTGAGATTAAACACAGTATTATAGTACGAAAAAATTTCTTCATAGACTTAGAGCTCTGTAACGTTATCGATTACAATTTATTATTATTAGAGAGTAAACTATTAATTACACATTATGCAATAGTTTTATTAACAACTAAAGGCTTCAATTCTAGATTATCTATTAAAAACACAATTAATTGCTTCAATAATTTCTTCTTTTAGAAATGGCTTAGCAACATAACCTATAGCTCCCATGGATAAAGCTCTTTCTACAAATTCAAAATTTGTTGATCCTGTCTGTAAAATCACTGGAATATTCTTTTCGAGCCCAATAGCCTGTAACCCTTCTAAAAATTCAACACCATCTAAATCTGGCATCATAAGGTCTAGTAATATTATATCTATATTACGATTCATACTAATATACTCCAGAGCTTTCCTACTATCAGGCTCTGTAATAACATTAATATCAGTTTCGTAAAGCATCATCATAACACTTACTAAGCATTGCTCTTCATCATCAACGACTAATAAATTTATTGATTTTACAGCAGTATCTCCATCCAATTTCATCACGTACCCCTATTTTAATAAATTATGATAGAAGCAAAATGATTATAAATTGTCAATTAAAAAAGCAGATATAAATACAATTATGAGTTAATTTTGGGATCTGTTAACCGGATGATCTTCATCTATTGTTTTTAAACCCATAGCTTTAGTTGCTCTATTTAAGAATGGCACCGCATTAAGCGACTGATTATCTGCCTGAGCTAAAAGATAGTCACTAGAAGCGTTTACAGCTTTTGCAACTTTACGAGATATTCCCCATTTATAATTATCTGGGTCACCCATTAAACCACCTTCCCAATTTTCTAAATTCCTTTCATGCTGTGCTCTAATATAATCTGCACGAGACATATTACCGGTACCTTCTATCTGCTCATTAGCGTCAGTACCAAATGCACCACCTGTTAAACTGTGAACAGCATGACCATATTTAGCAAATTTACTTTCAAAGAAGTTATCTAATAAACCGCCTATCTTATCTTGATAGTTTTCAAAAACGTTTTCTCTGTCTTTTGTATTTTCTTTATCGTCTATGGCGTCTGCTAAGCTATTCATCAAGCCTGATAGCACTGGAGAATAAGATTTACTCGCAGCAATTCTTAAACCATTCATAAAATCAACTGGTTTCTCAAATTTTATCCCTCCTAAACCAATACTCCACTTGCCCATAAAATAAGTTGCAGCATCATCGGCTCTTTTGCTTAGGTTTTTCGCTTTCTCAGTATTAAAACCTAAAATTCTTGGAAGTTGGACAGCCGCACGAATACCTATACGACCAGCAAGCAATGCTGTATTAAGGCCTGCATCTTTAGTAACGCTTTTTACTAAGCTAGCTGCCTTCTGTGTAATCGGATGATCTCTAACATATTCTATCCTATTGCCGATAGCATCTTGGAACCCTTCAGTAATATTACTAATTCTTTTGTTAACACTCTTTGCAATATCAACTTCTTTGGTATTATATGCTGCTGAGGCACCACTCTTCAAAGCTGCAATCACTCCACCACCTCTAGCGGAATAAGCTTTAACAGCTGCAACACCAGCATTACCAACTCTTGCTAGTTGAGTAGCACTATAATTACTTAAACTCTTAGAGGCAGCCCAAGCACTACTTATCACAGCATTACCGGCTTCAGCAACATTAGTCATCATCATCGGCGTTCCTGCCAATGATTTAGCTACTTGTGGTATAACGTCTATAAGCTTCAACATTAACCACCCGAGTACAGCAAAAATTGCTAAATCAGTATAATCGACATACACACCATTAATAAGTTCTTGCCACTTAGAAACATCTCCAGAATAGTTAGGATCAAGGTAAGGAGCGTCCGAATTCCTCATAGCATTGCATTGATATGGCTCACACATGGTAAAAGAAGAATCGCTAGAACCACAATTATAAATATTTGATGTTGAAGGATCACTGGGAACACCGCAACCATTTTTTGAAGTACTAGCAGGATCTCCACAAATTCTACCTGGTGCACTTATACAATTTATTGGGTCAATTGTATTGCTTGAACCAACAATTGGAGCAGGCCACCATAAATATAAATCCCATCCTGAAAAAATTTTTGTAATAAAAGTCCAACAAACTCTTATACCAAGGATATAATACATTTGGTTTAAGACAAATTCACATACAAAAAATGCAAAAGCTAAAATTACAATTGGTTGTATGAAAAAGCTTATTAAATATTTGAGCCATTCATCAAAGAAATGCTTTGTGTACTTAAATAATATAAATGGTATAAAGATCGGGGCAACAATAATCAAAACAGAAATTATTGTATAACATATAATGTACATTATTACTGCCTTAACAGCAGCATAAATTGCTATCATTGCCACAAAGTAGAACATAAAGAAAAATAAAAACCCGGAAATACTTGTAAATATTAATGCAGCAACTTTACGGAAAGTTTGAGGCGAAAGAAATTCATTAACAATTCGGTCTAACTTAGCAAAGCCGCTTTCATTACCACCCGAAAACAGCATACCGGTAATTTCTCCAACACCCTCAGTAAAAAATTGAAAGAAATATCCATTAAAAAAGTTCCAACTTGCACCAGTCGTCGCAATCTGTATAACCAATCCTATTTTTAATACTCGTACTAAAAGATCTCTTTGGGTAATTTCAACATTACCTATCAAAAATCCTACACCCGTAAATATTATATATAAAATCAGGATAACTCTAATATAGCCTAGATATGGTATAAGTGCTTGATAAATTTTAGTAGTGGAGTCGTTTAAAGTATCAGTTACTAAGCTTACTAAACCACTTAAAACACCTGGTTTTGTTTCAAAACCAGACTTAACAGCTAACGAGTAATTTCCAAAATTATCTTCATAAAGCTGATCGAGCATTTTTACATATAACTTACAACCAATAATATTATTACCACCAGAAGAAACACAGCTAGGTGGTAATTTAGTTAAATACAGCCCTCCCGCCTGACAACTTGCGTCGTATAAAGTAGAATTATCATTTCCGGCACATACAGAGGCCTGTCCTCCAGGAGGAGTAGCACCTAGATGATAAAGATTCCATGACTGAGAAACTTGGCCATTAGTAGAATTAGGATTAGGATAACTCACTCCGTTCTGATCAACTGGCACTAATAATGCATACCCCCCTACTCCCTGAACAAAAGTACATGGTATATTTACTATAGAGCTATTATTAGAAACATCACACCAATTGCTTTGAGCAGTACATTGCTGAAAAATAAAGCCATTATTTTGAAATTGAGCAAACCATGCAGTCCAAGAATAATTAGGAGAAAGTATAGCACCATTACATCTACCTAAATTCGGATTATTAGGATTACTTTCATCGCTAACATTATTCCAATTATTCTCCACGATCAATACTATTGGGCTACCATCCGTTATATATCCAGTGTCAGTCCAATCTCCGTATTCAGGAATAAATTTACTACCTGGGATCTGAGGAGAATGTATCATCGGGGTACCAGGATTTGAAGGTATATTAGTGTGCCCATAACCAAAATCATCTGGCTCTATACAAACCACATCACTTGAGCATGCAGATACAAGCCCAAGTAATAATAGGCAAATCACTTTTAATAAATATTTCTTATAACCCTGATATTTCATTATAAAAAATTACTGTAAATGTTTCTAACACATCAAAAGACATATCTTAAATTTACAAGCCTTATTTATACATTGCAAACAAACTTTATTAAAAAGTATTTATACAATAAAAATGATAGCACATTAAATTGGAAATTTCAGATGTTTTCTTAATTTGATAATACCGGAAAGATTCAGAAGAACTAGCATACCACCGGAAAGGCTCATGATAGTTATAAGGCTGGTTTGATCTACATACTCTGTACTAATAAAGGCTACAACAGCATAAATAATATATACTATTTTGCCCCATTTATTGCTTAAAAAGTCAGCACACTTTATTCCTACAGTAAAGTAAGTAATAATAGTAGTGAAGCCAGCTAAGAAAAATAAAATCACCATAAAATACTCTACATAAGGAAAATGCATAGAAAAAGCAGAGATTATATACTCAGAAGGATCAGACAAAAAAGGACTATGCCAAACGCCAGTAACTAAAACCACTAAAATACTTAAACTGCATATAATAGAATCTGTCATTTGTGCAAAAACTGCCATTTTTGCCTGTGTGGATGGAAATGTAGTGGCAGCCTCACTTTGTATGATAGAATCGTAGCCAACTGCAATATCGCTAGAATAAACAGCTCGAGCAACGCCGGTCTGCGCGACCATCAAATAAGTACTACCTGCAAACCCAGCAATAGGCGCATGTCCTTGAAATGCAGATGTAAGAATAGACATGAATACCTCTGGCAATACATCATAATGAGCAATTAGTACCCAAGAACACATAAGTATATAAGAGATCATAAATGGTGGCATGAGCCAAGTACAAGTATTTGCAAGCCTTTTAACACCACCAGCCGAAGCATACATTGTCAACACTAAAAAGCCGTAAATGATGATCGTTGGATCAATTTCAAAAGTTTTTGAAGCTGTATCTGTAATAATTTTAAACTGTGATATTTCTATCCCGTAAATACATAACAAAACACACAAAGCTTTAGAAAAAATTTTTGGTTTAAATGCTTCTTGTAAATAATAAATAGATCCACCATCAAAACTATTTTTCTTATTAAGCCTTCTAAACTTAATCCCTAAATAGACTTCACTATATTTAATCATCATTCCTGCAAAAGATGCCAACCATAACCATACTAAAACACCAGGCCCTCCATAAATAACTGCAGTAACAATTACCACAATATTACCTAAACCTATCATTCCACCAATTGATGCAAAATATAGCTTTACCGGATGAACCCCTGGAAGATCTTTGTTTTTTGATTCATTGCGAATACTACGAAAAGTATCTTTAAAGTTATAAATAACTTTAAACTGAAAACCACGAGTTTTAATAGTAAAGTAAATTCCCGAAAGAATAATGAAACTAACGCCAATATAAGACCAATAAAAGGCATCAATTATTTTCAGCAGATTAAATACTTCCATAATTCCTTCCAATAAAACCAAATTGCGAGAGGTTAAAATATTGAAAGATAACAGTTATGTCAATAAAATTTTATATAATATCGGATTAGTTACTATTAAAGTACGCTAGACTAACTTTTTTCCTGCAAGCTTTTCTAATATTGTAAGGGGAGCAGTTAAAGTATCAAACATCGTATCAACTGGTAAATAAAAAGTCTGCTCTAAAAGATGCTGACCGGATAATGCTGCATGAGATACTTGATCCGTAAATACAACCCAGCTAGAATTGGCAGAAAAATGTACTATTTCAGACTCAACTGTATTTTGATAATTCAAATCATATTTCATGTTATCATGTATATTTAACATGTAATGATCATAAGGAGTGCGTTTCCCTCTAGTGATTTTTAACGCTTCCATGAGCCATGAAATCCCAATAATAGGAGAATTTATTTTAGGAAAAAAACTCTTTGCAACATTGGAAAAATCCTCTCCTAAGCGCCAAACACGAGGCTTTCCTTCATAATTAATATTGCTAAATACGCGCAAAATCCTTCTACCTTGCTTCGGACTTGAAGGAAAAGCATCTACATGTAAGCGTGTATCATCTTTTTTATACGAAGGACTAATTCTACCTTGAATTTCTATCGGCCTCAAACTAGTTCGACCAATTTGCAAAGCCTCAGAATATTGTGGAAAATAATTTTTAATTAGAGAAAAAGTGCTTAAAACATAATTTTCTAAAATATTTGCCAGTAATTGTTTCTTTTCTTCAGAATCTAAACTTCCTCTAATTTGCTTAGAATTATAATCGTAACTAACATTCTTATTACCAGGCTTTACAGTTGCATTAATCAAAAGCTCTTTTTCTTTATCATCAAGTATAACTCTAAGTTCAGGAAAAAATACAACTTTACCTAACTCTAATGCTTTTATAGCCTGTTTCTGATTTACTTTATCTACTTTATTAGTCCAAGAATTACTTGAAAATGACTCAATTCGCTTATTATTTAGTAATTTATTTACAGTTAATTCCATAAGACATAATAATTTAAATACCCTTGCGTTCTAGCATCATTTTTTTGGTCTCAGCTATAGCTTTAGCTGGATTTAGACCTTTAGGACATGTTTTAGTGCAATTCATAATAGTGTGACAGCGATATAGTTTGAATGGATCTTCAAGTTCAGATAAACGCTCATTTGTAGCCTCGTCTCTACTATCAGAAATCCAACGATAAGATTGTAACAATACTGCCGGACCAAGATACTTATCATCATTCCACCAATAGCTAGGACAGCTAGTAGAACAACAAGCACATAAGATACACTCGTATAAACCATCTAATTTAGCTCGTTCATCAATCGACTGCAATCTTTCTTGATCAGATTGGGGAGGTGTATCAGATTTTAACCAAGGCTCTATTGACGCATATTGCACATAAAAATTGTTCAAATCAGGAACCAAATCTTTAACTACTGACATGTGAGGTAAAGGATAAATTTTTACGTCGGTTTTAATATCGTCAATTGCTTTAATACAAGCTAAAGTGTTAGTACCGTCAATATTCATTGCACAACTTCCGCAAATTCCTTCTCGACAAGAACGACGGAAAGTCAAAGTAGAATCTACTTCAGATTTTATCTTGATTAGAGCATCCAAAACCATTGGTCCACAAGTTGTCATATCAACTTCATAGGTATCTATTCTTGGATTATTTTTATCTTCAGGGTCATAGCGATAAAACTTAAATACTTTAATAACTTTTTTATCAAGATTATCTTTAAATTGGTATTTTTTACCATCTTTAATTCTAGAATCCTTAGGAAGCCTAAATTCAGCCATTTTTTACACTCTCTATCTAATAAACTCTTTTCTTTGGAGGGAAAACCTCTATCTCATCAGTTAAACTATATAAATGAACCGATTTATAATCAATTTTAACTTTACCGGTATTTATATCAAGTGAAACCATAGTATGTTTTAACCAATTTTTATCATCACGCTCTTTAAAGTCCTCGCGAGCATGAGCACCCCTGCTTTCTTTTCTATTTTCTGCACTATGCATAGTTACTACTGATTGTTCCAAAAGATTTTGTAACTCTAGTGCTTCAACAAGATCACTATTCCAAATCATACCACGATCAGTAATTCCTAAATCCTTGTAGCTTTTACATACTTTATCAATTAATTTTACGCCTTCATTCAAACTGTCATGATCTCTAAATACTGCTGCATGAGTTTGCATAACGTGTTGCATCTCATCGCGTATATGAGCAGCAGATAGTGAACCATTTGAGAAACGAACTTTGTCAAATCTAGCAACTGCATTTTCACCAGCATTTTTTGGCAATGGTTTTAAAGTTTTACCTTTAGATAAAACTTCTTTACATCTCAATGCCGCAGCACGACCAAATACAACTAAATCCAATAAAGAATTAGAACCAAGACGATTAGCTCCATGTACAGAAACACACGCAGCCTCACCTATTGCCATTAACCCTGGAATGACTTCTTCTTTACCTTTATTTAAGAAAATTACTTCAGTATGAGCGTTGGTTGGTACGCCGCCCATATTATAATGCACAGTTGGCAATACCGGTATTGGTTCTTTAGTGACATCAACATTAGCAAAAATTTTTGCTGTTTCTGAAATACCTGGCAAACGAGTATGAAGCACTTCTGGATCTAAATGATCTAAATGTAAATAAATATGATCTTTTTTTGGACCAACTCCTCTGCCTTCTCTTATCTCAATGGTCATTGCTCTACTTACCACATCCCGTGAAGCTAAATCTTTAGCGTGCGGTGCATATCTTTCCATGAATCTTTCACCCTCAGAATTAACCAAATAACCACCTTCACCTCTAGATCCTTCAGTAATTAGACACCCAGCTCTATAAATACCTGTTGGATGAAACTGAACAAATTCCATATCTTCTAATTGTAAACCAGCCCTTAAGCACATTGCTCCACCATCACCAGTACATGTATGAGCAGATGTAGCTGAAAAATATGCACGACCATAACCACCAGTTGCTATCACCACATAATGAGCATGAAAGCGATGTAATGTTCCATCATCCAAATTCCAGGCCATTACCCCTACACACTCATTCTGGTCATTCATAATTAAATCTATTGCAAAATACTCAATAAAGAATTGTGCTTTATGTTTCAGTGCTTGTTGATATAAAGTATGCAAAATAGCATGACCAGTTCTATCGGCAGCAGCACATGTTCTTTGAGCTGGTTTACCTTCACCATAATTCGTAGTCATTCCACCAAAAGGACGTTGATAAATTTTTCCTTCTTGAGTTCTAGAAAATGGCACTCCAAAATGTTCTAATTCAATCACAGCTTGCATAGCATTTTTACACATATATTCTATTGCGTCTTGATCACCAAGCCAATCAGAACCCTTCACTGTATCATAGGCGTGCCATCTCCAATTATCTTCGCTCATATTGCCTAGTGCAGCACTCATTCCACCTTGAGCTGCAACTGTATGACTACGTGTAGGAAAAACTTTAGTTATGCAAGCAGTTGATAAACCTGCTTCAGCCATACCAAAAGTAGCACGAAGCCCAGCACCACCAGCACCAACAACTATAACATCAAATTTATGATCAATAATTTCGTAACTATCCATATAATCTTCTACTTAAACATTAATAACAAAATTAAAAAGCAAAACAAGTGACACAGCTAACATAGTCACCCAACTTAAACAAGTTATAAGAAAAATTGTTATGAATTTATAAGCATTGTTATGAATATAATCTTCACAAATTTCTTTCATCCCAAGCATTCCATGAAAAATAGAAATATTAATCAAAATCAAAAAACAGAAAAATCTTAATGGTGAATACAATAAAGTATTCATCACTAATTCTGGATCAAATAAAAAAGAATTAATCACCACTGCAAACCAAATCACTAGTGGTATCATTATTATTGCTGTTTTTCTTTGCATCCACCAATGACAAGTACCATTAGCTGATGATCTAATTTTATTTTTGCTCATGAATATACCTAAAATACATTATAAGAAGCGATAAAAAAAGTTACTACAGTAAGTAAAATGGCAAGAGTAATTACTATAGTTCCAGAAATAGAAACTGCTTTATTATTAATACCTACACCTAAATCCCAAAAAAGATGCCTGACTCCGTTTAAAGAATGATAATATAAGCAATAAATCAAACCTACTAATGCTATTCTAAACAATACATTATCTAAGATCCGGCTAAAATCTACTTCAAAAAAACTTAAACCGTTGATTTGCATTAAAATTGCAATAACTAGCCAAGACAAAACAATGATACCAAAAAACATGCTAGCCCCAGTAATACGATGCATGATGGAAAGCATCGAAGTTATTTGAGGTTTATAAATTGTTAGATGTGGAGAAAGAGGACGTTTCTTTAATATTTTATCTTGCATATACATAATACCTATTTTTCTATAATCACATAAGCTTATCATAAACTATAAGTTTTCTATAGTAAAATTCCCTTATTTTATCAATTTTAATATTTAGGAATACCAGTAACAAAACTTGGAAGAAATTTCTTTAGAAAAAAGGCGAACGCGCCACGTTTATTTTTTCGTTCTAAATCCTCCCAACTGCGAAGCCAGGTAATCTGAACTACTCTTCTTTTACCAACAAAAGATTTATGACCATGCCAAGAATTTTCTGTTCGAACAAACGTTACGAAGTTTCCATATTTAGGAGTTACTTCAACAACAGAATCATCAAAACTTTTATCAGAAGTCAATACTCTAAAACCTCCACCTTCTTCTTTATCGGACCAGTTATCATTAAGGTATAATAATGCAGTTACAATTTTTGCTGTTCCGTCATTATGGATACGCCCATCTTTTTTTGCTGACCAACCTCGAATTGTAATCATTTGAGGCTTATCACGTAACTCAACTCCTAATTTCTCAGTTAAAGCTGCAGAGAATTCAGGCTTCTGTAATTCTTTAATAAGATCAGCAAATGCACCATGAATATTTAGTAATTCTAGAGGAATGAAACCTGTTTTATTTATAGTGGGGAAATCATTATTGATTTTAGCAGATGTTTTTTTATCTAAAACATTACTAGCCATTATATAAGGGTAAGGCTTAGTAAAGAGCTCACTTTTTTTGTTTCTAAATTTACTAAAAATGCCATATCTGACTCTTTGTATTTCAATTATAACGCTTAGATCTTATTGAAAATTTTTATATAAGCAAACTCAAAATTCTATTCTACAGATTCAGCAAGTCTCTTTGCCTCGTCTTCAGCAATTAAAGCATTAATTAACTCATTCAATTCACCGTTATTTACTATGTCATTAATCTGATATAGTGTTAGGTTAATTCTATGATCAGTAACTCGACCTTGAGGAAAATTATAAGTTCTGATACGCTCAGATCTATCACCACTGCCAACCTGACTTTTTCTTGAAGCAGATCTCTCAGCATCAGTTCTATTTCTCTCTGCTTCATATAATCTAGCTCTAAGAACCTTCATCGCTTTAGCTTTGTTTTTATGCTGTGATTTTTCATCTTGCTGCTGAACCATAATACCGGTTGGAATATGAACAATTCTCACCGCACTATCGGTAGTATTAACTGACTGCCCACCAGGACCACTTGATCTAAAAATATCGATTCTTAAATCCTTATCTTCAATTTTAATATCAACTTCCTCAGCTTCTGGTAGCACAGCTACTGTAGCTGCAGAAGTATGAATACGACCACTAGTTTCCGTTTCAGGAACTCTTTGTACACGATGAACCCCAGATTCAAATTTCAATTTAGAGAATACATCATGACCAGATATACTTACTGAAGCTTCCTTATAACCGCCTATACCTGTGTCAGAAATGGATAAAATTTCACATCTCCAACCTTGTGTTTCGGCATAGCGCAAATACATATTAAATAATGTTGCCGCAAATAATGCTGCCTCATCACCTCCCGTACCAGCTCTAACTTCAAGTATTGCATTTTTTGAATCAGCCTCATCTTTAGGCAACAAAGACAGCTTTAATTTTCTCTCTTCTTCTGGCAATAATTTTTTAAGATTATATAATTCTTGTTCTGCAATGTCTTTTAATTCGTTGTCAGTACTAGGATCTTCAACTAATAATTTTAAACTATCAAACTCATCAGCCATCTTTTTGTAGCTATTGACATTCTCCACAATAATTTCAAGATCTGATAGTTCTTTAGATAATTTTACGAAATTTTTGCTATTAATAATCTCAGGATCAGAAAGCTTATCCTGAAGCTTTGAATGCTTTTCTAAAATCTTTCCTAACTTGTCTTTAAAACTCATAATACTCTAATTCACCAAATGTTAAAATTTGCTCATCACGATTAACCAGGTTTTTTAATTTGAATTTGTTTTCTTTAGTTTCGTCTTCACCAACAATAATCATAAATTTTGCTTTTTTAGCTAAAGCTTTCTTAATAGCTTTTGATACATTATTAACTTGTTCAAAATAAACTTTGATATTTTTTGTCCGCAACATTTGTGCAATTTGCAATGACCAAATATCACTTTCTTCATTTAAGCTAGTTACAAACACTCCATCATTAATATCAGATCGCGGATTTGCTATATTATACAACTCGAAAGCCCTTTCTAATCCCATTGCAAATCCAATAGCAGGAATATCATGATTACCCATTATTTTATATAAATCATCATATCGCCCACCACCAATTATTGTTCCTTGCGCTCCCAATTCTTCAGTTACAAACTCAAATGCTGTATGCGAATAATAATCTAATCCTCGAACAATCTTGCTATTTAAAATGAACTTCAAACCAACTTTAGTTAAAGATTCCAAAATCTGATCAAAAAACTTTTTAGATTTAACATTTAAAGAGTCATAAATTACTGGTGCATCAGCAACAATTTTTTTATCATTAGAATCTTTAGAATCTAAAACTCTTAGAGGATTTTTTTCTAATCTAATTTGACTATCTTCAGACAAATCATTTTTGTATTTATATAAATATCCTGTTAATGCATTTATATATGCAGTTCGACTTTCATTATCACCTAATGTATTTATTTCCAATCTGGTTTTATCTAAGATATTTAATGACCTAAGTATATTTGCTGCCAACATTATAACCTCAACATCAACTATTGGATTGGAATAACCAATAGCCTCAACAGTCATTTGATGAAACTGACGCTGTCTTCCTTTTTGAGGTCTTTCGTAACGAAAATTTGGTCCTATTGTAAAAAGCTTTAATGGCAAAAAATGCTGCATGCCATTAGAAATTACACATCTCGCAATACCAGCTGTATGTTCCGGACGAAGAGTTATGCTCTGCCCACCTCTATCTTCAAAGCTATACATTTCTTTTGTGACAACATCAGAATAATCTCCTAAAGTTCTTTTGAATACCTCAGAAAATTCGAAAATTGGTATAGAAAGTTCTTGATAGCCATAGCTTAAAGTTACTTGCTTAGCTTTATCAAGAAGCTCCAAATATATTGAATAATCATCTGGCAAAATATCTTTAGTGCCCCTTACAGGTTGCAGTTCCATATAATTTAATTTAGAAATTAAGCTTTATAAAATTTATTAGCATTATTTTTACTATACACAAAATAAACTATCAAACCAAGAATAATCCAGACTAACATGTACATGCCAACAGATTCGAAAAGACTGTAAATTAAATATCCACAAGACAACACTGCAAGTGTTGAGACCAAATTAATGGCTGGAGATTTAAAAGGTCTTTTAATATCTGGCTTAGATTTTCTTAAAACAAGAGCAGAAATTGAAACAATTGAAAAGACAATTAAAGTTCCCATACTTGCCATATTTCCCATAATTGTAATTGGTAAAAATCCTGCAACAATAGACATGCCGACACCTATTACAATAGTAGATATATAAGGCGTACGATATTTAGAATGAATTTTACTAAAAAACTTTGGCAGTAAACCATCACGAGCCATAGCCATAAAAATTCTCGACTGTGCATAAATTTGGAATAAGATAACCGTAGTCATACCTGCAACACCACCAGCTGCTACCAAAGCGCCACCAATTTGGCTACCATTAGCTTTTAGCGCATAAGCAAGAGGTTCTGCATTATTTAACTGTATGTAAGGCACTATTCCTGTCAGCATTCCTGAAACTAAAACATAAAGCACTATGCAAACCAACAAAGATCCTATCAACCCAAAAGTTATATCCTTTTCAGGATTTTTACTTTCTTCTGTAGCATTTGCGACTGCATCAAATCCGGTGTATGCCATAAAAATTGCTCCGGCTGCAACTAATACGCCCTTAAGACCATATGGAGTAAAATTACTCCAATTTTCTAAATTAAAATGAGGTGCTGCAACTATAAGAAAAATAAAGATAGCAGCTAGCTTTACTATAACTAAAATAGTATTAAACTTAGCACTCTCTTTAATACCTCTAATTAAAACTGCTGTAATAACTAAACAGATAAAGCACGCAGGTAAATCAACAATACCTCCATTACTTGGAATATTAACCAAATCATATGGTAAATGTATATTTGCCTGCGCTAAAATTCCCATCATATAACCGGACCAACCAGCGGCAACCGTAGTTGCACCTAAGCACAACTGAACAATAGAAACCCAACCGACCAGCCACGCAATTACTTCACCTAAAGAAATATAAGCAAATGTATAAGCCCCACCTGCACAAGGAACACTTGAAGCGATTTCGGTATAAACTAATGCCACAAAAATACAGGTAAGACCACCAAGCATAAACGAAACCATCACTGCTGGCCCGGCAGCTGTTGCTGCTTGAATACCTGTTAATACAAAAATACCTGTACCAACAACAGCACCAATACCCATTAGTAATAAATCCATAGCACCCAGACGTCTTTCTAGGTTGTGACTTCCATTTACATCATGTGTAATTTTAGCGCTTTTTTTCCTGAATATTCTCATGAATAAATTCCTTATTCTTTAATGTTAGCAATCCACCCACCACCAAGCACTCTTGTGCCATCATAAAAAACACACGCTTGTCCTGGAGTTACTGATTTTTGGTACTCAAATAATTGCACTATAAAAGAATCATTGTCAGTGCAAGACATTTTGATCGACGCTTTGCATCCTTCGTGACCAGATCGAATTTTGATTTTCGATATGATGCCTTCTTTTGGAAACTCATAACTCAATAACCAGTTTACCTCTTTTATGCTAAAGCTTGTCTTTTGTAAATGATTTTCTGTTCCAACGACTACGCTGTTATCGGCAGGGTTAATTTTAATCACATATAATGGTTCAGCATGCGCAATACCTATACCTCTACGCTGACCCACGGTATAATTTATAATTCCGTTATGCTTTCCAATTACCTTACCATTAATATCTACAATATCGCCTTTATCTAATGCACCTGGCCTAATTCTTTCAATTACTGAAGCATAGTCACCATTTGGGACAAAACAAATATCCTGACTATCCGGTTTATCGGCTATTTCAAGATTATATTTTAATGCCAATTGTCTAGTTTGATCTTTGGTCATACTTCCCAGAGGAAACTCTAAAAATTCCAGTTGCTCCTTAGTAGTAGCAAATAGAAAGTAACTTTGGTCTTTTTTATCATCAACACCCTTATGAAGTTCCACTCCGTTTGGTCCATTTATTTTTTGCACATAATGACCTGTCGCCAATGCATCAGCATTCAGATCTTTTGCCATTTTATATAAATCAGTAAATTTCACGGTTTGATTACATTTTACACAAGGAATGGGAGTTTCACCTCGTAAGTAGGAATCAGCAAACTCTTCAATAACCGCATCTTTAAATCGATTTTCATAATTCAATACATAGTGAGGAATACCAAGTTTATCAGCTACCATTTTAGCGTCATAGATATCCTGACCAGCGCAACAAGCACCTTTACGCGCCAAAGTTTCACCCATGTCATAAAGTTGCATGGTTACACCAATAACCTCGTGCCCCTGATCAACCAACAATGCAGCCACAGTCGAGCTATCCACTCCACCAGACATCGCAACTAATATACGCCTTCTTTTATTGTTCATCTTAATTTATTATAAATAAGTCCCAACAATAACCTATATTGCATTGAATTTAAAGGAAATTATTGCACATAAGACTGTTAGGTTAATTAGCTTCTAAGATCGATAAACAAACTTACTGTAATTTACCCAAGTTTGGACTTATGTAAGGTTCAAACAAGTCTTGATAAGCAAGAGATTCCTCTTTTATTGATCCAAAAGTATTTACATTTTGATACATTCCAAAGAATAATTTTACCTGATCAATTATCGAGTAATCACTTTTTAGAGGCTGCTTAGCAACTGGCATAAAATAAGTTGGAGGAAATGCAATCACCGCATCATTAATATCGTAAGTTTGATAAATAGCATCAGTGAGCGGAACCATAGTTCTATGTGCTGGTACATCTTTAGGATTTTTTTTAGCAATATCTTTAAATTTTTGATCATACCAGTGATCTCTGATTTTCTTCAATAAAACAGGAAAGATTTTATGATTTGGCTTTGCTGCTATAAGGGCATTAGAGATAGTAATAGAATCATAATCTTTTGCTGGATGCTCTATCCCTACATATAAATCATATAAATGGTTTAACTCATCTAACTTAGTTAAGCACATATAGTCTGCATCAAGATAAAGACCGCCGTATTTGTGCAAAATTTCATAACGAATAATATCTGCTCTTTCTTGATAAGAAATTGATTTTTTATATAGGTCTTTGTTAGGAAAATCCCAATTCTCTATATCAATATCAGTCCATAATTTATACTCCCAATCCGGATGAAGAGCTAAACAAATATCACGATATTTTTGGTATAATTTAGGATGTGGCACTGGACCAATCCAAATTTGATGTATAATTTTTGGAATCTTTGGATTTATACTAGGAGCAATATTCGATGGTTTATTCCGTCTATACAAATTACGGTAAAAATTAAAAGTTTTTTCAGAATACTCTCCACGCCTGAATAATAGATTATATCTTGCCCTATTATCAATACCCATCGATTGATCAAAATCAACGTCTGCTATCTCCGCAAAAGCCGCAAAAGAAACAAAAATAATCCCGAACAATAATGTAAATCTCATTCCAAAACCCTATAAATAAATAAAACTTCAGGACTGTAGCAGGTAATTTAATATAGTCAACAACTAATAGTTAATAAAAAATAATTAATAACAAAAATATTTAGGTTAGTTAATTATTCTAAACATTCCTTAAAGCTAGATAAACCTAGCTTTATCATATCACTAATAATTTTATTGAAAACCAAAACTAAAATACTTCTAATTAACAATAGATATTTGACATCAATCTAGAATAAATCTATAAAGAAATCTCTGATTTTATCATTGGGACGTCGCCAAGTGGTAAGGCAACGGGTTTTGATCCCGTCATCCGTAGGTTCGAATCCTACCGTCCCAGCCAGTTTCAAGCAAAAAAATGTTTTTGATTTTGTCAGATCTTTAATAATAGTTTTTATATCTCTTAAATTATTTGTAACTTTGTATCAAAATTACTAACTTAAGTGACTAGACCTGGTTATTTTTACTTTGTTTATATCAAATCCACTGTCTATCAATTTTTTCTTAACATTTTGTTCAGTCCATAAACAATTAGGGCCAATTTGTATCTCACATACATCCTCAAAATCAAATTGAGGAGATTCAATATAACGCTTTTTTAATTCTTTATCTTCTTTAACAAGAAACTCTTTTTGACCATTTGGCCAAATATTACCATCATATTTTAATTGAACCCTATATAACCTATGTTCACCTTCATTTTGATAAGGTGCAGACTTAATTGCTGGCATTAAAGTAAGCAGTTCAGCAGCTACTGCTGTATCTATTAAATTTTTTCTACTCCTAGTATTATTAAGAACTAGTTTGTTCTTAATACCTTTTGCTAATCTAAAAATTTCATTCAGATGTTTTAAGATTTGTCTTTCATCATAAAAAACGTTAGTCGTAATACTATATTCATAATCATTTGGCACTATCAATGGTTGAAAATAACTTGCTCTCATTATTATAGCTAGCCCTCTTCTTTTATCTGCATACTCATTCCACATATGTAAATCATCTTTATATTTACAAAAAGATGAAACATATATTGTAAAAATTCCTTCATCTAAAAGCTTCCATAACAATTTTAAAAAGTATTCTTTCTTTTCTTGTCTCAATTGCTGAGCCATTAAAACGTCTTTAACTAATTTTTTAGCATAAATAATTTCCTCTTGATTGAACATATACATGTAATCAGTTAACCAGTATCTTCTTTTTCCTATAATGCCTTCAAATCCATTTGTAGGAACATATTTAATTAGAGGGGTTTTAATTTCAAGAAGAGGTTGAGATTCTTTTAGGCAATCGTGAAAGTATTGAATTATAGTATTTAAATCTTGTGTTTGTATCACATATTCTCAAATTTATAATTTTTATATACTATATAAGACATGATTCAAACTCTATAACTTATTTATAGTGAATCATGTCATAAAAAATTGCTTTTTTGCCTGTGATGTTACGATATCCATGAGGTTGATCTGCATTAAAACGCAGCCCTTCATTTTCTTTGAGATTTTGCCAAGTACCGTTTATTAAAACTTCTATTTCCTCACAAGAAACCGCAACATGCTCCACAACACCACTTTGATGAGAAGGTGACAAGTGCTCACATCCAGGTAATAACTTAATAATGAAAACTTCAAATCCTAATTTTTGATCATATGGAAACAAAGTCATAATATGAATTTTATTATCATGCGGATGCACTTGTTTAAATTTGCTAATTGCATGCATGGTTTTTTCGGGCTGTGTATCCAAATCTTCTACAAAAGAAGAAAAAGATACATCAAAACCGCTAGCAATTTTCCAAAATGTTGAAATTGTAGGGCTTGACTCGGCTCTTTCAATTTGCCCTAGCATTGCTTTACTTACTCCAGTTTTCTGGCTAGCTTTGTCTAAGCTCCAATTCTTTTCCTTTCGTAGTAACTTTAAGGTATTTGATATTTTTGCGTTTAAATTTTCCAAAAATTACCTATTTAAAAAAAATGCTTGTGCGTTATAACGCACAAGTAGTATACTACTATATTATTTACCATAAAAAAATATAAAACACACACTAGAATAAGCAGGTAGCACGAGAATAATAGAAAAACTTACAAAAAATGCACAAAGTGTTCAAGATGTTTTAGATAAATCTAGTCTGGAATGTAAAGTTTTGGAATTACCAAGTAGTACCAGAACAGCTGCTGATGCCGCAAAAACTATCGGATGCAATATTTCACAAATTGTTAAGTCACTTATCTTTAAGAC
>CAZEVK010000005.1:0-721 GCA_964515755.1 uncultured Rickettsia sp. | reverse complement strand
CTTTAAGACAGTAGAAAAATGTGAACCGATTTTGATATTGATATCAGGTCCTAACTTAGTCAATGAGAAACAAATAGAGGCATACATAGGTGAAAGCATTACTAAAGCAAACGCTGAGTTCGCAAGAGAAGTCACAGGATTTGCAATAGGCGGTATTCCACCTATTGGCCATAAGCATAAAATTGATTTAACTTTTATTGATCAACATCTAATGAATTTCGACAGTGTATGGGCTGCTGCTGGAACTCCGAATGCAGTATTTTGCATTCAAAGTAAAGACTTGTTAGCAGTAACAAATGGTAAGTTAATTGAAGTTTGTTAACTGAAAAAATGTATTATTACACAAAAATCTTTTAGGTGATAAAGTACCTAACCACAATCAAAGAGGAAAAAATGAACTTAGAAAACAAGCTAGTTGTAATTGTGAATAAAGATATAGATATAGGTGTTGCAATGAATGCAGTAGCACACGCTTCTTTTGCTATGGGAGCATTGCTTAGCGAAAATACTTGCTTCTTGCAACCTAACATTGATGCAAGTGGCAATGAATGGAAAATTTCAGGATTACCATATATAGTATTACGCGGCAAATCACGTGAGATCATGAAAGCAGTAGCTAGTGCAAAAGAAGCTGGAATCATGCAATTAGCATTTGTTGACAGCATGCGTATTGCCTCATTTAAAAATCTAACTATTGCATAGCCGTTGCCTCATCTAAAAT
>CAZEVK010000004.1:52695-68903 GCA_964515755.1 uncultured Rickettsia sp. | reverse complement strand
GATGTTGGGTTAAGTCCCGCAACGAGCGCAACCCTTGCCGTATGTTGCTACCAGGTTATGCTGGGCACTCATACGGGACTGCCGGTGATAAGCCGGAGGAAGGTGGGGACGACGTCAAGTCATCATGGCCCTTACAGGTTGGGCTACACGCGTGCTACAATGGCAGTGACAAAAGGATGCTAAGGGGTGACCTGGAGCAAATCCTAAAAAGCTGTCTCAGTTCGAATTGCACTCTGCAACTCGAGTGCATGAAGTCGGAATCGCTAGTAATCGCGGATCAGCATGCCGCGGTGAATACGTTCCCGGGCCTTGTACACACCGCCCGTCACACCATGGGAGTTGGCTTTACCCGAAGGCGCTGCGCTAACCCGCAAGGGAGGCAGGCGACCACGGTAGGGTCAGCGACTGGGGTGAAGTCGTAACAAGGTAGCCGTAGGGGAACCTGCGGCTGGATTACCTCCTTTCAAAGACAAATGAAAATAAATTTTAAAATTTATTTTCCAGTCAGAAAACATTGACGCGTCACTACTTTTGTACCATTACTTTAATTTACATTTTATAAGCTACCATACTCTATAATAAACTTTATGAAGCAAGTATTTAGTTTTTCTTCTTGTAATAAAATACTTATAACATTATTAATTATCTTTTTTAGTGTAGTAACATATAATTCTGTTGCAGTTGACTGCCACTATAGGTTAAATCAAGTTATAAAAAAAATTCAAAAATTGCCAACACAAGGATTATCTGCATCATTACTTAAAGAAGAATTTCTAAAAGAAATAATAGAAATTGCATCTACCCATAACCCACCAATTAGTCGCGATATAAATTATATATTAGTGTTATCTGGAAGAGGATCTTATCTTAAAAATTCTATTGATCATCCGGATGTTATTGATAAAGATGATGATTATAATAGAATGAGACTTGGTATTAGCGTAGCTAGAAAAATAGCAGCGCTTAAATTAGGAAAGTCTGAGAGTTCTGTTACTATAGAAGATTTTAGAAATCACGGTCCTGATATAATATATAATGGGAGACCTAAGCATAATGAAGATTTTAAGAAGGCGCTTAAAAACGGCCTTATAACAGATTACCCTAATGATAAATTTATAATACTTGACTTGCCGCAAGATCAGTTAAATTCTAAAGGGCATTTTATTAGTATTCAAAAGTATATTGATTTAAGTAATCAGACAATTGCTATTGTTACTAATGCTTTCCATTTTCCTAGAATCGGAAGGATGATAGCAAATGAAGCTCCTTTTAATTATTTCGGTAATAATGTAAAAATAATAGCTTACTTAAATGATAGGGAATTCAAAGCTCCCGGGATAGAGAAAGATTTAGTTGGAGAAGCTGAAAGGATTCCTATATATGTTGAAAAAGGAGATCTGAAAGTCAGTATTAATCCAGCCATAACATATAAAGGTGAAAAAAATATTGCTGTTTGCAATAATTGATACTTTAGTTTAGTTCATCAATTAAATATTGAGCATTGTTAAGTTCTTAATTAGAATAATTTTAGTAGATTATATCTATAAATGAAGTTTATGCTGCAGTTTTCACCTCAAAAGGTTTTGAACTCATATTTATTTTTATAGAATTGATCCAGGTTCTTAAATTAGATCTCAATTATTTTCATAAGTCATGAAAAATTTCTGTAAGCCTTTTAAAATATTTTGTATTACAATTATCTTCTAATGCCCACATCCATGCAAGTACTGATTGTACAAAACACCAATCTTTGATTCGTATAAAATCAAGGTTAAGAATACTAGTAAAATGAGTAATTCTACTATTAATAATATTTTCAATGTTTTCTGAAGATAATAATTCTTGCAATGGATTGCGAATAAAAGCAGAAACCTCGTAGGCTGGCTCACCAATTACTCCTTTAGGATCGATTATAAGCCATCTATTACCGTTTTGCACAATATTATCGTGATGTAGGTCTCCATGAAGTAGTATTTGTTTAGTTGAGGTTTTTAGTAATTCATCTTTTAATTTTTGAGCTTTTTTAAGGTAGTTGGGTGGAATATTTGGTTCTCTGTCAAGAGCAGCTAACCAATCTTTAATATGAGGTATTTTCTTTTTTGAAATAGGAGCTTGATGAAGTTTTTTTATTACATTGCAAGTAATTTCAATAGCTTCACTTTCTTTTGTAGGAAAATAAGATTTTAATGATATACCAGGAATTGCTTGCTCAAGGATTAGGACTCCGTCTTGTTGACTTAATATTTTAACTGCTCCAAAGTTGGCAAAAGCTCTAAGAGAAAAACTTTCATGATTTAATTTTTTTATATCAGGGCTAAGTTTTAAAATAATTGGTTGTTTACCACGTAAGCCTGCTAAAACATAATTATAAGTTAGATTATCTAATGGTTTTAGATCGGATAAATCATTTTCATTTGCTATCTTGCTTATAATTTTTGGCAAATCTAAGAGCCAAGTTTTACCAATTTCTCCATAGATGTTAATAATATTGGTTTTAAATTGACTTTTAATAGTCATTTATCTTTTTTAGTACGATATAAATGACAAGAGTCTTTAATTTTTTTATTTATTTCATTTATATTATTTGAAATATCCTTTATAAGCTTATTGCCTAACTCTGAGCTGAATTCAGATAATTTTATTAAATGTTTCACGTTATTATTTACGTGACTCTGAATAAGGTCACTATGTGTTTGTATTATTTCAGGTAAAGACTTACTAATAGACATTTTATTAGTCGCATTTGAATTATGAATGTGTGCATCAATAGTATATTCAAAGTACTCTTCTTGTAATTTTTTATTAACAATAGCAAATTCTGAACTTAGCTCTAAAAAATTACTGA
Organism: uncultured Rickettsia sp.; assembly: GCA_964515755.1. GTDB lineage: Bacteria > Pseudomonadota > Alphaproteobacteria > Rickettsiales > JABSSG01 > JAGVLN01. Next base: position 66,058 of record CAZEVK010000004.1, on the reverse strand, counting down.
AGATCTGAGTATAAAAGCTCATCATTTTATTCATGCCTTCCAAATTATCATCAATATAAATATTTTCTGGATTTAGATTTGGATTTTTTTCTTGTGAAGAGTCTGCTGAAGCAGATGATAAATTAATAGTATTTTTTTTAGTTGTAGATTTTTTTGACTTCATAAAGCCTCCACGCCATTTATATTTTTTTATCGAAAAAAGTTTAAATATACTATATTATATTTATCAATAATAATTGATTATAAAGAAGATTTCAATGATAACTAAGTCTGGATATAAAACCTGCTGGATAGTGACTGAAGCCAAGGCTGGAATGATTAGTCAGGCATTAGGAATTGCAGAAGCAATTGGTTTTAAAAAAATTGTTACTAAAAGAGCTTGTTATAATTTGCCTTGGTCTTTATTTCCAGCTAATTTTGGATTAAACTCTCCAAGATTTTTATCTAAGATCAGTGATTCTATATCACCGCCATGGCCAGATGTATTAATTACTTGCGGTAGACAAGCATTAGGTGTTTCATTGTATATTAGAAAGCAAAGTAAAGGTAAAACTTTTACAATTTGCACACAAGATCCTCGTATTAACCTTAAGTATTTTGATTTAGTGATTCCTATGGAACATGACAATGTGTCCGGAAGTAATGTTATTGTAAGCAAGATGACTCCGCATAAAGTTACCCAAGCTAAACTTGATGAAGGTAAGAAGTTACATAAAAGTTTCTTTTTACAAAAGAAAAAACCTTATCTTGTAGTGCTTATTGGTGGTTCAAGTAATCGTTATAAAATGAAAACTGCAGAATGCCAAAATATTATTATGCAGTTACAATCTATTCTTACGAATAGTAAAGGTAGTTTATTTATAACTCCATCTCGTAGAACTCCAGCAGAATTAATTAAAATGATTGAGGATAAATTTGGAAATAATGATCGCATATTAATTATTGATCCTACAAAAAATAATCCTTATTTTGGTTTACTAGGCATGGCCGATTGTATCTTTGTTACTGATGATTCAGTTAGTATGGTTTCTGAAGCATGTTCTACTGGTAAGAAAGTTTATATACTACCTTTACTAAATCATAATCGTGGTAAAAATAAAGAATTTGCAAGCAATCTTGCTAAAAACCAAATTGTTGAAATATATAAAAAAGAAGTATTAATAGGAAGCTCTAAAGCATTCAATGAAACATTAACTATTGCAAAGCAAATAAGAAATATTTTGATAGAGAAACGTAATTTTAAGTCAGAAGATTTTATTAATTGAAGTTGAGTTTATGCCTGAATTACCAGAAGTTGAAACTATTACTAAAGAGTTGCGAAGCCATATTCTTGGAGAGAAATTTACTGATGTTCATATCAATAGATATAAATTACGTATAACAATACCAGCATTTTTATCAGAATTAGTTACTAATCAAAAAATTATCAAAATTCAGCGCCGGGCTAAATACATTTTAATATATTTAGATAATGAATATGTTTTAGTTTTGCATTTGGGTATGAGCGGTAAAGTTTTAATTAATCCTAAAGAACCTTCTAGAAAACATGATCATGTGATTTTTACTTTTGCTAATAATTATAAAATTATTTTTAATGACCCTAGAAGATTTGGTTTAATTACTATTATACATAATTTGGATTTAACACTATCTAAGCATTTTGCTAAGCTTGGGCCCGAACCGTTATCACCAGAATTTAACAGTCACTATTTATTGAATAGGATTAAAAAAAGATTCATGCCAATTAAAACTATGATAATGAATAATCAAATTGTAGTGGGAGTTGGAAATATTTATGCTTGTGAGAGCCTATTTCGCTGTGGTATCTCTCCTTTAAGAATTGCGAATACGATTACTGAAAAAGAAGCAGAAAAATTAGTTATTGCAATACAGCAAACATTAAAAGATGCAATTATAGCAGGTGGCTCTTCTTTAAAAGATTACGTTAATACTAGTGGTAATGTTGGTTTTTTTCAAAATACTTTTCAAGTTTATGGTAAAACTAACCAATCATGTAATGTTTGTAACACAATTATCACAAATATCAGACAATCTGGTAGATCGACTTTTTATTGTTGCACTTGTCAATCTTAGATTAAAAATGTGATTGACAGAGTTTTCATAAAAACCCTACAATTGAATAAGAAAAATAAATGAGGATATTTGTTATGAGAGCGGCGGGTATGTGGAGAAGATTAGTTGCTCATATATTAGATTGTCTTATAATTTCTTTAATTATTATGGTGTTTTATTTTATAGTAACATTATTCTCCTTTAATCCTACAACATTTACACTCACCCTTCCTCTTGTAATAATTTTACTAACATTTCCATTTTCTTATTATGTTATTCTTGAAAGTTCTAAAAAACATGCCTCATTTAGCAAGAGTCTGATGGAAATTAAGGTTGTAAACAGAGATGGAAGCGAACCATCTGTTTTTAGAATTATCCTTAGGACCACGTTATACTTGCTTCCACTTTTTACGATATTTTGGTATCTCCCTATATTTTCTAAGAAATCTACAATATATGATTTATTAAGTTACACCCGAGTAATAAGTAATTAAAATGAACAAATTGCAAAAATTCATATTTATTTTAATCTCTTGCACGTGTCTTATTTATATATGGTACTATAAAATAGAAAGCTCTGATAGTCTATATTATGAATTTCCAGGAGCAAATGGCATAACCTCAATTGCAATTCCTGAAAGAATAGTAAAGCGTAAAGATTGTGCAAAATTAAAAGCCTGGATGCAAGATAAAACTCCACCAGAATTGGTTATGGAAATACCAGATTGCCCTTGGGATAAAAAAGGATTAGTAGGAGTTTTTAATGTTAGTGGTACTCAGTTTTGTATACCACGTTCTTATCTAAATGTTGAAAAATATAAATTATCAGGAAATGTTGATGAATTACATCTTGAATTTGATTTTAATACTCTAGAGCCTGTTGATCGCCAGCTAATTATAGATGGAAAATATAATGCATCGAACTATATAGACATGGTTATTAAGAAAAATCCTCAAAGAGATAAATGTACATCAAATCAAAGTTGCCAACAATTATATTGGTCAGAATTAGTAGGTTTGTTAGAAAGGTATGACGGCCAGCCTTCAGATGATATTATTAAACTATCATTAATAAAAAAGAATTTTCATGGGATTGACTTAGATTATTATATTTTTGATAATTGGAAAAGAGCTTGCATAGTGAGTGGTATTGCCAGACAAGAAAAAGCAAATGAAGCTTGTGAAGACAAAAGTCCTAATTTATTTCTTTCTTCTACAGATGACCCTTCCAATCCAAGTTTATGGATTCATTGTGTAGATGGTCGTGATTATATGGACTTTAGAGCTGATAAATATATATGTAAAATAAGACATTACTATAACGATAGTAATATAATTGTGGATATGTATTTCGATCAAGATATATATATATCGCGATATAGAGATCTCTTAAGAAAGATAGAGACATTGCTTAACAAGTTCCAAACATCTTATTATTGTCAGAATCAGACTCCTTAAGAAATATCAAGAAAGATAATTACTAAGCTATCTAACTAATTCATTAAGGATCATAAGAGCTTTATTATTGATATTTGGTAATAAATTATTAGGGTAAAATCTTCTTTTAAACGCTATTATTACCATAGACATTGTTTCATCAAATTCGCCATTAAGATCAATTTTATAACCAAAATTTTTTAGCATTTTTTGTATTTTTAGAACTTGTGAATTTTTATCACCTTGACTAATCAATATCATATTATTTTCAATATCTTTAATATCTGGATAAATACCAATACAATTATCTGCAAGAAGCTTCCAATTAAAATATTGACCAGGATCATCTTTACGATTTGGCGCAATATCAGAGTGAGCAACTATATTATAATCAGCTATATTGTATTTTTTAATTAAATCAATGCACAGCTGTATTAATGAATTCATTTGAGCTTTAGGAAAAATATTAGTTTCTAACAAATGATTGGTATTAACAAGTTCAATACCAATAGAAAAAGTATTTAATTTCTCGCGTCCCCGCCAAAAACTTTCTCCAGCATGCCAAGCTCTTTTATTATCGTCTACTAAAGAATAAATTTCACCATTTTGAGAAATTAAGTAATGGCAGCTTACATTACTTTTTGGGTCGCAAAGTCTTTCTATAGACACAAGCTCTTCCATATTTGTGGCATGAATGACTATCATGTCGATATTTGATGTGCGTTCATCAAAATTTGGGGATTTATAGATATGGGAAATTTTTAGCATTGTATATTAATAACTTAGATGTTGGCTTTTACCATCTAAAACTATGTCAAAATAATATACTTTTAAACGATTATTAAAAGCAGTTTTGGCGCTATAAGCAGGAGTATAATGTCTATTTGGCATTTTTTTCTCCTTATCAACTAAGAAGATTTTGGTTTTTAGCTCTGGGAACTTATCATGAGTTACTACTAAGCTTATAGTTTCACCTCTACTAGTCCTACCTTTAGATGGATGAACTGTAATAAAGGCAAATTCACCTGTATTAGTTGAAGTTGCAGAGCCAACTCCCTGAAAGTTACTTAAAATTTGCTCGTTCATATTATAAATACTTTGATTATTATCTATAACTCTTACATATCGATATAATCCGTATTGATCAGTTTGCCATATGCTTATTGTTGAATCTGGAATTGCACTACAATTCCTATCACGTATTCTTCCTATTAAAACGATCTTTGGCATTAACTTATCAGAAAGCGCTCCTACTTTTTTGGTCAGATTGTTATTTGATATAATTTGTTTAGGCTCATTTGCTTGCTCAATTGATTGAGTTGGTATACATCCCTTAAAATGCTCTGCATTTTTTTGCTCAGTATCAATAGTAAATCCCCAAGCATTGAAACTGGAAATACAAGTGATTAAAAGAATATATAAGTAAAATTTTTTTATAACTAACATCATAGAACTATTTTATACCAATATTATTATTCTTGGAATAACTAACATTATTTATTTTTATTGTTTCTAACTATATTATTATGCTCTTCGAACATTTCTTTAATAGTATTTCTATCACTGTGATCATAATTTTTAGTAAAAAAATTATAAAAATAAATTGATAGAGCTAAGCTACAAATAATTAATAAGTTCCAGCCTATAACTCTAATAATTTTAGAAAATGTCTTATGCATAATTTTTACAATAATTTAAGGTTACTATTTATTAATTATACATAATAGCTATTAATAAATAATTAATTTGGACAGATTAATACAAATGATTGTAGTATGGATAAAATATATTTTATTAGTATCTAGCCTTTATACTTAATATTATAAGCCTCAAGCTTAATTTCTTAATAAGAATCTTACAATCATAAATATGTTTTCCTTAGATCATAGTAGAAATAATTTATGCAAAAAATAGTTTTCTTGCTTTCAGCTTAAAGCTGAGATATTAAAAATTATTATAACTTTATGGTAAATATCTTAGTAGTGTTTTTAGTAAATAAAAACACCTTGAACTTTTGTTATAATGGAATATTCTTTAAGCTACTTCAAAATTAATGAGGATAATTAAATGCGTCATGCGAGTTTAGTAAAGCTTATTCTTCTTATATTCGCGGCTATTGCAATTTACAATTATAATAAATCTAAAATAGAATCAAAATCTAAAGAGGTATCACAGCAATTTTCTAAAGCTGTTTCTTTACTAACTGCAGATCCATTAGAAGTTCCTCAAGAAGAAGCTGAAACCGATGACACTAAAATTAAAATTGCTACAAAAGAAGATTCATCGTTTCTTGAAAGAAAAGTTGCTGGTATTATCAGCCAGGTTATGAAAACCCCAGAAGGAAAAGAAATTGTTCAGACAGTATTAAAAAATTTGGAATCCCAAGATGAATTAACAAAAAATATACTTTCAAAAAATTTTCACTTTGATGAAATTAATACAGGAGTTGGCATTGAATCTGCTTGCGGTCATGAAGTAGTAGTAGAATATGATATTAGTAAAATAGATGATAATAAAAATGTTATAGCTAATATAACTTCTAAAAAAGAAAAAATTGCTTTTAAAATTGGAAGCGGAGCATTACCTGAAAATTTAGAGAGAGCAGTATTAGGGATGAAGAAGGGTGGAAGTAGAAAAATTATTTTTGCTAAGTCAAAGATTGCTCTTATAAAAAAAGATTATCTTTATCAGAGTAATGTTACACTAATTGATATAAAGAATACTAAAGAAATTATCCCAAGTAATAAAATTTTTAATAAGAATATTGATCAGAAAACAATTTCAATGCGTAATTTTACTTGTGGTGAGTCGGTGTTAATCTCTTACGAGATAAGGGATATAAAAGATAACATAATTTATGATTCAAAGAAGTCTAGTAGTGGGAAGAAATCTATAAAAATAGGTAGCAGTAAAATACCGCAAGAAATATCTGCTGCCATAGACAACCTACCAATTGGTCACAAAATATTCATTACAATACCTTCAAAAGAATTGCTCGGTATGAAATTTTTAGAAATTCCTGATGATTTGAAAATTAATGAAGAAATAGTGATTATTAATTTGTATCCTCATTTTTAACTTTTTTGAATAAATAATAGAAATTTTCGGTGGTAATTTTTGCTATATATTCTGGGGTTTTACCGAATAATTTTGCAATAAATTCTACAGTGTAAGTGGTAAATGCTGGCTCATTACGACTGCCACGTTTTGGTGTTGGCGCAAGATATGGTGCATCAGTTTCAACCAATAGACGTTCTAAAGGTAACTCTCTGATTGTTTCTTGCAATTTAGTTGCATTTTTAAATGTTACAATGCCTGAAATAGAGATATAAAATCCTAATTCTATGACAGCTTGAGCTAATTCATGGCTAGCAGTGAAGCAGTGAATTAATCCTGGGAATTTACCAATCCTCATTTCATCAGATAAGATTTTTACAGTATCATCATCAGCTGATCTTGTGTGAACAATCAAAGGTAAGCCAGTGATACGTGATGCTTTTATATGTTCTCTAAATAAACTTGCTTGTAAATTTGAATCTGATTTATCACGATAATAATCTAGTCCTGTTTCCCCTAATCCTATAACTTTTGGGTGATTAGTATACTCTATTAATTCTTCGGCTGTGATGTATTTTTCATTCTTAACTTCATCTGGATGAATGCCTACTGAGCAATAAATATTATTATAAGATTCAGCAATTTTTCTTATTTTTTCAAATTCTGATATTTTAGTGCAAATTGTTTGCATCACTGTAATATTAGAATTTTTAGCACGCTGTAGCATTTCATGAAAGTCTTCCTTAAAGACTTCAAAATCTAGATGACAATGTGAATCAATAATTTTCATTCTATCCTTGGAAATACAGCTTTTGGTTCTTGAATTTCAGTGCCAACTTTTAATGCATATTTCTTGTTTAAATGTTTAAATTCACGCTCATCTTTGCTAATTGATAATTGATCAAGAATTTTTTCGGCAGAATCTTGAACAAACGGTTGGAGCAAAATCCCAATATATCTAATGGTTTCTGCAAGTACATATAGCACAGATTTCATTTTAGCATCATCAGTTTTCTTAAGCGCCCACGGAGATTGATAATCAATATAAGTATTTGCACGATTCGCTAGATCGATAATATCTTCAATAACCATATGAATAAGTTGTTGATCAATTTGAGTACGGATTCTGATGATTAGTTTTTCGGCAAATTGTAATAACTCTTCTTGAACGTAAACTGATTCATAAGGTTGTGGAATTTTACTGTTACAGTTTTTCCAAATCATTGATAAAATCCGTTGTACCAAATTACCAATATTATTAGCTAGCTCACTATTAATGCGTTTTATAAAACTATGGCGAGTAAAGTTGCCGTCATTTCCAAATGAGATCTCACGCATTAAATAATATCTTGTTGCGTCAACACCAAATTCATTTATCAAATCTAAAGGATTAATAACGTTTCCAAGAGATTTAGACATTTTTTCGCCTTCGATTAACCACCAACCATGACTGACTATGCGTTTAGGTAGATCAATTTTAGCAGCCATTAATAATGCAGGCCAATAGACGGCATGAAATCTAGTTATATCTTTACCAACTATGTGGAGATCTGCAGGCCAGAATGCTTTAAAATCTGCACACTCAATATCAGGATAACCAATGACTGAAAGGTAATTAGTAAGAGCGTCTAGCCATACATACATGATATGTTGGTTATTGCCAGGTATTGGGATTCCCCACTTAAAGGTAGTACGTGAAACCGATAAATCTCGTAAACCTAATTTAACAAAATTTACTACTTCGTTTTTTCTAAAACTTGGGGAAATAAAATCTGGCTGTTTTTCATATAATTCCAATAATTTATCTTGATAAGCTGATAGTCTAAAAAAGTAACTTTCTTCAGATATCCATTCTACTTCAGAGCCTGTTGGAGCTTTCCCTTCAACTAGCTCATCTTCGTTGTAAAAAGCTTCATCGCGTACAGAATACCAGCCAGAATATTTATCCAAATATATTTGTCCATTCTCTAATAAATTGATCCAGAGAGCTGTGGTAGCTTTTTTATGGCGAGTTTCAGTAGTTCGAATAAAATCATCGTAACTGATGTTCATTAAATTAAAAGTTTCGCGAAATCTTGAAGAAACTTTGTCTGTAAATGTTTGTGGATCCATGCCAGCTTTTAACGCAGCTTTCTCAACCTTTTGACCGTGTTCATCAGTGCCAGTTACAAACTTAACGTTATAACCATCAAGCCTTTTAAAACGTGCTATAACATCCGCTGCTAAAGTTGTATAAACACTACCTATATGAGGGATATCATTCACGTAATAAATTGGAGTAGTTACGTAAAAATTTTTCACCTAAGCCTCTTTGTTAATTAATTGCATCAGTACTATAGCAACATTTTTATAATCTAAATATAGTTTTTTGGCTGAGGCTGTTAAATGAATAACCTGATCATAAATTGCAAACCATTCTTGAGTTGATCTTTTTGATACTAGCTTATTGATAACTTCCTTTTCTTCTTTAAATAAATCATTACTATGGGACATACTACTGGTCTTTATTATTTTCTCTAACAGATATTTGAATAAGTAGTCGAATACTAGCCACTTCTCAATTGAATTGTCAGAAAAATAGTTTTCAATTAGTTTATACGTGTTATCAAATGATGAATTATAATTACTAATGGCGAAGATTATATTCTCATATAACTCAAAACCCTGATGTTGATGAAGATATAGGGCAATACCAGGAACGTTGTGCGCAAGCCTCAATAATAGTTCAGCTTCTTTTATTTCAATTTTTGTATTTTGATTAATAATGTCATGCGTATTTTCTGGAACACGAAATTTAATTAAAGCACAGCGCGATTTAATTGTATCAATTAAATTGTGTGGTTTGTGAGAAATTAAAATTAACAAAGATTTTTGTGGAGGTTCTTCCAGAGTTTTTAATAAAGCATTTGCTGAATTGATATTTAAATCATCAACACTATCAATTACTACTATTCTGTAGGAATCATTTAAAATTGTCTGGCTGAAAAATTCTTTTATATTCCTGATTTGTTCTATAGAAATAATCTCTTCATTAGAATTAATCCATAGTAAATTATGTAGTAAGTCATTTTGATCAGATAAAAGATGGTTTGTTATATCTTTTGCTGCAGTTGCTTTACCAATTCCTTTACTTCCACCAAAAATTAATGCATGAGGATTAGAATCTGAGCGAGTGACAAAATTTATAATTTCAAACAATTTTTTTTGATCAAGATAGTTTTTTACTGTCATTTGCTATTTTAGATATTATCAATTACAACATAATATAACTGAACTATTGAAAAAATTATATAAAGATTATGGATAAAGAACAAGTAGATCGTATTTTTACCATTTTTTCTAAAGCAAATCCATATCCTAAAACTGAGCTAAAATATACGAATAACTTCACTTTATTGGTGGCGGTGGTTTTATCAGCACAAGCTACTGATATAAGCGTTAACAAAGCCACTAAAGAATTATTTATGATTACTTCCACTCCAAAAGATATGATAAATCTTGGAGAAGAAGGTTTAAAATATTACATTAAATCTATTGGGCTTTTTAATAGTAAGGCTAAGAGTATAATTAAATTAAGTAGTCAGTTAGTAGAAAAATACCATTCCATAGTGCCTGATAATATGAAAGATTTGGAATCATTACCTGGTGTGGGTAGAAAAACTGCTAATGTTGTCATGAATTGTGCGTTTGGCATGCCCACTATAGCTGTTGATACTCATGTATTTCGTACATCAAGAAGAATCGGCTTTTCTCATAGTACTACCCCTGAAAAAGTGGAACAAGATTTATTAAAAATAATTTCAAAAAAATGGTTAAATCATGCTCATCATTGGCTGATTTTACATGGTAGATATATATGCAAAGCAAAAAAGCCACTGTGTGAGCAATGTCCGATTAATGAGTATTGTGAATTCTATAAGACTTGTTCGGCCAGGTCTCTTATATCTTCAAAATTATAATTAACAAGGAGTTTACCATCCCTAAATACTGGTTTCAATAGGTTATCTCTATTTGCTAATTGATCTAGCCTAATTGTTTTATATAGGCTTTCTTCCTTTATTAATGCTAGTCTGCCTGACTTAGATTTTTTATTAGAGTCAGTTATAGGATCTTTACAAACATCCACCCATTCTTCTTTTATTTTTATTGCAGAAGTTTTCATAGCAAACATTAGAGTATCTCTATTACATTTTTGTAATAATTCCCCGCCCATGCCAAACGAAATGTTGTCAGCTGATATACCATTTTGTTCTAAAGTTTGTAAGGTTAATTCGATGGTATCAAGAGAAATACGATCTCCATGTATAAGCCTTAAATATGATGGAAGTACCCTATAGTCTTTTTTATTTAAGCTATAGCCAAACTTATCCATTAATATATCTACTGCCCTTAGAACTACTAAGTTCGGTTCTCCACTATCAGGCCTAATTACTAATGTGCCTTTAGAATGTATTATTTTTTCTTTGAGCTTTTTACCAAATATATTATCTAAGGCATGCCATAAATCGTAAGAGTCGCTAACTATCGCAACTGTTTTTCTTTCTTTTAGAAAAATATCTAAAATATTTTCATATGCTTCTTTTTCAAAATTTTTACCCCAGCTCGTAATAGTAGAGTGAGAAGAAGCCGGGATAGAGTATCCAGCCATATCATGATTATAATATCTTTTAGCAGCAAGAACGCCAGAAATGGTATCTGTGCCTCTAAAATTTACTAAATGAGCTGCTCCTCCGATAGATGCTGATTCTAAAGAACTTACGCCTCTTGCTCCAAAATCATGCAATTTGAAAAGTAAGCCATCAAAATTATCAGAAGTAATGCTCATATATTTTTTTATTATTTTCTTGGCATTCCAAGAAATAGTTGCAACTGTTGAAGGATACCAAACTGCTCTAAGTAAAGCTGTTTCAATGTAAGAGGGAAGCCATGCACAATTAGGGTCTGTATTTCTGACTTGCACCATTACATTTTGATTAGGAATTAATATACCTTCAGGAATAGCTTCGATTTCAATAGGCAAATATCCATTATGCTTCTCTAATATATATTCCCAGCCAGCTTTATTGAAAACTAATCCATGAGAGTTTAGAAATTCTTCTCCAAATATAATATTTTCTTTTGTTATAGGTTTTGATAAGTATTCTTTTAAAAAAATCTGCAATCCAAAAAACAAAACTTTTTCGAATTTTCCGCCTCTTGACTCAATGTAACAAGAAATTTCCTGCATATTATTTGGATATTGTAAATAATGAGAAGAAATATATGAATCTGTATTAAGGATTATAGATTTTAATGTCATTCCTGATAATAAGTTAACTTATAACTTGAGTAAAAAACAATTTAACATAAGTAATGCTATAAGACAATATTACAAATTAGCTCCAAGGTCGATATTGCAGAGAGTCAATAACTGATTCTATTTTAGGTTCACTTGGCTTGAGAGTAATAAAATATGAGCCATTACTTTTTAAGTCTTTATTATCAAGCAACTTAATTTTAAGCAGTAAATTTGTGTTGTTACGAGGGAAATATAATTTATAATTATTGCCAATAAAACATTGGGCTTCATCACAATTAAACTCTTCTAAATACTTCTTATTATTGATGCTAATGATTTTATTTGTTTGCATTCGTGCATTAAAATAACCTTGCATAAAATCTGATAATCTACGTTTGTTCTCAGTCCTTACTAAATTATTATCGCTGCTACGTAACATAATTATACCAGTATGAGCGTCAATTATTAAGTTTGGCTGGGTGTAATAAGTAATAAGATAATAGCAATAATAATAGGGATAACGCCAAAAAATGCCATTTTTGTTGCCACAAGCATAACCAAAGCAAACCAATAACAAATAACATTAAAGTTTCTACACTCATGTTTGGTAACATTACTAGTGCTCTAGGTAGGTGACTAACCTTGTTAGCTATATAAATCAAAAACTCTATGCCATAATTTAATATCCATAATGAAAGTTTTTCTAAGCCGAAAGGAAAGAAAATGCAGGTTAAGACAACAGAAGGCATAATTATAAATGAGGTAATAGGAGCTACTATTAAATTTGCTAAGATTGAATAATTTGCATACTGATTGAAATGATAAATAGCAAAAGGTGCTGTTGCAAGTCCAGCTATAAAAGTTGCTGCTAACGTTCCAAAAAAATAACGTTTAATTCGATCAAAGTTGGTATACTCAGTATTGCTTAAAAATTTTGTTAAATAATATTCATATCCAGATACTAAAGCTATTACTGCTGCAAATGACATTTGAAAGCTTGGATGTGTTATAGATTCAGGATTAATAAGAAGCATAATGAAAGCTGCTACACAAACAGATCTTAGAGCGTATTCTTGACGATCTAATAGAACTGCCATAATAACACAAACCACCATGATATATGATCTTAAGGTAGCAATTTGCATCCCAGAAATTAGGAGATATCCTAAAGTAAATAATAAGGAAAAATATGCTGCAATTTTTTTGGTATCATATTTTTGGCATATATAAACTGAAAAGCTAAGTAAAAATCTTATGCAGAAAATGCAGATGATTGATACTATAGATAAATGCAGTCCTGATACTGATAAAATATGAGTAAGGCCAGAAATACGCATATCTGATAATATTGCTTTATCGATAGCGCTTTGTTCTCCAATAATTAATGCTGTAGCAATGCTACCATTTTTTCTCCTAAGACATTTTTGATACGTTTTGAAAGATAGATTCGTAAATTGGAAATATAATTTGCTACTTTATTATGGTTTTTTTTATAACATAAATATTTGAATTGTTATA
>CAZEVK010000004.1:0-52685 GCA_964515755.1 uncultured Rickettsia sp. | reverse complement strand
CAGTAACTCCAATTTGATCAAAGAAGTTTTGCCTAGAAAAGTCGTATTCTCTAGGTACAAATGGTTTACTAGATGGCCATAAAGTCGCACGAAATTTAATATAATCTCCAATTTCTATTTCATCTAATTTTTTATTACCTTTAATTGTAATTTTGGCTTTCTTAGGAAATTTTTTATTACCAAAGTCTTTAATATAAATTTTATCTAATACAACCTGAGAACCTTTTATTACAGGAGTTATACTTAATACTCTGCCAGAAATTTTTGCTAATTTTATTTCATGATCTAGTTTAGGAGATAAGACATTTATAGTTCGGTAAGTTGCGCACATTAAACCAATTGATAAGCATAGTAACAGAATCGGTAGCCATCAAACTTTTTACGACGACATATAATTACAGTAACTAAGACTGCTAGAAATATAATAATCTCTATATAAAAACTTGGTTCTGTAGGTAAAGAAAAATATAGAATAATGCCGAAGCAGAAAAAAGCTATTAACCATAAAACCCAAGATTTTTGATCCAGGTAAAATTGTGTAGTAATGAAATTATGTAGTTTTTTAAACAATTATAATTTTATGACAATTGCTTACGGTATGTTTCTTTATAAAATTTTAGTGACACTAATGTTATTATAGCAAATATTATGATATATAAAGCTATAACATCTTGTTTACCAGTAATTTGCATTAACCATGTGCCAATTAAAGGTGCAGAGCCGCCAAATATACCTGCACTTATATTATAAGATAGTGCTACACCGGTAAATCTAACTCTAGTTGGAAACATTTCTACTAAAGTTGCAGGAATTGGTCCCATATACATTCCAACTAGTATAGCAAATATAAGCTGAGAAATCAAAGCTTGCTCATATTCGCCGTTGATTAAAAGCCAGAAAATAGGATAGATTAATACAATCATCGCATAAGTCGTGTAAAGCATTATAGGTTTACGACCATGCTTGTCAGAAAGCCACGCAGAAAATGGCATTAGCAACATTGCTAAAGTGATGCTAATAAGGTTAATTGTTAGAGAATCTGTATATGAATATCCTAAATTAGCAGACATAAAGTTCTTAACAAAGATTGTGAAAGTATAAAATGGCACAGTAACCATTAGATATAAACCTATAGCCACGCATAATTCTTTTGAATAAATTTTTAATACCTCACGTAAAGGTTGTTTTGAAAGGTCATTATGTGCTTTTGCTTTAAGATAGACTGGACTTTCATGTAAGCTGATGCGAACATATATACCAACGAGACCAATAAGCATACCTATTAAGAATGGAATTCTCCAACCCCAAGTTTCAAAAACCGCCTCAGGCATTGATTTTGATACGGTAGTAGCAACAATAGAACCAAGTAACATACCAGCACATAAACTAACCATACTTGCACTGCCAACAAGTCCTCTTTTTTTCGTTGGCGAGTATTCAACTAAGAATGCAATACATCCACTAAACTCACCACCTATAGATGCTCCTTGTAGTAATCTAATAATTACTAGCATAATTGGTGCCCAGATTCCTATACTTTCATATGTTGGTAATAAGCCAATACAAGCAGTTGGGATAGCCATCATTAATATGGATGCGGAAAGCGATGCTCTACGACCATATTTATCACCTATATAGCCAAATATCAAGGCTCCAGCAGGTCGCATAATGAAGCCAGCAGCAAATGCTGCGTAAGTTGCAAGTGTTGCTAAATAAGGATCAGTTGTTGGGAAGAATAATTTGCTGAGTATAATAACGAAATGTCCATATAATGCAAAATCGTACCATTCGAGTGCATTGCCAATCATTCCAGAAATTATAACTTTTTTCATAAACTTATCCTATAACTTAATAATTCTATTAGTATTAAGTAACATAACTAGAAGTTATAATCAATTACCTAAAAATCTATTTTATTCAAATTTTGGTTTTGCCATCAAAAATTTAGGCTCTAGCTCAAATTTTTTAAATAAATTTTCTAAGATTATGTTTGAATTTATATCAGTACCTGCATGTACGCCGTTAAGAAGTAACAATGAATCGATACCATATGAAGTAGCGCCTTTGATATCTGTTTCAAGAGAGTCTCCTATAGCAATTATTTTATTCTTATTAATACCTGTTTCTTCGATAAATGAGTCTAATGCGTAATGATATAAAGGTAGATATGGTTTGCCATAATAATATACTCTTCCTCCAAGATCTTTATATCTTTTTGCAAAAGTACCGGGGGTGTAGTTTATGCTATCTCCGTGTGAAGCAATCATATCTGGATTTATACAAAGAGCAGGAATATTATTAGAAATTGCTTGCAACATTTCTTTGTCCCAATGCGCAAACTCGCTTTCATTTCGCGCTAGTATAGAAAGGATAATGTAGTTTGCATTAGAAATATCAGATGGATAATTAATGTCTAAACCTTTCAATAAATCAGTATTAAAATCGCCACCTAAGTTATAAATTTTTTTATCTGGTCCAAACATTTTATCAATATTATGTTGGTAACAGAAACGAAAAAAATCTCCAGAGGTTATAAGTTTTTCTGAATCTAATATTTTCAATCCTAGTTTAGCTAATTTTTCACCAGTTATGTTAGATGGTCTTGGTGCATTGGATAAGAATATTATATGTTTTTTAAGAGATCGGAGATGATCAATAAATTTTACTGTTTGAGTATATAACTCAACGCCATTATATACTACTCCCCATAAATCGAATACAAATAAACTATACTGATCTGATAATTCATTGAATGAGTTGATTTTACAAGATATCATTCTAAAAATTTTTAATTTTTTTAGCTTTGTAAGCTATAGTCTAATCTTGTTTTAATTCTTGCAGATTTACCACGCAAATTACGCATATAATATAATTTTGCTCTACGTACTATGCCTCTTTTAACAAGTTCAATATTAGCTATTTTAGGAGAATAAAGCGGAAATATACGCTCAACACCTTCACCATGACTGATTTTTCTAACTGTAAAGCTTGAACCTAAACCACGATTTTTTCTACCAATACATAATCCTTCATAAACCTGAACGCGTTCCGTATTACCTTCGATAATTTTCACATGAACCTTAATAGTGTCCCCAGCGATAAATTTAGGAAATACCTTTCCTTCGGAAAGTTTTGTAATTTGTTGTTGCTCGAATTGTTGTGCTAAATTCATAAATAATCCTCAAATAGCATTAAATTTCAATTGATTGATTAAAATAAGCGATTTTAATCTAATTTTCAACTTAATTTATTGTTTTTCTTATATAATTCCCACAAATCAGGTCTACGCGTCTCTGTATACTTTTCTGCTTGTTCTAAATTCCATTTTTTAATGTTTTTATGATGGCCGCTAAGTAAAATATCAGGTACTGATTTGTTTTTCCACGAAATAGGCTTGGTATATTGAGGATATTCTAATAGATTAAGATATGTTCTTTCTTGTGATTTACTTAATTCACTTCCAAAGCTTTCTTCAGTAAAGAGGGAATTATCAGAAAGAGCTCCTGGCAATAATCTAATACAACTATCTAAGAAAACATATGCAGCTATTTCACCTCCTGTTAAAACATAATCGCCGATACTTATTTCTTTAATATTATAATGATCTATAACTCTTTGATCTATTCCTTCAAATCTACCACAAATTATTATTAATTTATTTTGCTCTCTAACAAACTCTTCGCTTAGTCTTTGTGTTAGTTTTTCGCCACGTGGAGACATATATATTATTGTAAAATCTTCTGAATCAGCTTTAGCATAATCAATTGCTTTTTCTAGAATATCTGGTCTTAAAATCATACCAATTCCACCACCAACGACTGACCCATCGACAGTACGATGTTTATCTAAAGCAAAACTTCTTATATCAATTGTTTCTAATGACCATATTTTATTCTTCAGAGCTCTTCCAGTTATAGATAAGTCTAGTGGACCAGGGAATAACTCTGGGAATAATGTAAGAATTTTGACTTGTAGTAGTTTTGACATGAATTAACAGTTACCAGGTGTAAGAGAGAGATTGTACGGAGTTATATTAAAAATTTCTAAGGCTGATGACCATTTATCTCGATTAATTGTTCCAAAAATAGTTTGATTATTTGAAGGTAATACGAACCAATGATTATCTTTTATTTCTTGTTCTAATTGTCCGGGAGTCCAGCTACAATACCCTAAGACTAACAAACTCATTTTTGGTCCCTTTCCTTGAACTATATTTTGTAAAACTTCTACGTCTGAACTAATTTCTATTTTATTATTATCAGCTTCATGATCATTTGAATGTAAAATTAGAGCTTTGGAAATATCAACTGGGCCTCCTAAATAAGTATCAATATCATTAAGGTTCAGTGATTTTTCTTCAGCATTTTCATGCATTTTAATATAAAATCTAATTTCTTTGTTAATTATAGGTTGATTAACTAATATGCCAATTGTACCCTGACTAGTATTTTGTACAATATAAATTACGGATTTATAAAAATAAGATTCTTTATCGATAAAAGGAGTTGCTGCTAAAGTTTTACCTGTAAAATCAACAATTTGGTGAATAGATTTATTTTTTTTCATAATCATCCCTTAATTATTTAGAAATGATATAGTTATTATAAAGGATTTTTTAAAGTATAGATAATTAAAAAATTTGCTTATTTAATAATAGGATATATGATTAAAAAATCAAGACTAATTAGATTTGAGCATGTTAAATATTCGCTATCTAGTTGCTATCATCCTTCTATTTTCATCAGTAAAAGGCTATTGTGAGATTCAAAATAAGATTGATGAAACACAATATAGTATTAACTATTCTATTGATAATTACGACAATGAGAAAAAGCATCTACTTTCTTACTTAAATATTCACTTAAAACAAAAATCTAGGATTTTTGTTAAAAATAAAGCAAATGATGAGCCTCAAACTAGGGTTACTTTAGAAAACAAACGTAATATTAGTGCAGTCGAAATCAAATGGCCAACGCCTGAAAAATCATCAAACGATGCTTTTTATTACACAGGTGATATAAATATACCCATTTCAATTGGCCTTATAGATCCTAGTTCTAATACTGAATTTGACCTAAATATTTTAATAGCTGTGTGTGATAAATTTTGCTCTCAGAAATCTTATATACTAAACTTTAATATTCCAGCAGCATTGAGTTCAAATATAAATTATACTTTATTGAAAATGCTCGTTCTTGCTTTTATTGGTGGTGTTATATTAAATCTTATGCCTTGTGTATTGCCGGTTTTATCAATTAAATTATTATCAGTAATAAATGCCAGACATCAAACACGACAAAAAATCAGACTTCATTTTCTAGCTACTATTTTTGGGATTGTGATATTATTTTTAATTTTTGCCTCAATTGCTTATTTATTAAAAGCTAGTGGCGAATATGTTGGTCTTGGTTTGAATTTTCAACAACCCCAATTTGTAATATTTTTGATTTTGAGCTTAATATTTTTTGCATGTAGTTTGGATGAAAAAATTACAATAGTTTTACCAAATTCGTTAAATGCTATTTTGAGTAAATATTCAAATGAAGGCAAGATAGTTGGAAGCTTTTTATCAGGAGCATTTGCTACATTAATAGCGACATCATGTACTGCACCTTTTGTTGGCTCTGCCATAAGTTTTTCGTTGCTTTATGGAAAAGTAGAGATTTACTCTATTTTCTTGTGTCTAGGTTTAGGAATGTCGTTACCATACATGATTCTTGTAGTAAATCCAGACTTAATAAAATACATACCTAAGCAAGGAAAATGGATTTTATTACTTAAAAAATTTCTAACAATATTAGTTTATCTAACAGTACTATGGCTAATATTTATAATATCAAATTTATTAGATACAAAGGCGGCGGTAATCTTATTCATGCTTTCTTTATTGCTTAAATTTTTTATTGAAAATAAGCAAGGTCTACTAAAATATGGATTAGTAAAATTAATATTTTGTACGTTAATAATAACTTGTGGATTTTTTCTTCCAAAGCTTACTTTTAAAGAAGATATTTTGCGTCAAGAAGAGGTGCTGTCTGTGTGGAAAAAGTTTAATTTAAAGAAGCTAAATGAATATATAGCTTCCGATAAAGTAGTTTTAGTTGATGTTTCTGCTGACTGGTGTGTTACTTGTAAGTATAACAAATTTGTGATTTTGGATAATGAATATATGCTCTATTATTACAAAAAACACAATATTGTTGTAATGCGCGCTGATTATACTTCGAATAACAAAGAAATTAGTGATTATCTAAAAAGCTATAATAGGCGAGGGATCCCATTTGATGTGATATACAGTAAAAAATACCCGCATGGAATAATTTTACCGACAATATTAAAAACGAGTGATGTTATAGGTGGATTTGATAAGGCGAAGATTAAGTAGAAAAAGAGTTGCCACAGCCACATTTACTTGTTGCATTAGGGTTTTTAATTAAAAATTCAGCCGATCCAAGAGTTTCTATGTAATCAATGGTAGAGTTTTTCATGAATTCGGCAGATATACTGTCAATTAATATTATTGCTCCATTTTTCTCAAGTACCAGATCATCTGAGTTATTATTTTGTACAAAATCATATTGATATTGAAAACCAGAACAACCACCAGCGTTAACTGAAATTCTTAGTTTCTTATTTAAAGATTCTTTACTTGTTAGTTCATTAATTTTACTAGCTGCATTGTCACTAACTGTGATAGTAGTATTTATATTGTTCATGATATTATATTTATATATAATGATATTCGTGATTATATATTTTAACTTTGAAAAAAGCAAGGAATGGAAAGATATTTAGCTTCGTATGCCTCTAACCCAAAATTTTCTAAAGGAAGACTTCATGAAGAAGAGGATACATTTAGAAATGCATTTCAGCGAGACTTAAACAGAATTACTCATTCAGCTGCATTTAGAAGATTAGAGTATAAAACTCAAGTTTTTGTTAATGATACGGGTGATCATTATCGTACTAGGTTAACACATTCATTGGAAGTTGCTCAAATTTCTAAAGTTATTGCAATTGAATTGGGTTTATCTGTAGAGCTTACCGAATGTTTGAGTCTTGCTCACGATCTTGGTCATCCTCCTTTTGGGCATGCGGGTGAGGATGCATTAAATAAAAAATTAGCTGACCATGGAGGGTTTGATCATAATGCATACACTCTCAAATTATTAACGCAATTAGAAGAGAGATATATAAAGTTTAATGGCTTAAATTTAACTGTTGAAACTTTAGATGGTATAGCTAAACATAATGGTCCTTTATCTGGTAAGTATATAGTTAATAAAAAACCATCTAAATTAGTAGTAGAACATGCTGAAAATTATGGTATCAAACTGGAAACTTTTCCTTCACTAGAGGCTCAAGTTGCAAGTATTGCTGATGATATTGCATATAATAGTCACGATCTAGAAGATGGACTAAAAGCAGGATTTTTTACAATTGAAGATATTTATAATTTTAATGTTATTAATGATATTATCGATGATGTCAGATCTATTCAACAAGATATTGAGGATCAGAGATTAATACACGAAGTTATACGGCGCTTAATTAATAATATGGTTATCGATGTTATATCTCAATCAAAAAATAATATTAATTCAATAAAGATTAAAACTTTAAAAGACGTTCAAGATGCACATAAGATGGTGGTTGAATTTTCTGAACCAATGCAAGAAAAAGTATTAAAGTTAAAGAATTATCTAAAAGACAATATGTATATGCATTACACTGTTAACAGAATGACTTTTAAAGCAAGAAAGATTGTTAAAGAACTATTTGATGTTTTTCTTGAAAACCCAGGATGTTTACCAAGTAAATGGCAAAATAAAATCAGTGGGAAAAATTTACCAATAATTATCGCTGATTATATAGCTGGCATGACAGATAGATACGCTATAAAAGAGCATGAAGTTTTATGTAATTTTTAGAAACGTTTTATAATATCTGGATTAATTGGTTTGTTACTTAATCTTATTTCATAGTGTAAATGATCACCTGTGCTTTGACCTGTACTACCCTGTATACCAATTTTTTCACCTAGAAGCACATAATTTCCTTTACGCACAGCAATTTTTTGTAAATGCGCGTAGCAAGTGCTTATATTTTTTCCATGCTCAATAATAACAATATTGCCATAACCATTCATTCCTCCAGCATATTTTACTATTCCAGCGGCACTAGTAAATACATCCGAGGATTTGCTTGCAACTAAGTCAATTCCACTATGCATTTTTTTCTTTTTTAAAAAAGATCCAGCTCTCATTCGATATCTATCTGTGACTTTGTATTGCGATAAAGGATTTGTTAAGGGTAGTCTTTCTACAGCATTATTAATTTTTCGCAAAATCTCTAATTTATCTTTTAGACTCATAGAATCAAGTTTTTTGCTGTATTTTTTTAGATATTGAGACATTTTATTTACAGCTATTCCCAATTGATGATGACTTTTTAGCTTATGAATTTTTAGGCGGTGATCAAGTTCTGAAATGAAAATTGTTAACTCTTTAATTTTGCGTGTAGCATTGGCGTTTAGAGTTTTAGAAAATTTTTGCTGATTTATTGTTTTATGTATCACATTTTGCTGAAATATACTAATTAAATGCAGAAATTTTTCTTTACTAATATCTGATGAAATTAGGTATAAATAAAGGTTACTAGCTTGTACACTCTCTCTGTACGTGTAGAGGTTATTTTTATAATTTAGGTTTAATAAATCAAATAATAATATTATATGGCCATATTTAGAGTGAGTTGAGGTATTAATTTGACTTTCTAATTTTTCAATAGGCACCTTGCGATCATATTTATTTATAAATGATGTTGTTTCTTTACCTGCACATGAATAAAGAACTAGTGATGATAACAATAGTATTATTTTTAACAACTGCATTTTGTTGATTATATACTTAAAGAATGATTAGTGTGCGACACTAACTCATTAATTATTTCTTGTACGGATTGTTCAGATTTTACCATACCAACACTTTGTCCTGCCATTACAGAGCCATATTCAATATCGCCGTCAATAACTGCTTTTTTTAATGCACCTGCCCAGAATTTTTCTATTTTAAGCTGAGCTTCTTCTTTGGAAATGAGATTATTTCTATAATCATTAATAGTGTTCAACTGCGCTTTTATGAATTCATCAGAGGCTTTATTTGCTAGAGCTCTTACCGGGATAACATGGAACTCTGGGTCAATTTGTATAGAAGAAATTGCATCTCTAGAAGCTGCATTAATAAATGCTTTTTTAAAATTAGGATGAGCTATTGATTCATAAGAACATACAAATCTTGTACCTAGTTGGCATCCTGAAGCACCCATTCGTAAATAACTAGCTATCATTTCTCCGCAGCCAATTCCTCCAGCAACAAATATTGGTATCTCAGTTATATTTGGTAAAATTTCTTGTGCAAGTACAGATGTTGAAACTGGTCCTATATGACCACCTGCTTCCATACCTTCAATAATTAAAGCATCTGCGCCCATTTTAATTAGTCTTTTTGCTAAAGATAAGGCCGGAGCAAAACATAAAACTTTTATATTATGGTTTTTCAATTTAGTAATACTATGAGATTTAGGTAATCCCCCTGCTAAAACAACATGGGATACTTTATTATCAATACAAACTTGTATTAATTCTTCTATTTGGGGATGCATTGTAATTAAGTTTACACCAAAACTTTTGAATGTTTTTGTTCGTGTTAATTTTATTTCTTTATCTAACAGCTCTGGGCTCATTGAACCACAAGCAATAACACCAAAGCCACCGGCGTTAGAAATTGCTGAAACTAAGTTATGCTCAGAAACCCAAGACATAGCACCACACATAATAGAATGTTCAGCGTGCAGAAATTCTGCGCCTATCTTCCAAAGTTGTGTTGAATTTTTCTTACTCATTTTAACTATCTAATTTAAATGTACTATGCAGTGTTCTTACTGCGAGCTCCATGTATTCTTCAGCTATTAAAACACTAATTTTAATTTCAGATGTAGAAATTACAATAATTTCTATAGATTTATCTGCTAAAGCTTTAAACATTTCCTGTGCAACCCCTGCGCTAGATAACATACCAACTCCTATAGCTGATACTTTAGATACATTGGAGTCAGCGTCGAGATCAAGATACTTAAGTTTGGTTTTATTTTGTTCTAAAATAGAAACTAATTTAGGAAAATCAGCTTTACCGGAAGTAAATGTAATATCAATATTTCTGCCTTTATTACTACTGCTTTGCACGATCATGTCAATATTAATTCCATGTTCGGCTAGCAATGAAAAAATAGCAGTTACACCGATGGTTTTAGGTAATCCAGATATTGTAATTCTTGCTTCGTCACTAGTACAAGTAATTGCAGTAACTAATCTTTGTTCCATTTGTTTATCCTCATTTGTAAGAATTGTTCCAGAATCTTCATTAAAACTTGATAGTACCCTAACTAGAACTTGGTGTTTCATTGCCATTACAACTGATCTAGTATGTAACACTTTTGCGCCTAATGATGCCAGCTCTAGCATTTCTTCGTATGAAATTTTATCTAACTTTGAAGCAGTGCTAACTATACGAGGATCGGCTGTGAATATTCCATCAACATCGGTATAAATGTCACATCTTTCTGCTTTCAAAGCTGCTGCTATTGCAACTGCTGTTGTATCTGACCCGCCACGACCAATTGTTGTAATACGTTCATCATTAGTAACTGCTTGAAAGCCAGCAATTACAGGAATAATATCTGAATTAAGAGCTTCTTTTATTTTATTAGTATTGATTTCTTTTATCTTAGCTTTTGAGTAAGTATTATTAGTGATGGTAGGAATTTGCCATCCTAGCCAAGAGCGAGCTTTAATTTGATAAGATTGTAAAATTAATGCTAGTAATGCTGATGATATTTGCTCTCCTGTTGAAAGAATAGAGTCATATTCGGCAAGTTTTTCATTATCATCTAGAGATGATGCATTTTTTGCCAATTCAGCCAAGTTATTAGTAACAGTTGCCATTGCTGAAACTACCACAACAATTTGATGGCCTTTAGCTTTTTCTTTCATCACTAATTTTGCAACATTTCTAATGCGCTCAAGATCCGCAACAGAAGTGCCACCAAACTTTTTTACAATAATTGCCATAATGATATTTATTAGAGTAAAACTAACCTAAGTAGTTACATTAAAGTTATGGGTTTTGCAATGCTAATTTTAGAATAGCCTTACTTTTAAGCTAGTCACGTCTAATAAGGTTACGTTATATTTTTATATATCATTAAAATTTCTTTTGATAGTAAATACAAGTGTTGTTATAATTAAAGTTGTAATATAATAATTTTTACAACTCAAAGAAGAAAAATATGAGTAATATATAATTACTCGTTATGTTAGTGTTTAGCTCAAGTTTTAATATTGAATATTATGTAAAATTTAGGTTTTTAGACTAGCTTACTTAATTTTCTTACTGCTTTACCATTGTATTATTTTAATGTATATTAATAACTTGGTTTTATTATATAATTCGAACCTTACTCATGTTTGTATTACCAATTTACATAGTTTATAGCTATGAGTTTAAAGTAAATTAAAATTATGTTTAATCAGTTGTTAAGAATATTGTGGCCTATAGAAAGACACGAATTAAAGAAATTTCTACCTATGGCTATTATGATGATTTGTATTTTATTTAATTACAATTGTTTACGCTCTTTAAAAGACGCTTTAGTAGTTCCTAATATTGGAGCTGAAGTTATTAGTTTTATCAAATTATATTGTGTAGTACCAGCAGCAATTGCTTTGATGCTTATTTATTCAAAGCTTACTAATGTAATTTCTCAGCAAAAAATATTTGTTTATTTTGCATTATTCTTTTTAATATGGTTTTTGCTTTTTGCTTTTTTATTATATCCAAATGCAACTTCTATACATCCTGGTTCAGAAACTATTAATCAATTAATTAATCAAAGACTTGATTTTAAAGTATTTCAATTAAATCTTGTGCATTTTAAATGGTTTTTTTTAATATATAGCAAATGGTCTTTTGCAGTTTTTTATGTTCTTGCGGAGCTTTGGGGGTCTGCAATGTTATCGTTGTTATTTTGGCAGTTTGCTAACCATATTACTAAGACTACAGAAGCAAAAAGATTTTATCCAATGTTTGGTTTTATTGGAAATATAGGATTAGTAATTGCTGGTAGTTTATTGAAATATTTATTTTCGTCTGAAAATAAAGTTAAGGCTGCTAGCACTGATGTTTTTAATTCTTTTGCTGGAATGCAGTCTTTACTAAGCCTAATGAGTGGGTCTGTAGTGTTAATTATTGGTATTTACTACTATATTCAGAAATATGTTTTAACAGATCCTCGCTATTTTGTAGATACTGATGCTAAAACTTCCAAACATAAATTATCTCTAATTGAAAGTTTTAAAATAATATTCTCTTCAAAATATTTGGGATATATAGCTATATTGCTTTTATCATATGGTATTACTATTAATCTAGTTGAAGGACCATGGAAAGCAAAGGTTAGAGAACTTTATCCAGATACCAATAATTATGCTTGTTTTATGGGTACACTTGCTCAATACACGGGTGTTGCCTCAATGATTGCAATGATTGTTGGTGCTAACATATTACCAAGGTTTAACTGGTTCGTTGGTGCCATTATTACGCCAGTAGTTTTATGTATTACCGGTGTTGGGTTTTTTGCTTTTATAGTGTTCTATAGCGAATCGAGGGAAAGCTTACTGTCTTTAACTGTATTAAATCCATTGGCACTAGCAGTGCTTTTTGGTTTTGCTCAAAACGTTTTGAGCAAAGCTACCAAATACTCTTTCTTTGATCCAACTAAAGAGATGTCATATATTCCTATTGACAATGAGCTAAAAACAAAAGGTAAGGCTGCTGTAGATATCGTTGGTGCGCGTGTTGCTAAATCTGGTGGTGCATTAATTCAGTCAGCTATATTTCTTATTTTTCCTGCTGCAACTTTTGTTAGTATATCACCTTATCTTATGATAATATTTATTATCATCTCATTAATATGGATTGTCGATGTGAAATTATTGTATAAAGAATATACAAAATTTTTGTCAAAGTCTTCTTAAAATTATAAAAAGAATTTTTTGCGTATAATAAATGTGGTTTTTAATCACTCTTTTTATGCTATACTAATAATTAAATCATATTGGCGGTATAAGTATGTTTTGGAGAATATGCTTCTCTTTCATAATTTTAATATTTTATCATAGCATTTCCTTTGCATTTGGCCAAGTTTCTGCTGGAGTTGAAGTTGTTACACCTAGATCACAAGAAATTTATGAAAAAGTGCATTCCGCAGGTATTATTAACTCACCAGAATCTGTTTATTTGTTAGCTGAATCAACTGGAAAAATTATACATATATATTTTAATAATGGCGGAGCAGTTAGAGCAGGTGATGTGTTAGCTCAAATTGATGATCAAATCGCTCAAGCAAATCTTTCAATAGCAGTAGCAAATTTGAATTTAGCTCAATTGAAATCTGACAGAGCAAATAAATTACTTAAAGTAAGTGCGGCATCTCAAGCAAATTTAGATCAGGCAATTGCTGAGTTAGCTTTAGCAAAGTCGGAGCTCATTAAAAAGCGTGATGAGTTAGAAAAAACAAAAGTGATAGCGCCTTTTGATGGAACTATTGGTTTTAAATTAAAGCAAGAATATGAGATGGTTAATGCAGGAGATAAAATTTTTCGTCTAGAAAGATTTAATCCATTAGAGGTAGAGTTTAATTTGCCGCGCAAATTTCATCGTATGATAAAAGTTGGTGATAAAGTTGAATATGAAATTGATCACGGCGCTAATACTAATGGTCAAATTATTGCTGTAAGTGAGGTTATTAATCCTGAAAATGAAAGCTTTAGTGTTAGAGCTTCAGTAACTAATACCGGAAATAAATTTATTCCAGGAATATTTACTTCTATCGATGTTATTACTGATTTACATCAAGCACTGATTGTTCCCCAACAGTCTGTAGTCTCTACTGAAAAAGGGCTAATATTATTTAAGATACAAGATGGAAAAATATGTTCAGTGCCAATAGTTAAAGGTGTTGATTTTGGCGATATGGTCGAGGTTAAAACAGGTATTTCTAAAGCTGATCAAATAGTTATTTCTGGTCAAATGAAATTACACGAAGGTATGGAAGCGCACCCATTATCTGTAGAAGAGAAAAAATGAATATCTGCGAATTATGCATTAAACGTCCTATATTTGCTAGTGTAATCAGCATTTTTATTGTGTTAATTGGTTTAGTTTCATATAGCAAGCTTAGTACCAAAGAATATCCAGATGTAGAGAACCCGGTAGTTACAGTTGAGTGTGAGTATAAAGGTGCGAGCCCTTATCTTATTGAAACTGCAATTACTAATGTTGTTGAAGATGGTTTAGTAGGCATTGAAGGTATAGAAACAATTACTTCAATAAGTGGCTGGGGAACTGCGCAAATTGTTGTTAATTTTACTTTAGAAACTAATTTAGATGTTGCAATAAATGATGTAAGAGCAAAAATTTCTGCAATTGCCGGTCTTTTACCAAAAGATATGGATCCCCCAATAGTAAGTAAGATGAACAATGCTTCTAGGCCTATTATTTATTTAGCATTATATAGCGATCAAATGAATATTGCTGAAATAACAGAATTTGCTAAACGTTTTATAACAAAGAAATTAGAGGTTTTAAGCGGTGTTTCTAAGGTAGAAATTTATGCAGGCCAAGATTATAAAATACAAATTAATTCAAAGCCTGACTTATTGAAATTGTATAATGTATCTGTTGCTGATATTAGGTCAGCTGTAGAGAGTCAAAACCAGAATTATCCTGTCGGTTCTATCGATGGTGGAAATGTTAAGATGTCTTTAATGATGAATTTAGATATGTATGATGTAGAAGAGTTTAGTAATATAATTGTAAAAAAGAATGATAATTATTTGCTACGTCTTAAAGAGATTGCAGATGTAACTCTTGGAACTACTGGTAAAAATAGTCTTAGTAGATATAATGGAAAAAATGCAATTATCATTGCTGTATCTAAGCAGCCGCAATCTAATCCTATAGATATTTCCATTCTTGTTCAAAAAGAATTGAAGTCAATTGTTGATCTTTTACCAAATGGACTGAATATTAAGGTGGGGTTCGACAATGCAAAATTCATAAACGCCTCTATAAGAGCGATATATTTTACTATATTTGAAGCAATTGCTTTAGTCGTATTAGTGATACTAATTTTTTTACAATCTTTCAAAGCAGCTTTTATTCCTATTATCACTATACCGATTTCTTTAATTGGGACTTTTGCTCTAATGTTGATGTTTGGTTTTAGTATTAATAATTTTACATTACTTGCGATGATTTTAGCGATTGGCTTAGTGGTTGATGATGCAGTAGTGATGATGGAAAATATTTATCGTTATGTTGAGCAAGGAATGAAACCTATGGAAGCAGCAATACATGGTTCTAAAGAAATAATGTTTGTTGTATTGACAATGACTATTACATTAGTTGCAGTTTTTTTGCCTGTAGGATTTATGAGTGACTTTATTGGAAAATTTTTTAATGAGTTTGCTTGGACACTGGCCTTTAGTGTAGTAATTTCTGGATTAATATCCCTTACTTTATCACCAATGATGTCTAGTATAATTCTTAGCAAAAATCATGTAGAAAATAAGTTTTTCAATTACTGTAATTACTTGATTAACCAGATGCACTATCATTATCATGCTTTGTTGATTAAGGTTATAGTTTTGCGTAAATATTTGATTTATTTATTAATTGGTATTGTTGCAATTGGTATAGGGTTAGCAATGTTTCTTAAGCAAGAATTACTCCCGTTAGAAGATAGAGGATATTTATTTATACCATCACAAGCACCTTTAGGTTCCAGTTTCGATTATAGTAAGAAATATTCTGAAGAGTTAGAAAATATTTTGTCTGGTAATAAATATATTAGTAATTATTTTTCATTTATAGGACCAGATCAAATCTTTACTTTTGTTGATTTAAAACCGTGGGATCTAAGATCTGTTAGTCAAATGGAAGTGGCAAATATACTGAACCAAAGGATTATGTCAATCCCAGGTATTATGGCTTTTGCAATTAATCCTCCATCTTTAGACACTGGCCATGATAATCCGGTGCAAATTGTTTTAAGAGGGTATGTTGAATATAATAAATTAGAACAAGTAGCAGAGAAAGTTATGGCAAAAATGCGTGAAAATTCAGCATTTTTGAATGTTGATAAGGACATAAAACTTAATAGTCCAGCATTAAAATTAGAGCTTAATCGTGATAAAGCATCGTTTTATGACGTTGATATTTCAAGTATTGCTAAGGTTCTTCAAGGATATTTTATAGAAGACGTCATTGAAAATGGCTTCAAGAAGGATGGTGAATTATACGATATTGATATTAGCCTTGCAGATAAAGATAAAGCAAATGCTAGTGCACTGGAAAAGGTATATATTGCTAACAATAAAGGCAAAATGATTCCTTTATTATCTCTATTAGATTATCAAAATACTATACAGCCAAGTGCTCTTAACCACTATAATAAATTACGTTCTGTTACTATTTCATCAAGTTTAGCTAATGGAGTTGGCCTTGGTTCTGTAGTGCCGATTTTAGAACAAATAGTTCAAAAAGAAATTACTAATCAAGAAGTAGTTTATGAATTTGCAGGTCAAATTAAAGATATGAAAAAATCAAGCTATGATCTTTATATAATTTTTGGATTAGCGATTTTATTTATTTATTTTATTTTAGCTGCGCAGTTTGAGAGCTTTCTTGATTCAGCAATTATTTTGTGTTCGGTTCCTTTTGCAATAGTTGGTGCTCTTTTAACTTTATGGTTAGTTGGAGGATCGTTAAATATATATAGTAAAATTGGTCTGATTACCTTGGTTGGTTTAATTACTAAAAATGCGATTTTGATTGTAGAATTTACTAATCAAAAATTACTGCAAGGTATGGATATACAAAATGCTGTTATTGAAGCTTCTGCAGCACGTCTAAGGCCAATTATGATGACAACTCTTGCAATGATAGTTGGTGCTGTTCCACTTGCTCTTGCCACTGGTCCTGGAGCAGTTAGTCGTAATGAAATTGGTTGGGTTATTGTTGGTGGATTGGCAGTAGGAACAATCTTTACACTATTTGTTGTTCCTATAATTTGTATTATTGCTAAAGAGTATAGGTTTAAATTTAGTAAAACTTAATCGAATAAATCTTTAACCTTCTTAAAGAAGCTTTCAGAATTTGGGTTGGAATTATTTTCTGATAGTTCGTCAAATTGTTTTAATAATTCTATTTGTTTCTTTTTAAGCTTTACTGGAGTTTCTACTTGAGCGTGAACATATAAATCACCATGTAGCGATGATTTCATTCTAGACATTCCTTTATTTTTTAATCTAAATTTATCTCCGGATTGAGTTCCAGCTGGAATAGCAAGTTTTACTCTATTGCCATCAATTGTTGGAACTTCAATTTCACCTCCCAAAGCAGCTGTGACCATTTTGATTGGAACAGTGCAATGTAGGTCATTATTTTCTCTTGCAAATAAAGAATGAGCTTTAACGGATAGAAATATATATAAATCACCAGATGGTCCTGAGTGTTCGCCAGGTTCTCCTTCACCTGAAAGTCTTATTCTGGTACCATCCTCAACACCTGCAGGGATATTAACTGATAATGTTCTTTCTTTACGAACTTTTCCTGCTCCATGGCATTTTTTACAAGGATTTTTAATAACTTTTCCTGAACCTCCACAACTGTGGCAAGTTCGTTCAATCATAAAGAATCCTTGCTGAGCACGAACTCTACCTGAGCCATTACATGTTTTACAAGTTGAAACTTCTGAATCTGCGCTACCTGTGCCTTTACAAGGATCACATTTTGCTGATGCAGTAAAAGTAATTTTTTCGGTTTTGCCAGGATACGCTTCCTCTAGTGAGATCTGCATATTGTAACGCAAATCTGCTCCACGTGCTGCTGCATTACTTCTTCCGCTTTGTTGTTGAGCAAAATCTCCGAAGAAGTCATTAAAAATATCAGAAAAATTTCCTCCAGCTTCAAAGCCTCCAAATCCTTCAAAACCGCTACCACCACTTGGTCTTCCTGATTGTTCAAATGCGTTATGACCAAATCGATCATAAGCTGCTTTTTTTTGAGGGTCTTTTAGTACATCATAAGCTGCATTAATTTCTTGAAAAGTAGATGCTGCTTTTTTATCATTAGGATTACGATCAGGATGATATTTCATCGCTAGTTTTCGATAGGCTTTTTTTAGCTCATCAGCATCTGCAGTTTTACTGACTCCTAAAATCTCATAATAGTCTTTTTTGCTCATAAATTATTACTTTTTTACTACAAGAAAAAACTACTCAAGATTTTTTCTTGAGTAGATTTTTTTTTATTCTAATGCACTACTTATTTATCTTCTTCTTTTTTAATTTCTTCGTAATCAGCGTCAACCATTTTATCGTCAGGAGCATATGCTTCTGCGCCTTGCGTTTTTGCTGCTTCTTGTTCTGCTTTATTCATGAATTCACCAATTTTCATTGCTGATTTCATTAATGATGCAGTTTTTTCTTCAATTTCTTCTTTCTTTTCTTCTTTTAAAGCTTTCTTTAAAGCTAAGATATCAGCTTCAATTTCTTTCTTAATGCCTTCTTCAATTTTATCGGCATGTTCACTGATACTTTTTTCAGTTGAATGAATAAGACCTTCAGCATGATTTCGTGCTTCTGCTATTTCTTTTCTTTGCTTATCTGAGTCAGCATTAGCTTCAGCATCTTTAACCATTTTTTCGATGTCGTCCTTAGACAGTCCACCTGAAGCTTGAATTGTAATTTTCTGCTCTTTACCACTGGCTTTATCTTTAGCTGCAACATTTAATATACCATTAGCATCAATATCAAAAGATACTTCAATTTGTGGCATACCTCTTGGTGCTGATGGAATATTTTCAAGATTAAATTGCCCTAATAATTTATTGTCTGCTGCCATATCCCTTTCGCCTTGAAATACTCTAATAGTAACAGCTGTTTGGTTATCGTCAGCTGTAGAGAAAACTTGACTTTTTTTAGTAGGAATTGTGGTATTACGATCTATCAATCTTGTAAATACACCGCCTAGAGTTTCAATACCAATTGATAATGGTGTAACGTCAAGTAATAATACATCTTTTATATCGCCTTGTAATACACCTCCTTGAATCGCAGCACCAAGCGCTACAACTTCATCAGGGTTTACGCCACGATGTGGTTCACGATTAAATAATTCTTTAACTCGTTCAATGATTTTAGGCATTCTGGTCATACCGCCAACAAGCACTACCTCATTTATATCCGAGATTTTTAAGCCTGCATCTTTCAATGCTTTTTTGCAAGGTTCAAGAGTTCTGTTAACTAAATCTTCAACTAAACTTTCAAGTTTTGATCTTGTTAATTTTAGATTTAAATGTTTTGGTCCACTTGCATCAGCTGTGATATAAGGTAAGTTAATCTCAGTTTCTACAGCACTTGATAATTCTATCTTAGCTTTTTCAGCAGACTCTTTTAAGCGCTGTAAAGCTAAAGGATCTTTAGAGAGATCAATGCCTGTATCTTTTTTAAACTCACTTGTAATATATTCAACAATTTTAAAGTCAAAATCTTCACCACCTAAAAATGTATCACCATTAGTTGATTTTACTTCAAAAACTCCATCTCCAATCTCTAGAATGGATACGTCAAAAGTACCTCCACCAAGATCGTATACAGCTATAGTTTTAGCTGCAGACTTATCAAGGCCGTAAGCTAAAGCTGCTGCAGTAGGTTCGTTTATAATGCGTAATACTTCCAGTCCAGCAATTTTACCAGCATCTTTAGTTGCTTGTCTTTGAGAGTCGTTAAAATAAGCAGGAACAGTAATAACTGCTTTAGTCACGGTTTCACCAAGAAAGCTTTCAGCTGTTTCTTTCATTTTTTGTAAAATAAATGCACTGATTTGGCTTGGTGAATATTTTTTATTTTTAACATCAACCCAAGCATCGCCATTAGAATGCTTTATTATATTATACGGGACTAATTTTTTATCTTTTTGTGTTGTTGGATCATCATAAGATCTGCCAATTAATCTTTTGATTGCAAATAATGTATTTGCTGGATTAGTTACAGCCTGTCTTTTTGCTGCTTCACCGACGAGCATTTCACCTGACTCAGTAAATGCTACTATTGATGGTGTAGTCCTTTTACCTTCTGCATTTTCAATAACGCGAGGATTTTTGCCATCCATAATTGCTACACAGGAATTGGTTGTTCCTAAGTCTATTCCTATTACTTTGCTCATAATAACTCCTTAAATAAATTGTTGTTAAATATGATATAGGTATCATTCTTTTTATTTACAAGATCTAATTATAATATTTTTTATTTATGATATGGATGGCCGGAAATTATTGTTTGTGCACGATATAGCTGCTCTATTAA
Organism: uncultured Rickettsia sp.; assembly: GCA_964515755.1. Classification (GTDB taxonomy): domain Bacteria; phylum Pseudomonadota; class Alphaproteobacteria; order Rickettsiales; family JABSSG01; genus JAGVLN01. Next base: position 32,197 of record CAZEVK010000004.1, on the reverse strand, counting down.
AACTACCCTGGCTAATTTGTGAGACATAGTCATTTTTCCAAGTGCTATCACATAATTTGATTTTGATAACAATTCTGGGCTATGTCCGCCAGCGCCTCCAATTGTAAATGCAATATTGCTATAACCAGAAATTTGCAAGCTATTAATGTATTTGGCAAATTCCTCCGATGTTAAGTTTTTACCGGTTTCGTCTAATGTAATAATGAAATAACCTTTAGGTATAGATTTTAATATAAGTTGCGATTCCTGCTGTTTACGTGTGTCGCTGGTAGCAATCTTTTTATCTGATAGTTCTGTAATCTGTAATTTCCACGTTATGCGCTTGTGGTATTCATCAATGATTTTTTGCTCTGGTTCTTGACAATTGATTTTGCCAATTGAGGATACAATAATATTCATTATTATTTACTTTTATTCCAAAGAGCTTCAAGCTTAAAGGTTTCACGAGCTTCGGGTTGAAAAACATGAACTATTATGTCACCGGTATCAATTAGCGCCCATTGGCAATTTTCTATGCCTTCAATCGCAACATTTTGAACTCCAGCGTTCTTAAGCGCATTTTCAATATGATCTACGATTGACTTAACATGACGGTTTGAATTTCCAGTAGCTATATACATATAGTTACAGATGGAATTTTTACCAACTAAATTAATCTTAATAATGTTTTCAGCTTTATTATCGCTAAGTTGTTTTTCAACTATAGTAACAAATGATTTATCTTCTTGTTTCTTTTTTTTTGTCATTTAATACCTTTTTTCTTAATTTAGTTGATGAAATGTTTATTAATTCGCCATGGGTTATAATCCAGCATGGTGGTTTTTTCTCTTTGAAATCATTATATGATTTAACTCTGTATTTGCCAAATTTTATTGCAGCTTCGGATTTTAATGATTTATGCTGATAATTTTTCCTACCGTAAACAGCAATTTTAATTTTTTGCCAAATATCTTGCCAATTGTCCCATAGATGAAAGTTGGCTAGATTATCTGCGCCAATTATAAATATAAAATTATTACTACTAAAATTTTCTAAAATATAATTTAAAGTTTTAGTAGTTCTGCTGCTATTTAGCTTAGATTCTAAGTCAGTTACAATAATTTTTGGATTCTGAGAGGTAATTTTTTGACAAGCTAGAAGTCTTTCCTCAAAAATTAGTAGATCATTTGAATCTTTTAAAGGATTTTTAGGGGTCACAATCCACCATACATAGTCAAGATCAAGCTTATTAATTAATTGATTAGTAATAAATAAGTGACCAAGATGTGGCGGGTTAAAAGAGCCACCAAGTAAACCTATGGAAAATTTTGTATTTTTAAAGACATTTATATTCATAATGATATATTATATAGTGTTTATTTAATATATTATAGGGAAAATATGTATGCCAATTGAAGCTAAAGAACTTGAATTATTGATTAAAAAAGCTTTTCCTGATTCTGATGTAATACTAAAAGATTTAGTTGGTGATGGGGATCATTATGAGGTAACAATTAGGTCAGTAATGTTTAACGATAAATCATAAATTGAACAGCACCGTTTTGTAAATAAAGCTTTGAGTGGTTATTTAGGCTGTACCTTTCACGATTTATCTATAAAAACTCTATCTTTAGACAATTAAGGAGAATATTTCATGAGTGATAAAATTTTAATCCAAATAAAAAGTGACATTGAAAATAATAATGTCGTGTTATTTATGAAGGGTAGTTCACAGATTCCACAATGTGGTTTTTCTGCTACAGTATGCTCTATTTTAAATAATCTAGGTATTGAATATAAAGATTTTAATGTACTTTTAGATAATGATTTGCGAGAGGGAATAAAGCTTTATAGTGACTGGCCAACTATACCTCAACTATATATAAAAGGCGAATTTATTGGTGGATGCGATATTGTTAAAGAAATGTATGCTTCTGGAGAGTTAGTAGAATTATTGAAAAAGCACGAGTTGATAGCGTAAATTAAATATGAATACTGGCATAATTAGTATCAAAAAATTATGTAAAAAATACTCTGATTTACAGAAACATAAAGCTTTAATTGCGTTGGACTCTATTGATATTGATATACCGCAAGGGTCTTTCTTTGGGTTACTTGGACCAAACGGTGCTGGTAAGTCTACTCTTATTAATATACTCTCAGGGATTACCAATAAAACTTCGGGAACTTGTATAGTTAATGGTTATAATTTAGATTTTGAACAAAATAAGGTCAAATTATCTCTAGGAATTGTACCTCAGGAAGTGGTATTCGATCCATTTTTTACTGCGCGTCAGATTTTGGAGAATCACGCTGGCTACTTTGGGATACCTAAGAGTAAGCGAAAAACAGATGAAATTCTCAATGCACTTAGTTTAGACAGTAAAGCGGATGCACCATCTCGCAGTTTATCCGGTGGTATGAAGAGAAGATTGTTAATTGCTAAGGCTTTGGTGCATAACCCTAAAGTTTTAATTCTTGACGAGCCAACAGCAGGTGTTGACATAGAGCTTAGAGAGCAATTATGGCAATATGTGCTGAAATTAAACAAAGCGGGTACAACTATTTTACTAACAACGCATTACATTGAAGAAGCTGAAAAAATGTGCAGCCATATTGCTGTGATCAATCGCGGTACAATTATAGCTAACGATGCTAAAGAGAAGCTTTTACTCTTATTTAACGATAAAACTCTTACTATCCAGCTAAACAAAGCAGTTAACGGAGAGCTTGATGCCATATATCTAAATAAATTAAATGCAAAAGTAGAAGCAAATAAAGTTATCATACAATATGGTAATCATAATCATATTAATGATGTAATATGTCACATAATTGAAAAAAAACTGTCTATAATTGATATATCTATTACAGAGTCTAAACTAGAGGATGTACTAAAGCAACTGCTTCACAAAGATTTAAAAAATACATGAATACTTACTTTAAAGTATAAATTCTCCGTGAAGTTCTTAAATAAAAGATAAAAAGGTTGTAAAAATGAAATCAGATACTAAGACAAAGGATAGTTCTAAGCATCTAACTAAATTAGTATCAGATAATAGTACCATATTATTAGTAGAAGATGAATCTCCTGTCAGAAAGTTTAGTGCTTATGCTTTATCTAATAAAGGATATAAAGTTATAGATGCAGGCTCTGGAGAAGAAGCTCTGGACATTATTAATGAATGTGGCAAAGAAATTTCGCTAGTTGTTACCGACGTAGTAATGCCTGGTATAGCTGGTCCTTTGCTTGTAGCTGAGCTTAGAAAAAATTATCCTAATATAAAAGTAATTTTCATCTCAGGATATGCTGAAGAAACATTTGACGAGGTTTATAAAGCTGATGGAGAATTTTACTTCCTTTCAAAACCATTCACCTTGGAGCAGCTTGCCATTAAGGTAAAAGAAGTTCTTGGGACTCGATAAAAAATTATCCATATTATTAAGAATTATAAAAAAGATGCGCATCTTAATAATTTGTTAATCTTTTTGTGTAAAAATTATATCCAAGGTTGGTGTAATTAAGCGCCGAGTTTTTAATCAAGAGAGGATGTTATGTCTAAACAGAAAATTGATATTGCTAAAGAAGTTAGTAAGGCTCTAGTTAATGAAGGCGTAAAAACACAAATATTGCAAAACGAAATTGTGCAGCAGCTACAAGAATTAGAAGGTAGAGATAGAGTAGAAATTACAGGAGATTTTGTATCAGCAGTAGCGGGATATGTTAAAAAACAAGGACTAGCTAATTTCTCAGTTGATAATCTCGATGCTATTATGAAAGAGCAGGGGATATCTAGACCTACTGCTTCACAAGAGACTGGCGCCGGTTTAAAAGAATTAATAGAGAAAGAGCTAGCTGCTCATTTTTATGATACTAGTGAAAGATATGGTACTAGCTACAAGGATATTGCAGATAACAAAGATGATGCTAAACCTTATCAAACTCTTGTGCCGGAAATTGCACAAAAAATTAGAAACGCTTATACAAAAGGTAATACTCTTCTTGATATAACTGCCTTACAAGAATTAGTAAGTGATTTGTGTAACGTGAATATCGGTGAAGGTATGATAATACTTTCTACCAAAAGAAGTGACCTTTCTCCTGATAGACTTGAACTTAACTCTACAAAAAGATTTAACTTAATGGCGCAAGAAACTGCGCGTAGGGCTTTGAGCGAACATAATATCACTGATCCTACCCGTGTTCAACAATTAGCTAATACGATAATTGAAGCCGGTTCTGGATTTAAAAAACTTGGTGGTGATCTCTTTAGAGATTTTCATTTTGCTAGTAGAGCAGATATTGGTAAAAGTACAACCCCTATAAAAATGTTGCATGAGCTTCCTGAAATTCAAGCTATTGCACAACAAATGGCGAATAACAAGGATTATGGACCTCAGAAGAAGGATCTTTCAACTGAATTGGATAAAGATAAGGAAAAATATATTTTTGGTCGCAAAGAAATAGCAAAAGCTAGTGTTACATTTGTTGTTGAAGAAGCTGTTAGTAAATCTATTAAAGATTTAGCAAAAATTTCGGAAGATCCTTATTTAAAAGAAGCAGCTGAATATTTGAAATCTAAAATGTCGCAAGACGTTTCTGATTCTTTTGCTAAAAAGCTTAAAAGCGAGTTAGTAAGAGAATTTATGAACAGTTATATTTCAACCAAAGCTCGTGCAGATGGTAGTAAAATGACTATTAATGATTTATCTGCAAGGCTTGCACATCCAGTTGGCCAAGATTTATTAAGAGCGGCAATTTCTGAAAAGCTTTTGGCTAGAAGAACTACGTTAGAAACTGTTTCAAAAGGTTTATTTGACCAAATTGCTGATAGTTGGGTAGCTTTGAGGGAGGAAACTAATAGAAGAGCTGTAAAAACTGTAGAAAAAGTATCAAAAAAACTTGGAATAACCTCGGATTGGGGTGTGGTAAAGTGGCTTGAAGAAGGAAAGAAAATGGAGGCTGGTACTCTTGCAAAAGGCGCATTGGAAAAATTTACAGCATTTGATCCAGATGATAAAAATACTTTTCCTGCTGCAGATAAGCTTAAAGTTGACACAAGTAAGCAAATTGCTGATAGAGCTGAGAGATTTACTCAAGCATCAAAAGCGGTTGACTTAATGGTAACAACAGAGATGAGGGAAAACAGGTTGCAACCTAAGTTTAGCCTACATCCAAGGGTTAGAGAACGTTTAGTTCGATATTTATATGAAAGTCCAGAATTAGATCAAGTGACCTTTTGTAAGTCTTTGTGCGATAACTTTATGCAAAGAGGTAGGGCTAATAAAACATTTACATTAGCTCATTTTGAGCTAAAAGGAGATAGGACTCAAGGAACATGGAAAGAATTTTTTAGAAAATGTGTTCAAAAGTTTAGAAAACTATTTGCTTCTTGGCCAGAATTACCTTCCTTATTTACACCAAGTGCAGCAGCTTTTGAAAATGTACTAGGTGAAGTAAAAAAGACTGTTGAAACAGGTATAACTCCGCCTAGAGTTTATTCTTCGCACCGTGATGCACAGACTGCAGTAATTGAAGCTGTAGCAATGTTTAATCGAGATAAACGTTCTCCATCAAAATCAGGGTTACTTGTTGATGGTAGAACTTTGCCTATTATTGCAATAGATAAAGATGTACGTGCTGCACTTGTGAAACAAGTTACTATAGAGTTAGAGAAGGCTCGTGTAGAAGGTAAAAAAATATTTCTAGTTGATATTATTAAAGGCTTACAACCAGGCATGGAAGAGCTTGCAAAGAAAGGAAGAGATGGTGTTACCGGTGAAATTACTGCAAAAACAGTGAAGGATTCAGCATTATCTGCTAAAGTTGTTCCTGGCTATATGAAACCTGATACTCAAGCTTCTCAATCTTTAGAAGATTTTTGTAAAGATGTGGTAACCAAGAAAGCAGCAGTTGTTCTTGGAGACTATAGTATACAAGATATGGGTATAACACGCTCTGAAGTTAGAAAAACTGTTTTAGACCATGCTATGGCTGATGCTGCTGATATACCTGGTAAGAAAGAAGTCAAAAAATCATTGGAAAAAGCTATAGACGCTGCTTTAAAGGTGTATGATGAGAGTTCAGGTATTTATACTCAAGACTTAATTAAAGAATTAAAGGGTATTGCTAAATCATCTATTAAAACAGAAGAGATACCGCCTAAGAAAGAAGGTCAACAACTAACTCATAAGCTAATTGTTGATAATGATAGTCTTGATCAACTATCTACTAAAGCTACTGAATCAGTTAAATCATACCGTGATAAAATTGCTGCTTGGGAAGAAAGTCAAAAGAAAGATGCTTTTGATTTTGTTAAAAAGTATAAAGAGGCTCCACAGCCTGCTATTGTTACTAAATCAAATGGCGCTGAATATGTCAGTTCAGTCTCGTCGAAAAGCGCAAAATCAGCTGAAGAGATTTTGCCTACACTTAATTCTGCAAGAGCATTTTTGGAATATATTGTAAATCATAGTAAAACCAAGGATGATCAAGCTTATTGCCGTAAGCTAACTAATGACCCAAAATATGCAGAAGTTTTATTTTATAGTAGATTTGAAGGTGGTGATGAATTTATGCCATTATCAAAACTCCTGAAAGATTATAATTTAGTTGATCCAGCAATGATTGATATTATAGAGGAACGGGAAAAAGAGCTTAAAGCATGCTCAGGTTATATCAAAGAAGGGCATGATATAAAAGCTGTTGCAGAAAATATAAATGCTATGAAAAAAGCAGGTGTATTTGGGATAAACGATAATGTGGAGCGTCTTGATCATAAGGCGGGAGAGATTATGACTGCTTTGATTAATGGAAAAGCAATAGTTGTTGAAGGAGTAGCTGATAAGCCTGTTATTGTTGAAGGTCCTACTCTGGTAGCTAGAGGAAAAGCAGAGCAACTATTAAGATTCCTTCACAATCATAAAGATATAAAACCAGATGAGTTAAAAGTATTAACTTCTGAGTTTATACATAGGCAAAAGATTACTAAGGAAGAGATTGATGGCTGCAAGGTTGGTAATGACGATTTAAAAGGCTATATAGAAAGTGAATATAGTATTTTAACCGATCAAATTTTTAAAGACTTGAAAGGAGCTCATTTGAGCGGGATTATAGGAAGGCCTAAGCCAGCTATAGTCGAAGTTTCGGAACAACAAAAGGCTAAAGAAGAAAATAAAGCTGCTATTAGAAAAGCAGAAATAGAAGCGCAAGCTAGAGCTTTAGTCCAAGCAAGAGATTCGAGTGCGAGTACTGAACAATCTACTGTAAGAAAAGGCATAGCTTCAGCAGCATCATTAGTAAGATTGATACCTGGTGGAACAATGTTAGTTGGTCCAAAGCCTGATGCTACTCCTAAAAAACCTAGTGGTCATGGTGGTCATGGTGTAAGCCAATAATTAATAGCAAAATAAATTGGGGGCAGAGATTCATCTGCCTCCTTCTTTTTGCTTTTTTATATTTTTGTAAAACCCAATAAATTTAGAAAAGTTTTTTACTGAGGGTTATTCTGATCCTTCTGTAACCACTTTCAAGTCAGTATAATAATCAAGAAAATATATGGTCGAAAAGCAGATAATGAACATTTGCATATAGCAGCACATAATTATTGATGGTATTTTTTTACTGGACTAATATTATTTATAGCCTTAAATTGCTCATAAGATCATTAACAAAAAGTTAAACTTCGAATAAAGGGCTATTTATGTCAAAAACTACTAAATTTATCACTATTTTAAGTGTAATTATCGCAATGATATCGCTTGGAATTATGATTAATGTAGAAGTACCAGAGAAGCCTAAAGCAGGTCTTAGTGGAATGATTAGTGCTTCTAATGACATGGGAGGAGATTTCGCTTTACATGATATGAATGGAAATTTAGTTAAATCTGAGGATTTTAGGGGTAAATATTTATTAGTTTATTTTGGCTTTACCTTTTGTCCTGATATTTGTCCGAGCAGCTTATTAGAAATGAGCAAAGTAATAAAATATCTAGGGGCGGATGCTTCTGATTTACAGCCTATTTTTATTACGATTGATCCAAAACGTGATACTCCTGAACAACTTAAGGATTATTTTACTCACTTTAATCCTTCTATAATACCATTGACAGGCTCTAAAGAAGAAATTGACAATATTGCTGCTAAATTTAGAGTTTATTATGCTGTTACAGCCGCATCAAAAGATGATGAGAACTATATGGTCGACCATTCTTCTTTCTTTTATTTTATAGGAAAAGATGGCAAGCTAATCAAATATTACAATTCAAAGATAACAGCAACCGAAATGGCAAACGATATCTTAGGATATATCAAGAACTAATTATTTATTAGTTTTGATTGGATTATCGAATTCATTAATATTTTCGGACACTTCATGACTCAAATGATCCATTATTTCAATTTGTGCTTTTGCAGTCATTTCTATCAATTCACGTGTATGAGCAAGGTTTGTAGATAGTATATCTTTAACAAAATTTGTTTGTTCTTCAACTACTTGCTCAGTTTTACTCAGTGTTGATAGTTTTTTGCAGCAATTTAGTAAACGTGCTGTGTTTTCTTGCAATATTTCAGCTTGTCTTTGTATAATTGCTTGCATGTTGGACATTACTAAGTGGTGAGTATTTGTAGCAGCTTGAACATGCTTTTTATTTTTTTGCATTAATGAGTCAACGTTAAAGCTGCTATTAATTTTTGATGGATCGAAAATATTCCAATCAGCTAGGTTTCTAAAGAAGTCTGCAAACATGCTTTGATTTTGTGTATACATTTGTAATCTCCTATTTATTAAAATGTTATCTTACTTTTAATGGTAACATACCTTTTGCTGCATTGCAATATAATAATAAACTAATGTTATTGAAAGATAAGAGAATTTATTGTAAGTTGAGCCATAGTTTTGTTTAAAAGGGATCTAGAATTTATGAAAATAGTCAAATATTTATTATCAGCTTTCGTTATTTTTTTTCAATTCACTGCCTTTGCAGAGTCTTCTTATCCTGAAACTGCTTCACAACGTCGTAATCAAGATTTTGGTTCATTGCTTGGTGGCGATGGTGGTATTGAAGTTTATGATAGTAATCCGAATGTCAAAACAATTTTTAATAAGAATAAATCTGCAGGTGCCTCTATGAATGTCAATCCATATTTATGGCAGGCAGCATTAAACACATTGTCTTTTATGCCACTTGCATCTGCTGATTCAAATGGTGGCATTATAATTACAGATTGGTATCAAGACCCAAGTGTTCCAGGTGAACGCTACAAAGTAAATGTCATTATTAACTCAACTGAGCTTCGAGTTGAATCTCTAAAACTTACAATATTTAAACAAGTTTCAAGAAATAGTTCATGGCATGATGTTAAAGTCAATCCAAAAGTAGCTATTGATCTTGAGGAAAAAATTCTTACAAATGCACGTGAATTAAAAGTTGCTGGTGGATAGAGAAATTACTTATGACTGAAAACATATTGCAATATAATTGCAAGAATATCGAGTCTAAGTGGCAAACCATTTGGCAGGAAAGTAAATGTTTCCAAGCAAAAGTTGATTCAAACAAAAAGAAATACTATGTCCTTGAGATGTTTCCATATCCTTCAGGTAAGATTCATATGGGGCATGTCCGTAATTATACCATTGGCGATGTTGTAGCAAGGTTTAAGCTTTGTCAAGGGTTTAATGTTCTTCATCCTATGGGTTGGGATGCTTTTGGCCTGCCAGCTGAAAATGCTGCTATTGAGCAAAAAACTCTTCCTAAAAAATGGACATTATCTAACATTGATACAATGAGAGGGCAATTAAAATCTATTGGTCTAGCTTATGATTGGTCTAAGGAAATTGCTACTTGCTTGCCTGAATATTATCAACATGAACAAAAGATTTTTCTAGATTTTTTAAAAAATGGTTTGGCATATAAAAAAGAATCATTGGTAAATTGGGATCCTGTGGATAATACCGTACTTGCTAATGAGCAGGTAATTGATGGTAAAGGTTGGAGATCTGGTGTGATTGTTGAACGTAGAAAGTTGTCGCAGTGGTTTTTGAAAATCACTGACTTTGCAGATGAGTTATTAAATGATTTGCAACTACTTACTGGCTGGCCTGAGCACGTTCGATTAATGCAGGATCGGTGGATTGGTAAATCTACTGGCTGCAAGATAAAATTTGATGTTCAAAATTCTAATGATGTTTTGGAAATTTTTACTACTTTACCAGAAACTTTATTTGGTGCAAGTTTTTGTGCAATTGCTTATGATCATCCACTAGCTATTAAAGCAGCAAAGTCTAATAAGCATATTCAGGATTTTATAGATAAATGTAATCATACCGCAATTTCAGAAGAAACTATTGAAAAAGCTGAGAAAATCGGAATAGATATGGGTTTAAAGGTGGTTCATCCACTTCTAAATAATCATACGCTCCCTGTTTATATTGCTAATTTTGTACTAATGGAATACGGTACTGGGGCATTGTTTGGCTGCCCGGCTCATGATGAAAGAGATCATGAATTTGCTCTGAAATATAATTTACCAATTATTCAAGTTATAGAAAAGCACAATCAACCAAATACTGTTTTGCCAATTAAAGTTGAAAGCAGTGATTTAGTGATTAACTCAGATTTTCTTTCCGGTTTATCTGCTAAAGAAGCAAAAGATAAAATTATTGAGTATTTAGAAATAAATAATCTTGGTAAGAAAACCACCCAATATCGTTTGCGTGACTGGGGTGTTTCAAGACAACGTTATTGGGGATGTCCTATACCAATTATTTATTGTGATCATTGTGGTATTGTGCCAGTTCCTGAGGAGCAATTGCCAGTTAAATTGCCAGAAGATATAAATTTCGATAAACCAAGCAACCCAATTGCTCATCATCCAACTTGGAAGTATGTAAAATGTCCTAAATGTGGTATTGATGCGACTAGAGAAACTGATACATTTGATACGTTCTTCGAGTCTTCATGGTATTTTGCTAGGTTTTGTAATCCTCACACTAAAGAAGTAATTGATCGAGAGGCATGTGATTATTGGTTGCCTGTAGATCAGTATATCGGCGGTATTGAGCATGCTATATTACACCTGCTTTATTCAAGATTTTTTACTAAAGCGATGTCTAAATGTGGTTATTTTAAGCTTGATGAACCATTTTCTAGTTTGTTAACTCAGGGTATGGTCACTCATGTAAGTTATAAGGATAAAAATGATAATTGGGTTTTGCCAGATGATGTTATCAAAACAGAACAAGGATTAATTAGCTCTCAAAATCAACAAAAAGTTATAGTTTGTCGTATTGAAAAGATGAGTAAATCCAAGAAAAATGTTGTTGATCCTGAAAAGATTATTAGAGAATATGGTGCGGATACTGCGAGATTATTTATGCTATCCGATAGTCCTCCTGATAAAGATTTAGAATGGACTGATTCTGGGATTGAAGGCGCCTTCAAATTTATTAGTAAATTATATCGATTTACTGCAAATCTTGCTGAAACGAAGAATATACCTATTACTAATAATAAAATTTCTGATAATTTTTTAATGGTACGTAAGAAGATTCACAAAACTATAGCATTTGTTACTGAAGATATTGATAAGTTTCATTTTAATAAAGCTGTTGCAAGAGTTAGAGAGTTATTAAATATTATATTTGATCTAAATGATGCTGAATCTGAGGAAAAAACCGTTATAAGGGAAGGTGTTGAAACATCTATTAGATTACTCTATCCTATGATACCGCATGTTTGTGAAGAGCTATGGCAGTTATTAGGTAATAGTCAATATTTGACCTTCAATCAATGGCCTCAACCACAAATAGATCTGTTGCAAGATGACGAAATTGTAATGGCGATTCAAATTAATGGAAAACTGAAAAGTACTTTGTCTTTACCCGTTGGAGAAGATCAAGATAAAATAAAAAATAAAGTTTTAAAACTGCCAGAAATTATTAAGCATATAGGTGGCAAGGAAGTAAAACGATTTATTGTGGTGCCAAATAAAATTATAAATATAGTAATTTAATATGCGTTTTTATTTTAGTTTAGCAATTATGGTTTTACTTGCAGCTTGCGGTTTTAAACCTATCTATTCCACAAGTTTTGAATCTGAATCTAATTGCTCATTATCAGAGATTAGGATTGTTCATTTAAAAAGCGAGCAATCATATAAGTTGCGTAATTATCTTGAAGATGAGCTAGATCCAAACGGTATGAATACTGAGAAGCTTTTTGATTTATCCATTGATGTTACTGATTCTATCTCTAGCTTATTAGTACAAAAGGATAGTACAATTACAACTAAGCAACATAATATTACCGCAAATTATAATTTAAAAGAAATTTTGTCAGGAAAAATTATTGATCAAGGAGTTATAAGGTTTTCTGTTAGTTTTTCTGAATTATCTTCGGAGTACGCAACATATGCCCTTGAAAAGAAAACTTATGATAATTCTTTGCAAGAATTAGCGTCTACTATAAAAAAACGTTTAATTATAGCTCTAGTAAAATATCAAAAAACGCTAAAGCATGAAAATAAATTATCGTAATTTTGAATCTAATATAAAACAATTCAAGTCAGTGCTAGTATATGGCAATGATTACGGAGTGGTGTCACAAACCGTCGATAATATTATTAATAAACTTATTCCAGGCGAACAAACTATCTTTAATTTTACTAGCTTGCAATATAATTCAATTATAAAAAATCCTGAATTACTTTATAACGAACTCAATTCTCATAGTTTAACTAAAGAAAAAAAAATTGTTTTAATAAATGAAGTAGAAAAGGTTTTACCTGTATGGTTTAAAGATTTATTGTTGAATTTAAATAATGATGTTTTTGTAATATTTAAGGCTTCAGAATTAGTTTCAAATGCTGCGATCAGAAAATTTTTTGAAACTGAAAAAAACTTAGCAGTTATTGCTTGTTATCACGATGAATATGCAACAACTAAAGCAATCGTTGAAAGTAAGTTAAAACAACATAAAATTAATATAGATAAAGAGACTTTAGATTATTTGGTAGCAAATGTTAATTTTGATCGTTTAGTGCTGTTATCTGAGTTGGATAAATTAATATTATTTGCTCAAGAGACAGGTAAAGTATCTCTTGAACAGACAAAAAAATTAATAAGCTTGTCAGGTAGTTGTTCAATTGATGATTTTTGTTTTGATGTTGCTTTAGGAAACAGTACGGATTTTGATTTAAGGCTAAGACAGTTGTTGGATAGTAAAACTAACATTATTACTGTTATCAGATCAATTGCTAGGTGTTTTCAGCAATTGCTTAAAGTGCAGAGTTTTATAAAAAATGGCATGACATTAGAGCAAGCAATGCAAAAGATTACTCCACAAGTTTTTTTTAAATATGTTCCAAAATTTACGAACTGTCTTAAAAGATATTCTCTTATGCAATTACAAGATATTATTACTGTGCTTACAGATTTAGAGTTACTGTGCAAATCTAAAAATACTGATCATAAGGTTTTATTTGAGTATACGGTTTTGAATAAAATTATTCAAAAAGATAGTTTCTAATATTGGTGACAAAATCATTGAATTTAGTTATAGATAATAGTGTGCAGCTGTAGCTCAGTTGGATAGAGCACAAGATTCCTAATCTTGGGGTCGCAGGTTCAAATCCCGCCGGTTGCACCAATGTGATAGCTATTTTAATCACTAAAATATATACAGCTAGATTAGCACATATATTTATCCAACTCTGCTTTGACGTAAGAAGTATTATGATTGTTGAATTTTATAATACTACTTATTATCTTATTACTTTTTAGGTGCTTAAAATTAGCCCTATACTAATACTGAAACAGAGTAGTTTAGAAATTAAGAGTTATACTTTAATTTTGGAACCTTTTCGGTGTCATTGATTTGTCTCTGATAATTAATATATAGCAATAAATGATTTAATATTTTTGAATTTATGCTATTTTAATTTTTAATAAAAAACTAAAAAATAAAAAAGAAGATTATTTATCATTTGCTAGAAACCATATTAAACCAAAGTTGTAATAAAAAATTTAGTCATATTTTTGCTCTTTAACCCCAACTTAATATGTAAATGTAATTATATTCTTAAAAAGGTAATTGACGCTAAAATAATTTTCTATATACTAATTTTCATTAATTATTAATTTATAAATGAGAATGCATGAGATCAAATATTGTAAAAAATCCCTTTAATCAGATAGCTATTTCTATAGGTGATGCTTTTAACACTTCTAAAAATTTCTTTTATCATCATGTTGATGATGTATGTGAGGATTCAATAAAACTAAGCGCTATAACCGGTGCATATATGATTCAAAGTAGTATAACATTGCGTTTTGCTGCTATAAGTGCTTCTTGGTTTGTAGTGTCTGGACCAGCGGAATATATAGGAGATCAGGTTGAATATTTAATTAAGGGTGAAGTTAATAATGAGACTAAATCAATCTTTAAGCTTCCTAATATAGGTGATGCGGGAGAAGATATTTTTAAAATAGGAATATTGGTATGGCAAGCAGGCCCACTTTTGGCGCTGGCAAGAAAGTACATAAACCTTGATGATAGAGTTCATAAAGTCCTATCAGCACTTACAGCTACAAAGGCTATATATGAGATTATTCAGAATTACATTGGAGCTGATAACATTGGAGACAATGCTGGTAAATGGATAGAAAATATTATTGATCAAGTTTCTCACAATGCTCATGAGATTATTCAGAATTATATTGGAGCTGATGATACTAATATAATATCTTTACAGTCTTTACCAATAAAAGATAGTAACAATACTATGATCTGTATTGCGGGCGATATGTATAATTCAACTCATGATATAGATTTCTAAATGATTAGTTTTGGTATTCATATTTAACTACTTTACTTGATAATCATTTTCATTATATAAAACGGTTTGCAAATTCAGCAGGGTTAACTTCACAAAAGTTTTAGTATTGTTGTGAAATATCATAATGCTTAAATCAAAAGTTTTTAAATCATACAAAATTTGACCTTTATAAAAATTTAGTGGTATGTATATAGAATATACTTTTATCTCAAGAACAAAATGACTAATAAAATTACTATTTTTTGGTTTAGACAAGATTTAAGATTATCGGATAATCCTGGTCTTTTTGAAGCTGCTAAAAATGGTTTGGTACTTCCAATTTATATATTAGATGATGAGATTGCAAATGCTGGTAAAATGGGCGGTGCTAGTAAATGGTGGTTGTATAATTCTCTAAAGAGTCTGGACAGATCTTTAGACAATAAACTTAATTTTTATATGGGTGATTCAAAAATTATACTTAAGAATCTTATTAATGAAAATGACATAGGTGCTGTTTATTGGAATAGATGTTATGAGCCTTGGAGGATTAAAGCTGATACGGAAATAAAAAAAACTTTAGAGGTTGAGTGTAAAAGCTTTAATGGATCTTTGCTATGGGAGCCATGGAAAATATTAAAAAGTGATAAAAGCTTTTATAAAGTTTATACCCCGTTTTATCGTAATGGTTGCTTACGTGCTTCTAAACCTAGAGAAATATTGCCAAAACCTCAAAAGCTTTCTTTACTAAAAGTTTCGAGCCAAAAACTAGATGAATTTAAATTATTACCAGACAAAAATTGGTATAAAAAAATGGAAAATTACTGGGATGTGGGTGAAGTTAGCGCACAGAAAAAATTTCAAGAATTTTTAGAAAACGATTTGTTAAATTATAAAGATGGTAGGAATTATCCTGCAAAGAAGAATACTTCTAAGCTATCTCCACATTTACATTTTGGAGAAATTTCGCCTAATCAAGTTTGGTATGGTGCACAAGCTAAGAAAGCAATAGATTACTCTTATTCAAAAGATGTAGATCAGTTCTTGAGCGAGATTTGTTGGCGAGAATTTTCTTATTATCTTCTTTATCATTTTCCTCAATTACCACAAAAAAATTTTCAATCTAGTTTTGATCAATTTCCATGGAAAAATGACAAAAATTTTATAAAAGCATGGCAAAAAGGAAAAACAGGATTTCCTATTATAGATGCTGGTATGCGTGAACTTTGGCAAACTGGTTATATGCACAACAGGGTTAGAATGATTGTGGGGTCTTTCTTAGTAAAAAATTTATTAGTGCATTGGCATTACGGACAAGAATGGTTTTGGGACTGCTTAGTTGATGCTGATCTTGCAAATAATAGCGCAAGTTGGCAGTGGGTTGCTGGATCTGGAGTAGATGCGGCGCCATATTTCAGGATATTTAACCCAATTACTCAAGGAGAAAAATTTGATCCAGAGGGTGAATATACACGTCATTTTATACCAGAACTAAAGCATTTATCTAGAGAATTTTTATTTCAGCCATGGGAAGCTGATGAGCGTATTTTAAAATCAGCTGGTATCACTTTAGGAAAAACTTATCCAATGCCAATTGTGAATCTCAAAGCATCTAGAGAAGAGTCATTAAAAGCCTATCATGGATTAAAGAAAGTAATAAAAAACAGTTAAATATTATCATGAGTGATAATAAACTAAGTTTTGCGTTTAAAAGGATTCAAAAATTCACGCTTATACAGAGTAAATCTTCTAAATAACAAAAATATATTAGGTGTTGTTAAGGATTGACATGAAATGAAAATTAACTTATTGTTTTTGTAATTGAAAGTTGATGGTGATTATATGAAGCCAAACTCTTACGATCGCAAAGAGTATGTACATTATTCAGGGCATATGCTTTTACCGGCGATAGAATATAGTGAAAATTTATTCCCCAGAGATCATCTAAAAAATGCATATCTTATAGCATGCCACCATATCCTGCCTTCAGCACATATGATGATTCGTTCAATGATAAATCTTGGTTTAGATGAGAATAATATTGCATTGATAGGTAAATGTTATTCTAGCGATGAGAAAACCATGGAAAACATGATTAAAGAGGGGATATTTGTTTGTAAATCAAGCATAGAGTTTGATTCTGATAAATCATTTGATCAACAATTCAAAGAGTCGATTACAAGCTTTTTACAAAGTCAAATACAGAGAATGCAACCTGCTAAAGATGCAAAAATTATTATATTAGATGATGGCGGAGCGTTGATTGCTGCAGCTCAATATTTAGCTAAAGATTATACTAATATTTGTGGGGTTGAATATACATCATCGGGGTATCGGAGATTAGCAGCTATGGTATTAAATTTTCCAGTGATTGATGTGGCTCAATCTAGATCAAAATTAGAATTTGAATCTCCTTTAATTGCAAAAGCTATAACGGATAATCTTGAAGCAAAGCTTAACATTTCATCTATGAGTTCTAAAGATATTTTAGTAGTTGGTTCGGGTGCAATCGGAAAAGCTGTGCGTAAAATGCTAAAAAATGATTGTTCTCAACATAATACAAAAGTTTACGATTCTACTAAAGAGCTTAGTGAAATTGACCATCTTGATTTTAGCAATTTTGATATAATTATTGGTGCCACTGGTAATAAAATAATGAGTCACCATTATTATGACTCTTTAAGAGAAGGAGCCACTTTAGTAAGCGTATCTTCATCTGATAGAGAATTTGACGGAGTAAAATTTAGACAGTTATCTGGTAAAAAATGGAATACACACGATGATGTTTATTATAATGGATTATATTTACTAAATTGTGGTTTTCCAGTTAATTTTAGTGGTGGTGGCAGAAGTAGCGTACCATTAATACAGTATCAATTTTTTATGGCGATGCTGTTTATTGGGGTTTGCGAAGCTGTACTTTACAGTAAAAATGATGGTCAGGTAATTAAACTTAACAATAATTTTATGAGCAGAACTTTAAATAGATCTAATTTAGTTGCATAAAAACATGCTTAACAAAACAATTACTAATTGGTTCAGTAAACTTTGGGAAAGTATGTTAAAAGATGCCAAAGAATCTGAGAGTTTTTTTGTTATATTTGGTTATGCAACTATTGTTTGTTATTTAGGATTTTACATCTTCAACGTGATAATAGCGCATCCTACCGGCTATGAAAATTTAACTTTGAGAGTTATAGTTACTACACTTGGCTTGGGATTAATACTTAAAGATTTCTGGCCAAAATCAGTTAGAAGATTTTTGCCAATATATTGGTATTTAACTCTGATTTATTCTTTACCATTTTTCTTTTTTTTTATGCTTTTTCAAAACCCACAATCAAATATATGGCAAATAAATGGATTGGTTGGGATAGTATCGTTAACGTTTTTTGTAGACTGGGTTGCTTATATTTTTCTTGTATTGACTGGTGTATTATTAGCATACCTAGCATTTTATTTTACTAATGATAATCCAATTTTACCAAGTAATTTGATAGCGATATTTGGTAGTTATAGTGCTCCGATATATTACCTAGTGATTTGTTCTAACAAAAAAAGGAAAATATACCAAAATAAAATTTTGGCGGAAGAAAAAGCAGCTAACATTAAATTAATGAAAAAGTCAGAAGAGTTAGAAAAAGCTTTAAATATAAAAACTGACTTTCTAAATAATATAAGTCATGAAGTACGTACGCCAATTAATGGCATATTAAATTTGTCAGAATTATTACTGGAAAACTGGTATGAGTCTTCTGAAAATGAACGCTATAAAAGTATGAAAGTTGTTGCTCAATCAGGTAAGCGTTTGCTAATGATAATGAATAGTATTTTAGATTTATCAAAATTTACATCAGGGAGAATGAATATGAGAATGGTAGAAAGTAGTCTTGAAGAATCATTGAGAGAAATGATTGTGGAATGTGAATCTCTTTATCTTAATCAATATAAAAATATTGTTATTGAAACCAATATACAAATGGGATTAGATAGCACTGTGATGATGGATCCAGAAAGAATTGCTCAAGTTTTACGCAATTTGATGGGGAATGCTTTCAAATTTACTAAATCCGGTAAAGTCATCATTTCTTTAAGAACTCAAGGTAAAAATCTAGAAGTTGTTATTGAAGATGAAGGGATCGGAATACCAGAAGAAGAGTTAGAGGAAATATTTAATCCTTTTGTACAAAGTAGTAAAACCAAAAATTATGCAGGTGGTACAGGTTTGGGTTTATCAATTTGTAAGGAAATTATTGCTGCTCATAATGGAAAAATATGGGCTGAAAATAAAATTATAGGATCTTCTTTTCATTTTACATTACCACGACTAAAAATTATGCAGCTTACTAAAGATACTGATTCTAATTCTATAAAAGTAGACTCTAATATAGCAAAAGATTCTTCTGATTCAATAAAGGGTACTGCTTTAATGATTGATGATGATGATTTATCCCATAATATAATCCGAATGATTTTAAAGAATGATAGATATGAAATGATTAGCTCATATACAGGAGCAGAAGCATTAGATTATCTTAGCAAGCATTCAAGTGAAATTGATTTTATATTTCTAGATTTAATGATGCCTGATATGCATGGTTTAGATGTGTTGAAAAAAATAAGATCTGATGAGTCTCTCGCTAATATTCCTGTAATTGTTCAAAGTGCTAGTGCGGATAAGGATGATCACTTTAAAGCTATACAGCAGGGAGCTATTGGATTTTTTACAAAACCTTATAACCGCAAAGACATAAGCAAATTTGTAAATAAATTTAGTGAAAAAGAAAATACTTAGATTTAAATGTTAAGCTTGGTGTTTTAATTCAAATTTAGTTTTTCGAGTTAGAGTTGTATATTTCTAGTAATTAATTTAATGTAAGTTTTCTTAATAATATATAGATGGATAATATGAAAATTAAAGTAGCGAATCCAATCGTGGAGATTGATGGTGATGAGATGACCAGAATAATTTGGGAAAGTATTAAAACCAAATTTATTTTACCTTTTTTAGATATAGATATTAAATACTATGATTTATCTGTAATGAAGCGTGATGAGAGTGATGATCAAATTACTAAAGATGCTGCAAATGCTATAAAGCAATATGGTGTCGGTATTAAATGTGCCACTATTACTCCTGATGATAATCGTGTTCAAGAGTTCGGTTTAAAAAAAATGTGGCCATCGCCAAATGGAACTATTCGTAATATTTTAGACGGAACGATATTTAGAGAGCCAATAGTTTGTAAAAATATACCTCGGCTAGTTAAAAGCTGGAACCAACCTATAATTGTTGCACGTCATGCTTTTGGTGATCAGTATAAAGCCGCTGAGATGGAGATAAAGCAACCTGGGAAGTTAAAATTAAGTTTTTATGGTCAAGATGGTGTTGTTCAAGAATTAGACGTAGTTGATTTTCCTGTTAGTGGTGTTGCACTTTCGATGTATAATTTTGATAAATCAATTGAGTCATTTGCTAAAGCTTGTTTCAATTACTCATTATTAAAGCAAAAACCACTTTATTTTGCTACTAAAAATACGATTTTAAAAAAATATGATGGTAGATTTAAGGATATTTTTGAAAAAATCTACTCAACTGAATTTAAAGAAAAATTTGCTACAGCTAAACTTACTTACGAACATCGTTTAATTGACGATATGGTAGCTTTTGCAATTAAGTCTGAGGGTGGTTATGTTTGGGCTTGTAAAAATTATGATGGGGATGTTCAGTCAGATATTGTAGCACAAGGTTTTGGGTCTTTGGGTTTAATGACATCAGTGTTATTATCACCTGACGGTAAAACTGTTGAAACAGAGGCAGCGCATGGCACGGTAACTAGACATTATCGTGAGTATCTAAAAGGCAATAAAACCTCTACTAATCCGGTAGCATCAATTTTTGCCTGGACTAGAGGGTTAATATACAGAGGTCAATTTGATAATAATACTGCCTTAGTAAATTTTGCTAATAAATTAGAAAATAGTTGTATTAAAGCGATTGAATCAGGAAAAATGACCAAAGATCTTGCTTTATTGTCGGGTAGTCCAGATAAGTGGTTAACAACTGACGATTATATGGATGCGGTGTTAGATCAATTCCATAAGGATAGTTAATATTGACTATGGCTGATAACCAGCTATCATTAAACTGATAATGTTATTAATTTTGGTATCATGCGTAAAATAACTCTTGTTTTTTTAGCTCTTATTTTAATCTACTGTGCGCTATGGTTTGTAGTAGCAACAGTAATCGAAAACAAGATTAAAGAATCAATAAACGACTTAAATAGTGAAAAAATACAAGTCGATAGTGGTTATGTTGTTAAAGTAAGTGGTTTTCCTTTTGATTTTTCTCTTAAGTTAAGCAAGCCTCATTTTCGTTTTATTGAAAGCAGTAAAAATGTTAAAGCAATTTATGATGTGCAATTTAATGGTGATTTTCAATTATCAGTAGGGTGGCTTGTTAAATCTATCGATTTAGTTTCTACAGGTGGTATATCAATTAAAGGTACAATTAATGATTATAAATTTAATATCAATGCTGATGCTGCGCAGAATACTAAATACAGAATAACCCTACATCAAACACCGTTATACGGTGAAGGACTAAAGAGAGTTATGGCCTTAAGTGATAACCCTAAAGAAATATTTAACTTGATTAAGGAAATAAGTGTTAAAGCTGCTCAATGTAGTATTAAAACAATAAATGGTAATCAGTCACTATTTTCTGCTGATAAGTTGCAGTTAGACATTCAAAATTATCAGGATCAGGACTCTATCAAGCTTTCTTTAAAACAGAATGTTGTGAATGCTAATTTTACCAATGCTGCTTTAAGTTTATGGCATAATATTAGTAAGACCGATGCAATTAGTAGCATTGTAAATACAATTGATCCCAACGTCATAAATTATTTTTCAGTGTTTAATTTATCGCAGCTCGGTAAAATAAATTATTTTATGGATTTAAGTTACGATGGCAATCTTTCTGCCTCTAATTTTAGATTAGATGTAAATAAACTTCAGTTACAAGATAGTGTAATGAATGTAAATATTAAGGGGGATGTAATAAATGATAGCAAGGTACTAAACCTAAATTTAACTAGCGATAGTAATTTTAGTGATCGATGGTACCAATTGATGAAGCAATATGTACAGAGCTTTAGAACTGGTTCTAGCATTCAAAAATCAGTTGGTAACCGTTCTATTCTTGGAGTAATATCTGATGAAATCAAAAACACCTTCATCACGAATAATGCTAGCGTATATGCAGCTTATGTACCTAGATTACAAACTTTTGGACAAATACATAATAATGTTAATTTACAAATTAAATCTAGCAACAGTTCAGATTATGATGTAACAGTAAAGAAGCTAGCTTTCATGGTTGAGCCTTATTCATTAGAACTATCAGGTGATTTACAGCAAAAAGATCAGCAGCAGGCTTATAATATGAAACTTGCTCTTAATGGTTACGGTATTATTTTAAATGATGTTTTTGGATATGCGCAAAGAATTACCACTGTGCTCGGTCATAAATTTTTTATTGGTGGCTCTGCACTTGATCTTTCGCAACGCTCTAGAGGTGAAATTCAGTCATTTATTAAGCAAGTTTCAGACGAGCCTACTTCAAATTCTATTAATATCACTATATCAGCGCGAAAAAATATAAACAGTCGTTATCCCGCGGTTGGTCAGTATAGTTCTCAAGAATTTGGATTTTTATGGAATAAGTTTTTTGCTGATCTAGTTATTCAGGAATCTACTGATAAGATCAAGCAATTTTTACCAAAGGAATTACAGAATGAACTACAAGGTCATGTAGAAAAATTGGCACCTGTTAAAGACTTACTTTCGATTCTGCAATAATTAGGAAATATATGAAAAGTGTAGATAAAGCGGAAGTAGAAAAATTTTCTGATTTATCTGATCAATGGTGGAATGAAAAAGGGGATTTTAAAACATTGCATGCTTTAAATCCTATAAGAATTAAATATATTAAAGATAAAACTCTCTCTCATTTTCGTAAGCCTACTACAGCAAATTCTTTCTCAGGCTTAAGTTTTCTTGATGTTGGTTGCGGTGGTGGTATTTTGTCAGAGCCAGTAGCACGTCTTGGAGGTAAAGTTTTAGGCATTGACGCGAGCGATAAAGCAATTAAGGTGGCAAAAGCGCATGCTAAAATATCTGGATTAGATATTGATTATGAGTGTTTAGCAGTAGAAGATTTAGCTAAAAAGAAGGCAAGATTTGATGTAGTAATGGCTATGGAAATAGTAGAGCATGTATCTGATTTAGCCAGTTTTATGTCTAATGTATGTAAATTGATTAAACCAGGTGGTATTTTATTTATGGCAACAATCAATCGCACTGTTAAAAGCTATTTAGCAGCTATTATTGGAGCTGAGTATATTTTTCGTTGGGTGCCTGTTGGTACACATGATTGGAGTAAATTTCTTAAGCCATCAGAGATTGCTGAATTTTTATTTAAAAATGATTTATCTGTAATTGAAATAAAAGGTTGCTCTTATAGCCCGATTACTAGTAATAAATGGAGCCTTTCGGATAATCTTGATATTAATTATATAATGATGGCTACCAAGAATAAGTAAATGTCCCAGTCTTTGTTTTCCTATGAAGTTCCATCAATTAGCGGTATACAAAACAATTGATATTCTTACTGCATGGCTTTGCAATGTGTGGCGAGCATATGATGATTCGATTGTTTGTAAACTTTGTATCTCCTAAATTTCCTGATGCACATTTTTATGCACCTAATGGCCCGCATGAGTGTAAAGGCTATAATAATAAATACGATTGGTTGCGTTATGATGGAGATTGGACACCCGAAAATATTCATAAAACTGCAAAAAAAACCGAACAGATTCTAAATAGATTTATTGATCAGAAATTGCATGAACACAGTCTTTTGGATAAGCATATTATGTTAATTGGGTTTTTCTCAGAGAACAAGAATTGCATTACATGTAGGCTTGCGAAGAGCAAAGTAGGGTATAGTGGTGCGCTAACATTGCCAGAATATTTAAAAGATGAGATAACATCATATCCTCCAGTGAAATTAATTCACGGTAAAGATGATCAAGTAGTAACTATTAATTATTTTTATGATGCTTGTACACAGCTAAATTCTGTAGGTGTGAACGTTGATGGCGAAGTTATTCCTAATCTTGGACACAAAATTAATAATAATGGAATTAATGTTGGTGTTAAGTTTATGAATCAAGTATTACAGATAAAAAAATAGTCCCGCAAGGGAGGGACTATTTAATATTTAAAAAAGCGCTACTACTACGCTGCTTGTTTTTCTCTTATTACATCAACGATTTGAGTAATTGCTATATCACGTTCAACACCATTTAAAGCTGCAAATTCGCTAGACAAACGATTAAGAGCTGACTCGTAAATCAATCTTTCACTATAAGAACGATCTGGATCATCTACATTTTTATATAGGTCTCTTACTACTTCTGCGATTAAAGAGAGTTCGCCAGAGTTAATTTTTGTTTCGTATTCTGTTGCTCTTCTACTCCACATTCCTTTGCTTGTTTTAGGACGACTACGAAGCACATTTAGTACTTTTTCAACGTCACCATAATTACTTAGCGCTCTTAAGCCTGATTTTTTTGCTTTTCTAACAGGAATTCTTAAAGACATTTTTTCTCTTTCAAAATGAATCACATAGAGTTGCATTTCGATACCGCCTATTGCTTGTGATTCAATCTCTATTATTTTTCCAACGCCATGCGATGGGTAAACAACACTATCTCCGGCTTTAAAGTTTACATCAGCTAACATACACATTTCTCCTTTTAGATTTTGCACAAAGTAGTTGAATTAACAAGTCGCATTGTATCATAAAAATTCAATTGCTCCAAGAGCTAATTGTAAAAATTTTATTTACCATTTCTTAACAACCTACCTTTTTCCCTCTGCCAATCTCGCTCTTTAATGGTAGCTCTTTTATCAAAAAGTTTTTTACCAGAAGCAACTGCAATTTCAACTTTTACACGATTTTTGTCGTTAAAATACATCTTTAAAGGTATGATGGTATTACCCTTGATCTTAAGAAATCCAAGAAATTTATTAATTTGTTTAGAATGCAATAATAACTTTCTTTGTCTTTTTTCGTCATGATTAAATTGATTAGATTGTGCGTATTTTGAAATATTAGAATTTATTAGATATAATTCTCCTTTATAGTCGCTAATGTAAGCCTCTTCTATACTAGCTTTGCCGTTTCGCAAAGATTTTATCTCACTCCCAGTTAAAACAATTCCTGCTTCGAACTTATCATTAATAAAGTAATTAAAACTTGCTTTGCGATTTGAGGATATGACTCTCATATTAATTCTAATTTCTTGAGTACATTTCTTACTTTTTCCTTATTTCCATCACTTAATTCCCATAATGGTAATCTTACCGCGCTAGAGCATACTCCCATCAACTCTAACGCATATTTTACTGGTACTGGATTAGATTCGCAGAATAATATGTCGTAGAGAGGTAAAAGCTTCATATGAAGCTCTAATGCTTGATTATATTTACCCTGTTGGCATAAATTTTGAATTTGTACCATTTGCTTAGGCACTACATTTGAAGCAACAGAGATGGAGCCATGTCCACCGTTAATATTATGCGCTACAAAAGTAACATCATCGCCGCTAAGTAAAGTAAAATTCGTATTTTGTAATTGACTTAATATCTGCAAAGGGCGCTCTAAATTAGCTGTAGCATCCTTAAGTGCTATTACTCGTGGTAATCTTGCTAATTGTGCTGTGGTAGCTGGTAATAGATCAGTAACGGTTCTACCAGGAACATTATACAATACCAGACCTATATTAATAGCATCGTGAATTAATTTATAATGTTCGTATAGCCCTTTTTGTGATGGTTTATTATAATATGGTACTACTGCCATAACAGCATCAACGCCAAGTTTTGAAACTATTTGAGCAAAGTTGACAGTTTTTATTGTGTTATTGGTACCAATGCCGGCTATAACTGGAATCCGCTTATTAGCAACTTCTACACATAATTTGATTGTTTGTAAGATTTCTTGCTCTTCTAAAGTAGCAAATTCTCCTGTAGAGCCGCATGGTACTAAACCATGTATACCGCTTTTAATTTGATGCTCTATTAACTTCTCATAAGCACTTTCGTCTATTTTATTATTTTTAAATGGCGTAATGAGAGCAGTGAGCATACCATGAATTTTTGTAACCATATCAACCTCAAGATAATAAGTAATCTATCAGTTGTTTTACTCTAGATTTAAAGTGCTGTAAAGTTTTACCGACTTTACCACAAATAAGATGTAGGATTATCTGGGCATTGAGAAAAGCCGCATTCTAAAAAAGTGGAGATTATATTGATAGTAATAATTGTTCCGACTAAAAGAAATGAAACTTTTTGAATGATTTTTAAAGTTTTATTAGCAGTAGGTCTTTCTCCTTTAAGAGCCATTAAACTTAGAATTAAACTATTGAAAATAACAAATGCCATAGAAATTATAAACGACCATGTGTATAAATGTAATCCAAATATAGCGCTGCCATATGATCCTGTCCCAGGAATAGCATGTAAGGCTATCTGTCTAAGCGCAACAAAAGAGGTAAATATTGCAAATAATAATGAAAGATTAACATGACTTGCTTTATATCCAAAGCGGAAATTTAAGCATAATGTTACCATCATCCCCATAAATCCAAATCTTTGTAATAAACATAAAGGGCAAGGTAGCTCATTTAAATAGAATTGAATTAATAGCGCTAAAGTTATTAAAAGCCAAAGGCCAGCAATTTCAAAAAAATCAATATATTTTATAATAAATTTTGATTTCATATACGCATTCCTTAAAGCTGAATATCAAGACTAGAAGAGATATGATGAAAAAATAAAGTGCAGCCAACTATCAAGTTGAGTATTAATATAGATACAGCAGCCTTTCTATTATTAAACCAAATAATCAAAAGATTTATTAATAAAAGAATGAAAATAAATACCATATTAATATCAATTCCTATTTTTAATTATAAGCTTATATCAATGTGTAAGATTTACAATTAAATATATTAAGCTTTAAATTAATTCCCTAATCATATAAGGAAGAACTCCGTTGTGTTTAAGATACTCAATTTCCTGAATAGTATCAACGCGACAGATGAGTTCGAATTCCTTACGTTTATTGTTTGCATAATGAATTACTAATTTTACCTCAGATTTTGGCTTCATTTCCGGAGAAAGACCAAGTAAATCAAAGGTTTCATCTCCTTCTAGAGCTAAATCTTTACGAGTAACTCCACCTTTAAATACAATTGGTAATACACCCATTCCTACCAAATTGGAACGATGAATGCGTTCGAAGCTTTCGGCTATCACCGCTTTTACTCCAAGGAGAGAAGGGCCTTTTGCTGCCCAGTCTCTGGATGAGCCAGTGCCATATTCTTTGCCAGCGATAATGATAAGCGGAATACGGTTTTCTCTATACTTCATTGCGGCATCATAAATGCTCATCACCTCTTTTGTAGGCATATAAGTAGTAACTCCGCCTTCGATACCTGGGACAAGTTCATTTTTGATTCTAATGTTAGCAAAGGTACCGCGCATCATTACTTCATGATTACCGCGTCTTGCACCGTAAGAGTTAAAATCAGTTGTTTGCACACCATGTTCTTGCAAGTATTTTGCTGCAGGGCTAGTTTTTGCAATATTGCCTGCTGGTGAAATATGATCAGTGGTAATGCTATCACCAAGCAATGCAAGTAATTTTGCTGATCTGACTTCAGAAATTGTACCTGGTGTTTTTACCATGTTATCAAAATATGGAGGGTTTTTAACATAAGTGCTTTTATCATTCCAATTATAAGTCATAGTTTTAGCAACATTAATGCTTTGCCATAATTTATCGCCTGAGAAAACATCTTGATACTTTTCCCTAAACATTTTTGGAGTAACGCACTTTTTTACTAGCTCAATAACTTCTTCGTTTGATGGCCAAATGTCTTTTAAATAAACATTATTACCATTTTTATCTTTTCCAAGAGGATCTTTGGCTAAATCAATGTTAACTGTACCAGCTAAAGCATATGCCACAACTAATGGTGGTGAAGCTAGATAATTTGCTCTAACGAAGGGGTGAATTCTACCTTCAAAATTTCGATTTCCTGATAGCACTGCTGATACAGTTAATTGATTAGCAGTAATTACATCTTCAATAAATTTATCTAATGGGCCTGAGTTACCAATGCAGGTAGTACAGCCATAACCAACTAAAGAGAAACCAATTTTGTCTAAATCATTTTGTAAATTAGTAGCAGCTAAATATTCAGTTACTACTTTCGATCCTGGAGCCAATGAAGTTTTTACCCATGGTTTAACGTTCATACCTTTTTCTACAGCTTTTCTTGCGACTAATCCTGCAGCAAGCATTACAGATGGATTAGAAGTATTTGTACAGCTAGTAATAGCCGCAATAACCAAGTCTCCATGTCCAAGTTTATAGTCTTTGCAATCAACCTGATATTTTGTTTCAATGGAATGATCTTTTGAAAGCGATGTTTCTAATTCTTTTAATAAAGAGTTTTTCACTTCATCTAAAACAATTTTATCTTGTGGACGTTTTGGTCCAGCTATACAAGGTTCAACGGTAGCTAAATCTAATTCAACGATATCGGTAAATATTGGTTCAATACTATTCTCATCATGCCAAATGCCTTGTAGCTTTGCGTATTGTTCAACGAGATCAATCTGCTCTTGTTCTCTTCCGGAAAGATATAAATAATTTAGTGTTTCTTGATCTATTGGAAAATATCCACAAGTGGCACCATATTCTGGTGCCATATTTGCAATAGTTGCGCGATCAGCTAGTGATAGATGCTGCAAACCATTGCCAAAGAATTCAACAAATTTACCAACTACGCCTTTTTTACGTAGTATATTTGTTATGGTTAGTACTAAGTCAGTCGCGGTAACCCCTTCAGATAGTTTTCCTCTTAATTTAAAGCCTATAACCTCTGGTATTACCATTGAAGTTGGTTGACCAAGCATTGCAGCTTCAGCTTCAATTCCGCCAACTCCCCAGCCTAATACGGCTAAACCATTAATCATGGTGGTGTGGCTATCTGTACCAAATACGGTATCAGGATATGCAGTTAATACGTCATCAACTTTTGATGACCAAACTACTTTGGCAAGATATTCCAAATTGATTTGGTGACAGATCCCTGTTCCAGGCGGCACAACTCTAAAATTATCAAATGCTTCCTGTCCCCATCTTAAAAATTCATAACGTTCTTTGTTGCGATCAAACTCTATTTTTACATTTTTTTCGAATGAATCCTCATGTCCATAATAATCTACTTGTACAGAATGATCGATTACTAAATCTACGGGAGATAAGGGATTAATTTTTTGCGGTTTTCCTCCAAGATTAACCATCGCGTCACGCATAGCCGCCAAATCTACAATTGCTGGTACGCCAGTGAAATCTTGCATTAGAACTCGTGCTGGTCTGAATGCAATTTCGTGATTTGAGCCTTTAGTTTTAACCCAATCCATTAATGCAGTTATATCTTCAATAAAGACGGTTTTACTGTCTTGATTACGCAATAAATTTTCTAATAAGATTTTTAATGTGATTGGCAATGTACTTATATCACGAGATACTTGATCAGCTGCTGATTGCAAACTATAGTACTGGTATTCAAGGGTACTAGTTTTAAACTTTTTAGCTACCATAAGTTTTTTTGTACTATTATTCATTTTATCTCCAGAAATATTAAGGGTTTGCTTTGTGATTATCTTAGTTATAATAAACTTTCAATAAGATTCTGTCAAAGGAGTAAATAGTGCTAACTTGTCAAAATTTAAGTTTAGAAAATAATTATGGAATTATTTTCAAAAATGTTGGCTTTACTTTATTACCAGGTAGTTTGCTAATAATTAAAGGGGCAAATGGTAGTGGAAAAACTTGCTTACTTAAAATGCTGGTTGGATTAATAGAGCATAAAGCTGGAAAGATCTCATGGAATAATATCGATATAAACAAGGACTTACAATCATTTCAACAAAATGTTTGTTATATTGGTCATAATAATGCTTTAAAAAAAGAATTAACTGTTTTTGAAAATCTAGATTTTTGGTGCAAATTAAGAGGCTCTAATGAATTATTTCTACCCGCAATCTATCATTTTAAGCTTCATAATGTTTTAGATCTAAATGTTGAGTCTCTTTCTGCTGGTTGGCAAAGAAAAGTTGAGTTAGCTCGGTTATTATTATCGCAAACTAATTTATGGTTATTAGATGAGCCAGAAATAAACCTGGATAAAATTGCACAGGATTTACTAATAGATCTTATTAAAGTTAGAGTAAGAGAGCGAGGAATAGTAGTGATTGCAAGTCATGGCCTAGATGGCTTACCATATGTTAATTATTTAGATATTCAGGGATTTAAAAATGAATAATGTTTTTGTAGCTATATTGAAACGTGATCTGGTAATTGCTTTTTTGCGCAATGGCTATTTCTTTAATAGTTTGGCTTTTTTTAGTATTACAACTTTATTGCTAATTTCTATACTTTCTCACGGAGATCCTAAAGTAAATCTAAATTTATTTAATGTTATTTTGTTACCATACATTTTTGCCGCGTTACTTTCTGCTTCTACGATTTTTCAAGCAGATTTTAATGACTCGACATTAGAACAATTGCTTATTTCAGGGAATTCTAGTATTAGCATTGTAATCTCTAAAATTATAGCGCATTGGTTGCAATTATTTATAATTCTACTTATTTCAGTTCCATTATTATGCTTTATTTATGATATAAATTTATTTTTAAATCTATTTAACATTTATATGGCATTGTTTTTGTTATCATTATCTATTTCTTCTTTAGTTACTTTTGCTTCAGCCCTAACTTTAAGAATTAGTAATGGCGTAATAATCTCATGTTTAATAGTTATGCCACTAACTATAATTTTATTGCTATACGTAGCTTCAATCCTGAGCTCAATTACCGAAAATATTGATTTTTCTATTTTAATTATTGATATTAAGATATTACTTGTGCTTACAGTTGTTTTCTCTCTGATTTCAATTTTGGCTTGTAGTTATGTATTAAAAAAAATATAATAATACAGAATGGCTAAAATTATTAGTCTATTTAATTTGAATAAGAGGAAGGAATGTTTGAATTTTTTATGTGGCTAAAGACGTTTCCTGATGCAATGCACAGGCTGTTCTCTAGTATTCGTGCAGCAGCAATTTTTAATGTTATTAGATATTGGTATTATTTGATGACTATACCAGCGATCTACGCTGTGTATTCTCTTCTTAAAGCATTGCAAACTAGTGGTATAATGGACAAATTTAGTGCTATAGTGCAAGGTATGTTAGCTACCATAAATAATATTACCGTTAATTGTTTTCCTTTAATTGCTAATTTAAAGGCAATGATTGCTTGCGTTAATGCTAGTTAGATTAGACTTTTTTAGCTGGAGCAACTCCAAGAATTAAAAGCGAGTATTTATAAATTATAACTCCAATAACGGCATAAATACTTGGCATTGGAATATTATTACCTGAGTTTATAACTAGGTTTAAAGTTATTGTGGCAATTAAAAGCACCACAAAAATTTTATTATAAGAAATGTTAAGTGGTTTAATATACCTAGAAAACAATGCTATTGCTATGCTTAATCCAATAAACTTTAAGAAGCTCGTAGCTTGGATTTCTCTAAGTTTTTGGAACATTTCGTCAATTTTATTGATATTTGATAAGGAAAATGAATTCTCAAATATTTCGTAATAACAAAAATTGATTAGACTGGTGATTATAAATAAAGTCCAAGTTAAATTACGCACAGCAGCTTTAGAACTGTTTAAGAATAAAACTAATCCCCAAATACCAATCAACCAGCTGAAAGAAGATAAAATATAAATATAATGTATTTTCATACTTTTTAGATTCTCTACAGAGGTAATAAATTGCTCAAAAGATGGATCTAGAAAAGCGATGTATATTATTAAGAATGTAATAAATCCAAATAAGCGCAATAAGGATAATTGTTGCATAACTAGGCTCTTTTTTATTTATAAGGCTTAATCTTAGCACAGTTTTGAAATTTTTCTAGCTTCTTTCAATGCTGTTTATAAGCTAAGGTCATTAAATTTTTAATTTTGTGTTTGACAAACTATGTATCTAAGAATATAACACAATCCTACTATAAAAATATTTTATAGTTTTTGCTGTTTAAAATTGTAAATAAAATCTGCAAATGCCGCGCTTGGTTGTAAAACCAAGAGCGTTGAGTTGATATTTGAAATGCAGTTTTAACACTGTATATGCAATCTCAAGTCTTAGTAAAAATTAAATATAAAAAGAGCATT
>CAZEVK010000003.1:11197-87009 GCA_964515755.1 uncultured Rickettsia sp. | reverse complement strand
TGACGCGGTATGCCCTTATCACGAGCAACTGCATCTGCAATTTGAATCATTTCAGTATTACCAATATTCATAATATTTACCTCTAATTACTAGTTATCTAGATTATTTTTTAAAAGTTTGTCATTAATTACTAATTTTGCAGAATCTATATCCATCATGTCAATTTTATGAGTAATACCCTTAACATTTAAACTAATTTCATTTTCAACCGCATCCTCTAATATCCCTTGATACCTTTTGCTATTATTTATCGGTCTGTATAGCATTACTAAAATTTCGTAACCCTTGTAACGATTATAATCTTTTAACCTAACCAAAGGACGATCAATTCCAGCAGAACTAACTTCAAGGTTATAGCCACTGCTTATTGGGTCTTCAACATCAAGCAGTGCAGATATTGTCTGACTAACCTTTTCACAATCGCTTACAATTACCGCCTTACCATCTAATCTTTCAATCATAATCTGTAATATATTTTTTTTACCTAGGTTAAAATATTTTATCCGTACTAGCTCATATCCCAATTCTAATAAAGACGGCTCAATTATTGCACAAACCTTTTGTTCTATTTGCATAAAATTATAATTCTAAAGAAAAAGGCGGGATAACCCGCCTAAAATACACATTATTATTTGCGAGAGTATATATTCAATAGTTAAAAGTTGCAACTAATTTTTTAGAATCGATGAAATATTAATAAATAAGTAATATCATTATCTAGCAACTGATGATGATCATCCTTACATAGTTTAGGTTATTAAATTTATAAGTTATACTAATTTAAAAGAGAAAATACTTACTATTAAGACATCTAGCACAAATAAAAAAGGGCAACCTAAGTTGCCCTTGATATTTGTTCTAATTTCAAAGAAAAATTAGAAAGTTAGTTTTGTACCAAGAATAAATGCGGTACCTTTGTTTTTATAAGAACTAGCAATATTAGAAGGATTAATAGCTGTTACTGTAGCAGTTGCAGCAGCAGGAGCTGTATAAATATTTTTCCCTTTTGCAGTAAAGTATGTAACTTCAGCATATGGTAATAAGCCAGGAGCTACTTGATAATCTAAACCTAAAGAAATTAAGTTAAATTTATTCTTGTTAAGAGTACTGTTCATATAAGTTAAGCTTGCGCCAACTGGTCCTTGAACATAAGCTGCACCAAGAGTCCAGAAATTACCACCTTTTAAAGAAACTCCAGGAACGTTTTTAACAAAACCACTTTTACCTTGGTTACCATATGAAGCCGCTACTGAGAAATCTTCATAACCATATTGCGCTCCAACTATCGCTGACTTAGCATTATAGTACTTGTATCCCATAGATTTATCATAAGTAGTCAATGTTGTGTTAGATGTTTCACCAACTACAGAAACTTTCAATGATTGATTATTATCAAAATTACCTGTCCAGCTTAAACCACCAGAAATAGCGTTTTTAGCTGTTGGTTTAGTGTAACCGTTTTGATTAAGTGTATCAATATTATCTTGGCCAGAGTTGCGAGCATCAGGAATGTATGTTAAACCTGCTTGAAAGCCGTTATACATTGGAGTATAGTAGTTAATCTTACGAGATTTTTCATCACCGTTAAATACTTGAGAACCACTATCTTGATAATTAGTTAAATAAGTTGTAGGAGACTCAATAAAATTCAGATTATTGCCATTATTTAAGTTTGTTAACACAACATAATGATACCAATCACCGTCAATACCTCCAGTAGCTCTAGCGATGCTATCTGCACCAGTTCTCATTGTGCTCGCTACGCCATCGTTACTTCCAGCTTCAAATCTACCCATATCATCGTTCTGTACAAATAAGAAAGTTCTATCAAGAGAGCTTTTTCCAGCTGATTTTTGACTTTGTGTTGTTGCTAAAATACCAACTTGTGCACCATATGTAGTACCTTCAGCTGTTTTGTTTTTAACTGAAGCATGAATTCCTGCAACAGTATCAAATCCAATATTTTTATTACCTGGAGTAATTCCTTGTGCATAACCATTTGGTTGATTAAGAGTGTATGCTTTTTTTTGACTTCTTGCACCTGCTTGTGCTTCAAAGCTACCGCCAACTGAAACGTTTAATCCTTCAGAATCTATCATAGGTTTTTCAATATGAGCTGAAGCAACGCCTGTTAACAATGTAGCCAAAGCTGTTGTTGTTAATAATATGTTTTTCATAATTTTTCCTTTAAAGCTTTGTTGTTAATTACATCTATAATATTTAAACTAGAAACAAAGATAACTTAAGTTATCCTGCAAGGATCTATAGCAGCTATTTTTTATAGAGCAAGTTAAAACAATTTCATTAAAAGAAAAAATTATAATTTTTTTTAAACCGTTGCAAAAATATCACATTTTTTGTTATATGATCTAAAACTCAATTTTTAACATAACGAAATTCGGACAGGTGGAAACTTTGTATAATTTAAAATATAATTCAAAACTATATAATATATAGAAAACAAAAGGGTAGCCTAAGCTACCCTGTTTATTTTAAGTCCTAATTTTAAAGAAAAACTAGAATTTTAGTTTCGCACCAATAATAAATGCAGTTCCATTGTTTTTATAGGATGTTGGAAGATTACTAAATACATTAACTACATTACTATTATTGTTATTATTGTTACCAGCATAACCAGGAGCGGTATAAGCAGTTTTTTGCTTCATCGTGAAATAACTCACTTCAAAATATGGTAATAAACCAGGAGCTAATTTATAACCCATTCCTAAGGAAACTAGATTAAATTTGTTACGATTCAACTCACTACTCATATAAGTTAAACTTGTACCGACTGGACCTTGTACATATGCTGCACCAACTGTCCAAAAGCTACCACCTTTCAACCCAACACTTCCAGTAGGAATAGGATTTTTAGTAAGTCCACTTTTACCTTGGTTACCATAAGATGCTGCTAAGGAGATATCTTGATACGAATACTCTGCCCCAACTATCATTGATTTATTATCATAAAAACTATTACCTAAAGCTTTATCTATATTATCTACAGTTGTTTGAGAAGTCTCACCAACTATAGCAACTTTCAATGATTGATTATGTTCAAATTTTCCAGCCCAGCTTAAACCAGCAGAAATAGCATTTTTAGGGATAACTATATTGTAAATATTATTATTACCATTGTTATTGTTATTATTATTATAATAATTATTGTTATTATTACCGTTATTATTAGCATTAACAATTCCCCAGCCATTATTTGTTACGTCCGGAGTATATGTAATACCAGCTTGAAAACCATTATACTCAGGCGTATAATAAGTAATCTTACGTGACAACTCGACAGAATATTGGGAAGTAGAGCTTCTAAATTCAATATTCGTTAAAGCAGTAATAGGCGAAGTAATAAAGTTATTAGAAACCACAGCAGGATTAATATAACCACTAGCTGGCGTAAATGTATTTAATGAAACATACCTACCCCAATCACCGATAATACCGCCAGTAGCTCGCGCAATACTGTCAGCACCCACTCGCATTGAGCTTGCTACACCAATATTACTACCAGCTTCCAATCTTCCAATTTCATCTTCAACAAAAAGAAAGCTACCCATATAACTCTCATTACCAGCAACTGACTGAGCAGCAGTTGTTCCAACTATACCAAGCTGAGCACCATATTTCATACCACTGGCAGTTTTATCTTTAACATTAATGTGGAGATAAGAATCAGTATTAAAAGCAAAATTTTTATTCCCTGGAGTAACTCCAGTCTTATAAGTGTAATTTGCAATAGAAGTTTTTTGACCAACAGTTCTATATTGTCCTTTCTGATTGGTGGTAATAGCTTGAGTATTTAAAAACCCACCAATTGAGACACTTAACCCCTCCGAATCTTTCATAGGCTTTTCCATGGATTTCTCCATGTGAGCTGAAGTAACACTTGCAAACAGTGTAACTAAAGCTGTTGTAGCTAATAATATACTTTTCATAACAGTCTCCTCTTTATTGTTAATTACATTTGGATATTATTTATCCCATGTACAGACAACTAAAGTTATCTTATATATAATTTTACAGTGAATTTATTTATGTGATCAAGCATATGACTATAAATTGCATAAGCTAACATGCTTTTTATAAAAAGACTGTGGCATTATTGCAACAAAATAATTAATAAATTTTAAATTTTTAGTAAAAAACTATGTCTCAATTAAGTCGTTATCAAAGATTACTCAAAGAAATAGACTTTATGCATAATAGTTACAAACATTGCTATGAAAAATTAGCTAATCCAATAATTCCAAAATTATTAATTGCAACTAAAGGACAAAATTTTCAAAAAATCTTACCGCTATTAAATCATGGCCATATCAACTTTGGAGAAAATAAAGTTCAAGAAGCTTTTTCTAAATGGACAAAGATTAAACCTTCATTTCAAAATATTAAATTACACATGATAGGCCAGTTACAGACTAATAAAGTAAAGCAAGCAATTGAATTATTTGATGTTATTGAAAGTCTTGATCGTATCAGCTTAGCAGTCATATTAATAGAAGAAATGCAAAAACAGAATAAATACCCAGAACTATATATCCAAGTTAACATAGGCGAAGAAGAACAAAAGTCAGGAGTTTCTCCGCAAGAAGCAAGTAAGTTTATTCAAACTTGCAGGAACCTTGGTTTAGAAATCTCTGGAGTCATGGGTATAGCTCCACTAAATAAACTAACATTTCCTTACTTTGCACTACTGAGAGAAATTGCTATTCGCAATAATATAGAGCAAATCAGCATGGGAATGAGTAACGACTTCGGCACAGCAATTCGTTTTGGCTCTACACAAGTTAGGATAGGAAGCGCTATTTTCTTTTAAATGATAAAAGGTTTATCACGATTTTCTATTGGCATCTCTATTCTTAAAAATTTTAGGCTTTCGATATTGTATAATTGTTTATACTCACCGTATTATATGAAATTTAGTTTAAATTACTATTCAATTATATCGACCTTGATGCTTGATTGTTATCATAATTGTGATAGCCTGCTAATTTAAACATACTAGCACTATTGTAATTTATGATGACTAACTCTAAATTTAAAATCAAGTCACCGTTTGAGCTTGCTGGCGACCAACCACAAGCAGTGCAAGAGTTAGTAGCTGGTTTAAATCAAAATAAGTCTAATCAAGTTTTGCTTGGAGTAACAGGCTCTGGCAAAACATTTTCTATGGCACATATTATTCAGCAAACTGGAAGAACTGCATTAATTATGGCGCATAATAAAACTCTAGCAGCTCAGCTTTATGGAGAAATGAAAGAATTCTTTCCTGATAATGCTGTAGAGTATTTTGTTTCGTATTATGACTATTATCAACCTGAAGCATATATTCCACGTACTGACGTGTTTATTGAAAAAGATTCCTCTATAAACGAACAAATTGATTTAATGCGCCATTCGGCAACGCGTTCTTTGCTTGAACGCAAAGATGTAATTATTGTGTCTTCAGTATCTTGTATATATGGTATTGGCTCTCCAGAACTATATTATTCTATGGTGATTCGTCTTCATAAAGGCATGAAAATGAAGCGTGATGATCTAGTTAAATCACTAATAAATTTACAATATGAGCGTAATGATATCGATTTTACTCGTGGACACTTTAGAGTCCGTGGTGATGTTGTTGACATTTTTCCTGCTCATTATGCAGATAAAGGATGGAAAATAGAATTTTTTGATGATGAAATTGAAAGAATCACAGAATTTGAGTCTATCACCGGCTATAAGTTAGCAATTTTAGAAAAAGCTGTAATTTATGCTAGTAGTCATTATGTTACTCCAAAAGAAATAGTTAATAAAGCTATCTCTCAAATTAAGAATGAACTTAAAGAAAGATTAGAAGAACTATATACACAAAAGAAATTAGTAGAGGCCCAAAGACTTCAACAAAGAACTGAATATGATATTGAAATGCTTATTGAAACAGGATCATGCAAAGGAATTGAGAATTATACTCGCTTTCTAAATGGTGCAGAAGCGGGAAAACCACCACCAACATTATTTAGATACTTACCAAAAAATGCCTTATTATTTATTGACGAAAGCCATGTTACTGTACCACAAATTCATGGTATGTATAATGGTGATCGTGCTCGTAAAACTACTTTAGTAGAATATGGATTCAGGCTACCCTCTGCTTTAGATAACCGCCCATTAAAATTTGAAGAATGGGATGAAATGCGTCCACAAACAATTTTTGTTTCTGCTACTCCTGCAAATTATGAAATAAGTCTAACCCATGGCGAAATAGTAGAACAAATAATAAGGCCAACTGGTTTAATCGATCCGATATGCGAAGTGCGACCTGCTTCAAATCAAGTAGATGACTTATTACATGAAGTCCAAAAATTTATTGCTCAAAAATATAGAATATTGGTTACTACTTTAACTAAAAAAATGGCTGAAGAATTAACCAAGTATTTTCAAGAAATAGGAATAAAAGTTTCTTATTTACACTCAGAAATACAAACTATGGAACGTATTGAGATTATAAGTGATTTACGACGTGGAGATATTGATGTAATTGTTGGAATTAACTTGCTAAGAGAAGGATTAGACGTGCCAGAATGCGCTCTAGTAGCAATTCTGGATGCCGATAAAGAAGGATTCTTACGTTCTACAACATCGCTAATTCAAACTATAGGTAGAGCAGCAAGAAATGTTGATGGTAAAGTAATTTTGTATGCTGATGTGATGACTGATTCAATGAAAAAAGCTTTGTCTGAAACTGAACGTCGGCGAAATATTCAACTTGAATATAATAAAAAGCACAATATTACTCCTATATCAATACGTAAATCTTTAAATTCTATCTTTTCTTCAGTATATGAAAAAGATAGTCCTGTACAATCTTTAAAAGAAGATCATGAAGAGTTATCACCAGAAAAAACTGATAAGCTAATCAAACAAATGAAAAAACAAATGCTAGTTCACGCAAGCAATTTAGAATTCGAAAAAGCAGCAAAGATTAGAGATCAAATTAATAAAATAGAACAAAATGCAGTTTTAAAAGGATAAATTAAAATAAAACTTATTTTATACTTTTAAGAAATCCACTAAAAGCAATGATAATAAAAAAACTTTTAACATTAAATAATTTCATTTATTTCTGATTCTAAACCAACAATAATGCTACCAATTAAACTTTT
Organism: uncultured Rickettsia sp.; assembly: GCA_964515755.1. Classification (GTDB taxonomy): domain Bacteria; phylum Pseudomonadota; class Alphaproteobacteria; order Rickettsiales; family JABSSG01; genus JAGVLN01. The sequence goes on along the minus strand of CAZEVK010000003.1, from coordinate 79,849 downwards.
ATCTGAACTTTCTACCATTATTCTAATAATAGGCTCAGTACCTGACTTACGTACCAAAATACGCCCTTTATTAATTAACATAATTTCAGCTTCGTGAATTTTAGCGAGAATATTCTGGCGTTCTAAGATATCTAGAATTTTTGGGTTATATTTAACGCTATGCGTAACTTGTGGAACTGATTCAAATAAATGAAATAAATCAGAAACTGATTTACCGTTTTTATTATCAACTATATAATCTAAAATAGTCAATGCTGCTACTATCCCATCGCCTGTAGTAGAATAATCAGATAAAATAATATGACCTGATTGTTCCCCACCAAGGTTATAACCCGCTTTATACATTACATCTGCAACATATCTATCACCAACATTAGTACGAATCAACTTAATACCTTTTTTACTAAGATAGTTTTCTAACCCGAGGTTAGACATATATGTACTAACAACAGTATCTTCAATTAATAAACCATGATTTTGCATATGAGTTGCTATAGCAGCAAGAATTTGGTCTCCATCAACTATCTTACCTTTATTATCAACTAGCAATAACCTATCAGCATCTCCATCCAAAACTATACCTAGATCAGCATTGTGCTCAAGTACTGCATTAATAGCTGCTTGAGGTGATTGAGAACCGCAACCTTCATTAATATTAAATCCATCAGGATCTTTACCTATATTAATTACTTCTGCTCCAAGCTCCCAAAAAATCTTGCCTGCTATATGGTAAGAAGCACCATTTGCTGCATCCACTACAATCCTAAATCCATCTAATGTTTTACCTTTAGGAAAACTATTTTTTACATATTCAACATACCTACCCGGAGCATCATCCAATCTTTTCGCTCGACCAAGATTAACAGAATCTGCAAAATCCATACTTTCTGGATATTTTTCCATTAGACCTTCTATTATCAATTCTGTTTGATCGCTAAGTTTTAAACCATCAGGTCCAAATATTTTTATACCATTATCATGATAAGGATTATGTGAAGCAGAGAGCATTATTCCTACATCAGCTCGTAAAGATTTAGTAAGCATGGCAATTGCAGGAGTTGGCATTGGGCCAACTAACATCACATCCATGCCAACAGATATCAATCCTGAAGTTAAAGCAGGCTCTAATAAATATCCTGAAAGTCTAGTATCTTTACCAATAACTACTAAATGGCGATGATTACCCCGTTTAAAAAGAGTTCCAACTGCCATACCTAACTTTAAAGCTGTTTCAGCCGTCATGACACCATAATTTGCCAAGCCTCTAATACCGTCCGTACCAAAAAACTTTTTACCAATCATTTTTGTTACTCCGAAGATTCATTAGCTTTCTTTTTATTAGCTTTCTTTTTTGAAGTCTTCAAATCATGAGAAGTAGGCTCAGGTATATGTAGCATCTCTCTAATTTCCTGACCAGTCAAAGTTTCTCGAGCTAAAAGAGCTTTAGCAATAGTATGTAATTCATCTTCATAATCATTCAAAATCTTTTTAGCAGCATTATACCCTTCTTCTACCAACGCTTTTACTTCATGATCAATTAGATCTTCTGTTTTAGTAGAATAAAGCTTATGACTGTTACTTCCTGCATACATATCAGCACTATCATTGCCATAAAATATTGGACCAATATCATCACTCATTCCCCATTCTCTAACCATTGATCTAGCCATCTTTGTTGCTTGTTTGATGTCAGAAGATGCACCACTAGTAACTTGGCTATAACCAAAAATTTTCTCCTCAGCAACACGTCCACCCATAGCAACAGCAATATCTGATTTAAGCTTTGTCCTCGTTACAGAAAATTTGTCAGATTCAGGCAGTCTCATCACTAAACCAAGAGCGCGTCCACGTGGAATAATAGTAGCCTTATGAATTGGATCAGATTCAGGGGAATGAAGTGCAACCAAAGCATGACCGCCTTCGTGATAAGCTGTTAACTTCTTTTCTTCTTCACTCATCACCATTGATCTACGTTCAGGACCCATCATTACTTTGTCTTTAGCTTCTTCGAGCTCTTTCATTGAAACTATCTTTTTATTGCCTCTAGCTGCAAGCAAGGCAGCTTCATTAATAAGATTTGCTAAATCAGCGCCAGAAAAACCTGGAGTTCCACGAGCTATCACTCTTGCATCCACTTCTGGACAAACAACAACTTTTTTTAAATGAACATTAAGTATTTGCTCACGACCATTAATATCTGGAAGTGGAACCATAATTTGACGATCAAATCTACCTGGTCTTAGTAGTGCAGGATCAAGAACATCAGGTCTATTAGTAGCTGCTATAATAATAACACTCTCATTAGCCTCAAATCCATCCATTTCAACAAGCAGTTGATTTAAAGTTTGCTCTCTTTCGTCATTGCCGCCTCCTAAGCCTATGCCACGGTGACGACCGACTGCATCAATTTCATCAATAAAAATAATACAAGGAGCATGTTTTTTACCCTGCTCAAACATATCACGCACCCTGCTAGCACCAACACCAACAAACATTTCAACAAAATCAGAACCAGAAATAGTAAAAAAAGGAACATTTGCTTCCCCTGCTACAGCTCGTGCAATAAGAGTTTTACCAGTACCAGGACTACCAACTAATAAACATCCTTTAGGAATTCTACCTCCTAAGGCTTGAAATTTTGCAGGATTTTTTAAAAATTCTACTATTTCTTCAAGCTCTCCTTTTGCTTCGTCTATACCAGCAACATCTTTGAATGTAACTTTTTCTAATTTTTCTCCCATCAATCTAGCTTTAGATTTACCAAAGCCCATCGCTTTTCCAGCACCACCTTGCATTTGTCTCATGAAAAAAATCCATACTCCAATTAACAAAAGCATTGGAAACCATGAAAGAATGATGCCTAATAAAGAATTCATTTTAGTTTCCAAAGGTTCTGCTCTAATAGTCACGTCATATTGCTTTAGATTATCAATTAAGCCAGGATAATCTGGAGAGTAAGTTGAAAAACTGCTAGCGTCAGAAAAATGACCATCTATTATATTCCCTCTAATGACAACATCAGTAACTTGATTCTCTTCAACTTTACGTAAAAATTCTGAAAAAGATAAACCTGCATTGCTAGTATAATTTGAATTACCAAAATAATCAAAAACTAGTACTACTGCTAATGTAATTGCAATCCAAATCAAAATATTCTTTTTATAATTCATAATTCACTAACCAAAATAAAGTTAACCAATTGTGACATACTACTGGCTATTGACCATAAAGTGAAATCATTTTTAGTATATCATAAGACTACATGGTATTATTTAACAATCAAATTGCTTTTGTGCAAGAGGCATTAGTGGAATAAATTTCTTACTAGTATTTAATTCTGGTAAAATCTCTATAATATTTTTACTTATAGATAGTTTTATTTTACACTTCCATAATGTAAAAGATTTTGATTCTAAATGAGATATCGAATTCCAAATCCTTTCTAAGGAGGCTAGTCTTGGTCTAACTAAATGCTCATTTGAGATAGTTATAAGGCATGCTGACAAAACAGTCAAACCCATCTCTTTATTTATCTTCGAAAAGCTTTTATAATCAATAACTAAGTAACCATTGGAAAATATTTTAACCATCATTACCATATGACGAGCGGCTTCTTGTTCTAAGTAAGAACGAACTCTAGTTAAATTTTCTGCAAGCAAATTCATTCTCTGTATCAAATTGTCTTTTTTATGGCTTTTAACATTTACCAATCTCAATAAAGTTACGGAACTTAAAAGCCTACGTGCAGCCGTGCGCATAAATTTAGGATTATCGTTTGAAGAATCTTCTATCCACCAATTTGCATAAGACGACACAATACTCTTTAACTGACTCTTGGAAAAAGATAAAAATGGACGAATCACTCTTACTTTATTTACAATATTCACTGCAGGCATACCAGTTAGACCATTTAATCCTGAACCACGACATATTTTCATTAGAATAGTTTCAGCCTGATCTTGACTATGTTGAGCAAGCATTAAATGTAAAATATTATGTTTATTACACCAATCAGTAAGCAATTCTAACCTTGCTCTTCTTGCCTTTTCCTGAATGTTACTCACGACTTTATCGTGATGCCAATCCAAAATATGATGCTCAATATTATTTTTCTGTAATAACTTTTGAACAGATAGCGCTTCATCAAACGCCTCTTTACGTAAATTATGATTAACTGTAAGAGCAATAACTCTCCCGTTAACTAAACGTAACCAATCATTTACAAGAAAAACTAAGGCTAAAGAGTCAATCCCACCAGACACACCTACAACTATCTCTGGATTATTTTCATATGGCCCCAAAGACTCTGCAGAATCAACAAAATTTTTATAATACATAATTATGTTTTAATAATAGGCAATATTTGCTACAATCGCAGATTATAGAGATTAATTCTATAATAAACTATAATGATATTATGAAAAACACTAAAATTTTATTCTGGATCGTATTTATAGGCTTAATTGCTTGGATTTTTTATTCATTAAGTAATATTTTGATGCCATTTATAATGTCATTTGTGTTTTCGTATTTTTTTGTACCTTTAGCAAATTTCTTGCAAAGAAAATTTTTTATAAATAGAACAATTAGTGCAGTAATAATCATTGTATTAATATTAATTTGCTTAGTTTCTTTGTGGCTTCTAGTAATACCTCTAATCTTTGAACAAATTCAACACTTTATTCAACAAATACCTAAGTATAAAGAATACGTTAAAACACAAATAATCCCAGTAATTGCACACTATGCAGAATTAATAGATCCCAGCTATGTGGTTAGGGTAGAGGAAAATCTAAATAATTTATTTAGCATAATATTCGTTTACACCTCCAATTTCATTCAACGAATCTGGCAATCCGGCATGGCAATAATAAATATATTATCCATGCTTGTGTTAGTTCCATTTATTACATTTTATATTATCAGAGATTGGAAAAATATTTTATCTAGCGTATTAAAAGTGATACCGCAAAACTCTAAAGAATCTTTTAAATCCTTGATATCAAAAATTGATATCGCCCTCTCAGGTTTTATTAGAGGCCAATTAAACGTTTGTTTGGTGTTAGCAATTTATTACTGCATAACTTTAACAACTATAGGAATAAATTTCAGTATTTTTATTGGTATAACTACCGGTATTCTAACATTCATTCCATTTGTTGGACTATTAAGTGGATTTATTTGTGCATCCTTAGTAGCATATTTACAATTCTTTGCTATCAAAAAAGTTTTTATGGTGGTTATAATATTTGCTATTGGAAGCATAATTGAAAATACTTTATCTCCTAAGTTAATTGGCGACAAAATTGGATTACATCCAGTGTGGCTTATTTTTGCTTTACTAGTAGGCGCAAATCTTTTCGGATTTGTTGGAATGCTCTCTTCTATCCCTTGCGCAGCTGTTTTGAATATACTAATTAGATTTATGCTAGAACAATATTATAAAAGCGAATTTTATTTAGATCAAAATTACAAGAAAATTAAGAATTAGGAGTATAAATTGTACCAATATGCTCTCAATTTGAGATCTGATTTTAGTTATCTGGAAGAAGATTTTATTGAAGACTCTTCAAACTTGTTAGCAAAAAAATGGATTGATTGCTGGCCCAATTGGCATGGAAACATCTTTCCTAACATTGTATGCATTTATGGAATAAAAGGCTCTGGTAAGACACACTTAGCTAAAATTTGGCGAAGTAAGTCCTCGGCACGCGACATCACAATAAATGACCTAAACCAATTTCTATATAGAGATGAAACAGCAAGTTATTTAGTGGATGACATAGAAAAATTACTATCTCAAGAAAATAATTTATTACATTTTATAAACTATATTATTGAGAATAAAAAATTTTTACTTATCACTGCACAAACAAAACTACACGGATTAAAGTTAAAAATTCCAGACCTAAAATCAAGGCTACAGTCTATTATTACGTATAAAATTGATTCACCGACAGATAAACTTATAGAGCAAATGTTAGTCAAAAGCTTCTCTGATCATCAAATTATTGTTGGTGAAGAAATAATTAAATTTCTGACTAGTAGAATTGAACGTAACTTTGACTCAATAAAAAAAACAGTAGATATACTCAATAAATGCTCTCTTTCACAAAATAAGAAAATTACTATCCCTTTTGTAAAAACTATACTAAATAATTTATAAAATTCTCTTCAAGTAACGATTCATCAATTTCAAAAAACTCACCATTCAATGAGGAAATAATAAAGCATTTTATTTTCTTATTAGGGTATAATTTTAATACCATGTGTCTATAAACTGCAAGTTGAGTAATGTGCTGAGTTGATATATCTTCAAAATTCTTAAATAATGAAGTCTTATAATCAATAATTATACAATCTTTCTCACCAATTATTAATAAATCTATAGTACCAAGAAGATTGCTCTTTTTATACTTAGTAGCAAGATTTACCTCAGTTAATATTTTATAATCAGACTTAAATGAAAAAAGTAATTTATTGATCAAATTTTGTAAATTTGTTGCAACTTTATCATCAATAGTTAAACTATTATACTTGCTATAAGCCTTAACTAATTTAGAAATAACTAAGCTATCATTGCTTCCAGTGGCAATCTCTAAGATTTTATGAATCAATATTCCTAAATGAATATAGGAATTTTCTAAGACAGGAGAATTTATAAAATTACTTGAAATAGAACTTGTTACAGACAAAAATTTCCTTATTGGTAAGCACGACGGCTTTTTAAAAATAAAATTAGGTAATATACATCCTATGCTATTTACTTCTTCTAATTTTCTTTTAGGAATATTTACTAATTCATCTCCCAATATTATTTTTTCTGAACTGTTTGAATAAATATAACTAGAGTTCTTTGCTTTATCATCATTTATAATTTCATAACCACCCAAATAATTACAAACTTCAGTACGACCTATGCTTTCTAGTCCGGATTTAATTATACTGTACCATGATTTATCATTTATATTTGTACCCATACTCCAACCACAAACAATCAATCTTTCTTGAGCTCTAGTCATAGCTACATACAATAGTCTATAATATTCTTGCAATGACTTTTTCTCTAAATAAAGTCGCGTGTCATTGTAAAGTTGATTGTTATTTTGCGAATTGCCATTATATAAAGGCAAATTAAATTTATCAGACCAAATAACTTGATTTATACTTCCAGGAATACTAAGGGTGTCGGCGAGAATAACTACCTTGGCTTGCAAACCTTTTGATCCATGTACTGTCATGATCCTTACTAAATTCTCTCTATTATCAATCTCTCTCTTCACCTCAATATCACTTGAAGAAAACCAATTGATAAAATGTTGTAATGACGTAGTTTCTGTTTGCTCATATTCCAAGCAAATACTTAAAAACTCTTCCAACACCTCATTGATTTGTGTACCAAACCTAGCAACAATATTCTGGCGTATTTTCTTTACATCTAAAAGATTATTGAATAGATTATAAATTTGCAGGTCATTTCGACAAAGAAACTCATTTAAAAAACTATATATATTAAGTAACCTCTCATCATTTAGAGAAAGCTCTTTTAAGCTCTGCCACAAAGATAATCCTGATCTTTGAGATAATTTAAATAACTGATCTTCATTCAAATTAATTACTGGAGATTTAAGCAATGTTCCAAGATTGTAGTCGTCATAAGGCAGTAAAATAAAATTTCCAAATGCAATTAAATCTTTTACAACTATATTCTCACTAAGTTTAACTCTATCTAAACCACTAACAGGTATATTATTATATTTTAAGGATCGAATTAAATATTCGGTAAATTTATCGCGTTTACGAATGAGAATAAGAACATCTCCTGGCTGCATAGATGCTGAATTATCTAACCATGACTTAATTTCATTAGCTAAAACTTTAGCAAGGATTTTTGCGGGATCGTAAATCTCGATTCTATCATTATTTATATACCAATCATAATTTTCATTTATTTCATTACGCTTGTATAAAACTGCAGGCCACAACTCTACCCTACTATATAATTCTTTTTTATGCGCAATATGTTGACTAATATTCTCAATAAATGCTTCAGGATCCTTGTGTACCAAACTATTAAATGTAGAATCCACCGCCTGCAAAATTGCGGTACCAGAACGAAAAGATTTATTCAAAGTTATTGTATAAAACTTTGCATCAAAATTATTAATATATGCATAATATTGATTCTTAATACTATTAAATAATTTTGGATCAGCACCTTGAAAACTAAAAATGGATTGTTTGTGATCTCCAACAGAAAATATAGTACGTGGTTTACCTTCAGAACCTAATTCACAAAAAAAGTTATCAGTTAATGTAGTGATAATCTCCCATTGCTCTAAGCTAATATCCTGACTTTCATCCAGTAAAATATGCTCTATCTTATTGTCTAATTTCAGCATTACCCATTGTAATAATTCGTCTGAATTTAGCAATTTAAGCGTAATGTTTATAAGATCATCATAATCTAAAAAAGAATTTGCTTGCTTAAGATTTTCGTAATAATAACTAATTAAAGAGGCTAAATATATAAAACTAGAAGTATTTTCAGCAATTTTGTAAGAATTATGCAATTCTAAATAACTAGCTATTAAATCACGAACTTCTGAAATAAAGTTTCTAAGGTTATAATTCTTTGTTACCTCCATATTTAATAACTTTTTACGAGGCGAGTTATTTAATGTATAGAAAATATTATAAATCTGTGAAAAGAGAAATTGTTTTTCACTAGAATCAGACTCAGCAATTGCAAGTAAATTTAATAAAAAGCTTTCTTGATTTTCTGACAAACACAAATCAATTGAATTTTTATGACGAGAAATTATTAACTTATAAGAACAAAAAAAATTATCAAAAATTTTATCAGTTGATAGATTACTATCTATTGATAGCTTATTATAAACATAACTGAAAATGCTACTTTCATGAAAGACGTTAACAAGCTTATGTCTATATAAATTAGCATTTTCTATAAGTGAATGAAAACTAAATTCATGAATATTTTTAAGCAATGGATCAAGATTGCTACCCTCAAATGAATGTAAATCATAATTTCTTAACAATGACAACTTGGCTTGTTCTAATAAAACTTGTCTTTGGTAATTATCAATAATTCTAGTTTCAAGATTAATACCAGATTCAATAGGAAATTTTGCAATTATAGATTGGCAGAATGAATGAATAGTTTGGATCTTCATGGGCTGAGTATTATCAATAACCCTAATTAATAAGGTTCTTGCGAATTTTATCTGAGCTTGGCTTGGTATAGAACCAGTAATCAATCTTATTTGTTCTTCTAAGTTAGAATTATCTATAATAGCCCACTTACTAAGCTCATCGCTAACTCGCTGCATCATTTCAGAAGCTGCAGCTTTTGTATACGTTAAACAAAGAATTTTTGATGGAGTAACCCCTGATAATAACAGCCTCAAAACTCGGTCGGTTAATAATTTTGTCTTTCCTGAACCTGCGGATGCAGAAATCCATATATTATACAAAGGATTAGAAGATATTTCTGAACTATTCATTATTTATTTATACAAACCATTCAAGTTTTCCAGGATCATTAGTGATTTCTTGCCATTTTCTGACATTAAAATTAATACATGCAATATTTGCAGTTCCAAAATTTAAAATACCAAGGTGATTATGCAGTAAATTATTAGCAAATTCACTAATAGTCGGATTATGAGAAATGATAATAGCTGAATCATATTGAGCACTAAGATTGGATATTAATTCTAACATAACTTCAGTTGATGTATTGTACAAAGCGTCTAAAAATTCCTCTTCAGAGTCTAAAGATAATTTTTCGCTAATATATTTCCAAGTTTGCTTAGTCCTCGTAGCAGTAGAGCAAAGCACAATATTAACAGAAAAATTATACTTTGATAAAATTGCAGTAAGCCATTCTAGCTCCTCAATTCCTTTAGAACTAATTTCTTTATTGCAATCAGCTGCAGGATGAATAAATTGAGAAGCAGCATGTCTGAGCAGATATAATTTTTTCATGATATAACCACATTTCAATTTATAGATATAATAGCTATACATATTAATAATGTAAATCTACTCATAATATTTAGATTGAATAAGTAGTTATTTATTGATTTAATACTTCATAAAAAGCATTCCAAAGAAAAAAGTATGATTGTAGTAATATCTCCGTCAAAAACACAAGATTTTAGCCTAGCAAAGTATAATTTTATATGTAGTAAATCAAAGTTTCATAACGAAATCATAGAACTTATTAACTCATTAAAAAAAATATCAATACAAGAATTAAGAACTTTAATGAAAATCAGTGATAACTTAGCAAAACTAAATTTTGATCGTTATCAACAATTCGAAACTAAATTTACTAAAGATAATTCTAAACCAGCTATTCTTAGTTTTAAAGGTGATGTATATGAAGGTATCAACTTAGAACATTATGATAATAATGATTTTGATTTTGCTCAAAAACATTTACGTATTTTATCGGGATTGTATGGTTTAATTAGACCTTTAGACCTTATTCAGCCTTATCGTTTAGAAATGGGTATAAAATTAAAGATAGCAAATTATAATAATTTATATCAATTCTGGGGCGATAAAATCACTAGCGAACTCAATAGCCTGGCAAACGATAACAAGTACTTAATTAATCTTGCTTCAGCTGAGTACTTTGATTCAATAAATCATAGTAAATTAACTTTAGAAAAAATTGATATTATATTTAAAGAAGAGAAAAATGATAATTATAAAATTATTGGTTTATTTTCAAAAAAGGCTAGAGGATTGATGGCTAACTTTATTATTAAAAATAAAATCACAAAACCAGAATTATTAAAGTCATTTGTAGAAAGTAAATATAAATTTAACCAGTCACTTTCAAATGAAAGCCAATATGTTTTTACCAGAAAATAAAATGATAATATTTAATAGATTTGCGCATAAACTACATCGAGATAGAGCTTCAAAAAAACTCAATCAACATAATTTTTTACTATCTCACACACTTGAGGATTTAGTTGAAAGAATAAATGATCATAGTCAAAATTACGAAACTGCTTTAGATCTTGGCTGCTATGATGGTAGGTTTTCAAAAATAAAATCAAATCTTAAAATTAAGCAATTAGTACAAACTGATATTTCATACAAAATGTTGCAAAAAACTGATGGTCAAAGAGTACAAGTAGATGAAGAATTCTTACCTTTTGCTGATAATAGTTTTGATTTGATCATCAGTAATTTAAATTTACATTGGGTAAATGATTTGCCTGGTACAATGCTACAAATAAATAGAATTCTTAAGCCAAAAGCTGTTTTCACAGCGTCAATTATTGGTGGAAAAAGCTTAATAGAGTTACGTAAAGTATTGATTGAAGCAGAAGAAAAACTAGGCCATAGAATATCATCACATATATCCCCAATGATTGATGCAATAGATGCTTCCTCGCTATTACAAAGAACAAAATTCTTAAACCCGATTACGGATAGTACAACTGTAACAGTTTCATACCCTAACCTTATAAAGTTATTTCTGGACTTAAGAGGAATGGCACAATCAAATTGCCTTGTTAACCCATCAATATTGTCAAATAAAACTCTTGAGCTCGCAGAACTCTTATATAAAAAACAATATGGTAAAAATAATAAAATAATTGTTAATTTCGAAATTATAACATTATGGGGAACTAAATAAATGGTGGGCGATAGAAGACTCGAACTTCCGACCTCTACCATGTCAAGGTAGCGCTCTAACCAACTGAGCTAACCGCCCTCAGATCACTCTACTACTATTAGCAAGAATTTTATAAATGGCAATAGATTTCTGCATATACAAATATTTGCTTGCAAAAAAGATTACGCAAAGTATATTATCGTGCAATCATTGAAATTCTAATGTAGTTAAATTATCAGAAATGAAGATTGCCGTCTTAAAGGAAAGGATGAATCATGAAAAAAGAGTAGCGGTATCAATAGATACTGTAAAGTCTTTGATATCTCTAGGTTTTGATGTATTTATTGAAACTAATGCCGGAATCTTAGCTGGTATAAATGATCAGCATTACAAAGAAGCTGGCGCTAAAATTACAAAAGATATTGTAGATACAGTGAAAGATGCTGATATAGTTTTAAAAGTTCAGTATTCTCCAAAAACAAAGAGCGCAAAAGAAGATGAAACCGCATTTTTAAAAAAAGGTGCATTAGTTATAGGGATGTTATCACCCTATAATAATAAGGAACTTTTTGAAGAATATAACAAAAAAAATATCACTTCATTTTCTTTAGAGCTGTTGCCAAGAATAACTCGCGCACAATCTATGGATGTGCTATCTTCGCAAAGTAATCTTTCAGGATATCGTGCTGTAATTGATGCTGCATACGAATATGATAAAGTTTTTCCTATGATGATGACTGCGGCAGGAACAGCATCGCCTGCTAGAATATTAGTAATAGGAGCAGGAGTTGCTGGGCTACAAGCTATAGCTACAGCAAAACGCTTAGGAGCAATAGTGTCCGCATTTGACATTCGTACTGCAGCAAAAGAACAAGTAGAAAGCCTAGGGGCAACATTTATTGAAGTAAAAACAGAATCACAACAAACTCTGGAAAATAAAAGTGGATATGCCCAAGAAGTAAGTGCTGAATATAAGAAAAAACAAGCTGATTTAATCGCAGAAACCATTAAAAAACAAAATATAATAATCACTACTGCTCTTATTCCAGGTAAAGAAGCGCCAAAACTTATTACTGCTGAAATGGTAAAAAGCATGAATCCAGGCTCAATTATAGTAGATATAGCAGCTGTAAATGGTGGTAATTGTGCACTTACGGTGCCTAATGATATCACAGAACATAATGGTGTAAAAATTATAGGGTACACTAATTATCCATCTCGTATTCCTTCAGATGCAAGCAAACTTTATGCACGTAACTTACTAAACTTCGTTACTTTGCTTTATGATAAAGAAAATAAAAAAATAAATTTAAATTTTGATGACGAAATTATAAACTCATGTATTATTACATATGGTAGTAAAACAGTTAATAAGACTACTTTAAAATAAACATTATGAGCAGTGATACTAACATAGTTAAACAAGCACAACTCGTCTCAGATGAAGCTTACAAACTATCAGAAAAAATTAATCAACTAATAGCAACTCAATCGAATGTTGGAAATTCAGAGATAGATCCTTTTATTTTTGCCTTAACAATTTTCATTCTATCCTGTTTTATAGGATATTATGTAGTATGGAAGGTAACTCCAGCACTTCATACTCCTCTAATGTCAGTAACTAACGCAATATCTGGTATTATTATTATTGGCGCAATGATCGCCGTGGGGCCTGAAGGTTTCGGATTTAGTCAGTTTCTAGGATTAATTGCAGTAATTATTGCCTCAATAAATATTTTTGGTGGATTTATTGTAACCAATAGAATGTTAGAAATGTTTAAGAAAAAATAATATGACAGCTAACCTTATTTCTTTTATCTATTTAATTTCAGCAGTACTTTTTATACTGTCTTTAAAGGGCTTATCATCACCACAAACAGCAAGATTAGGTAATTTTTATGGAATTATTGCGATGGCTCTTGCAATTCTAGCAACCATTATAAATCCAACGACTAGCAGCAAATTAATTATTATTTTTGGAATTGCTATCGGCGGTATTATTGGAGGATTTATTGCTAAAAAAGTAAAAATGACTGAAATGCCACAACTAGTTGCTGGATTTCACTCATTAGTAGGATTAGCTGCAACTCTTATAGCGCTGAGCGCTTTAACTGATCCTCAAAGCTATGGGCTTGGTTTAAGTGGTCACTTAAAATTATCAAACCTAATTGAAATGGTGCTTGGAGCATCAATAGGCGCCATAACTTTTACTGGTTCAATAATAGCTTTTGCTAAATTACACGAATTAATGTCTGGAAGACCAATTAAATTAAAAATGCATAAATCAATTAATATAACTGTAACACTAATAATAGTTGCATTAGCTATTATATTCTGCACATCAGAATCATGTCTTGCGTTTGTTCTCATCATACTTCTTTCCGCCTTGCTAGGTGTACTGTTAATAATACCTATTGGTGGAGCTGACATGCCTGTAGTAATTTCCATGCTTAACTCTTATTCTGGTTGGGCTGCAGCTGGCATAGGCTTTACGCTAACAAATAGCCTACTTATAATAACTGGTGCTTTAGTAGGTGCAAGTGGCGCTATACTTAGTTACGTTATGTGTAAAGCTATGAACAGATCAATTTTTAATATAATTTTTGGTACTTTCAAGACTGAAGACGCAAAAGCCGAACAAGAAAGTACAGATGGTAAAATTGCAAAACAAAGCAACCCTGAAGATGCTGCATTTCTTTTAAACAACGCTTCCTCTGTTATTATAGTTCCAGGTTATGGTATGGCAGTAGCGCATGCACAACATGCAGTTAAAGATATGGAAATATTATTAGAGAATCACGGCGTTAAAGTTCGTTATGCTATTCACCCTGTAGCTGGACGCATGCCAGGTCATATGAACGTATTACTTGCTGAAGCAGGAATTGATTATAGTAAAGTATTTGAATTAGAAGATATAAATAGAGAATTTGGCACTACAGATATAGCCTTCGTTATTGGTGCAAACGACGTAACCAATCCAGCAGCTAAAACAGATAAATCAAGTCCAATTTTTGGTATGCCAATCTTAGATGTTGAACATGCTAAAACTGTATTATTTGTTAAAAGAGGCATGGCCGCAGGTTATGCTGGTGTCGAAAATGCATTGTTTTTTAGAGATAATACATTTATGTTATTTGGAGATGCTAAAAAAATGACTGAAAATATAGTAAAGGAGTTAGAAAAACTATAAAGTGTTATTAAAATTAAGGGAAATCTTTTGGCCAATTAAGAAAAAGGAATTAGGAAAATTTATTCCGATGGCATTAATGCTTTTTTTTATTCTTTTTAATTATAATGTTTTAAGATCATTTAAAGACAGCCTTGTAGTTCCTAATATTGGAGCTGAATCTATTAGCTTTATAAAATTATATTTTGTTGTACCTTCTGCAATCTTATTCGCTATAATCTATGCTAAACTTACCAGTATACTATCTTTTCAGAGAATATTTTATTTTATATCATTCTTTTTTCTATCGTTTTTTTTAATTTTCGCTTTCTTTTTATATCCAAACCTAGATTTAGTAAATCCCAATCCTGCTACAATAACAAACTTAATTCATTCTTCTGTAGACTTAGGAATATTTACTATTCACATGAAACATTTTAAATGGTTTGTGCTAATTTTTGGAAAATGGCCTTTTGCACTATTTTATATAGTTGCAGAACTTTGGGGATCAGCAATGATCTTTTTACTATTTTGGCAATTTGCTAACCAAACTACGAGCACAGAAGAATCAAAAAGATTTTATCCTATGTTTGCTTTAATTGGCCATATAGGACCAGTTATATCAGGAGGATTGATAAAATATTATTCCCATGGCCATACAGAATTTTTTGGAGATGGAAACAATGGGCTAATAGTAGTATTCATGCTTCTTGCAAGCTTTGCTTTAGTATGCTCTACACTTACTTTCAAATATATTAATAACTGTGTTATTACTAAATCTTACTATGCTGGAAAAGCTAAGCAATCTGAAAATATCAGACCTAAATTACCTCTTATTGAAGGACTGAAGTATATCTTTTCCTCAAAATATCTTGGTTTTATAGTTGTACTAATTTTTGCGTATGGTATTTCAATAAATTTAGTTGAAGGGCCTTGGAGAGCTAAAATAAGTGAACTATATCCTAATACCAGAGATTATACTTACTTCATGGGTCATGTTATCCAGTTGAACGGAGCTTTTACAATATTATTCACTATTATAAGTGTAAATATACTTAGAGTTTATGGATGGCTTCCAGCAGCTATTATAACTCCCATTATGATAATGGTAACTGGATTAGGCTTTTTCATTTTTATAGTTTTTGATAGCTCAACAGCCAACTTTATAAATCAATTTTTAATATTTGATCCATTATTAATGGCAGTTATGCTTGGAGCTGCTCAAAATATTCTCAGTAAATCAGCTAAATATTCATTCTTCGATTCTACAAAAGAAATGGCATATATACCAGCAGATGAAGAAATAAGATCTAAAGGTAAAGCAGCTGTAGATGTAGTAGGTGCAAGACTTGCAAAATCTGGTGGTGCTTTTATTCAAAGCCTAATATTTATGATTTTTCCAGCAGCAACTTTCACTACTATATCCCCATATCTAATGGTAATATTCACAATAATCGTAATTATATGGCTTTTTGATGTAAGCGCCCTAAATAAGGCTTATAAAAAGCTTTTATTTTCAAAAAATAAAACAATCTAAATTTATTCTTTAAATCTGAGAGAAATTAGTTCTTGACCAAGAATAAAGTTTCCTTTAGACATACATACCTATTAATAATGATATTTATAATAATGGGCGCACTGAAAGAATTTATTTGGCCAATTGAGAAAAACGAGCTAAAAAAATTCCTGCCCATGTCTCTGATGCTTTTCTTTACTCTATATAACTACAATGCCCTTCGCTCCTTTAAGGACAGTCTTGTTGTTCCAAATATAGGAGCAGAAGCAATTAGCTTTATTAAGTTTTTTTGTGTAGTACCAGCAGCAATCATTTTTGTGTTAATTTATGCCAAAATGACTAATATTTGGAACTTTAGAAAAATATATTTTTATATAGCAGGATTTTTTATTTTATTCTTCCTATTATTTGGATTTGTTTTATATCCTAATGAAGTAGCAATTCACCCGCAATCTCTATATATAAATGACTTAATTAAACAAAACTTAGATTTGGGCTTTTGTAAAATAAATTTATCACATTTTAAATGGTTTTTCTTAGTATATAATAAATGGCTATATGCTTTCTTTTATATGATTGCGGAATTATGGACCGTAATGAATGGTTTATTATTCTGGCAATTTGCTAATCAAGTAATCCAAACAAAAGAAGCAAAAAGATTTTATCCTATGTTTGCGTTTATTGGAAGCTTTGGTACATTTACGGCTGGGGGAATAATAAAACTTTGTACAATACTACAATCACAATATAGTGAAAATACTATTTTTTTAGTACAATTGATGATGTTGACTTTAATTATATCAACTCTATGCATAATTTTATTATTTGAATATGTAAATCGCAATGTAATAACTGATCTCAAATATTTAAAACAAATCAAAAGCAAAAATCTAGATAAAAAAATGCCTTTACTAGAAAGTCTAAAGATCATCATGTCATCGCGTTATTTAGGATATATTGCTATATTAGTTTTATGCTATGGAATCTCTGTAAATTTGCTAGAAGGACCATGGAAAGCTACTGTAAGAAAGCTTTATCCATCAACTGATGACTATATTTATTTTATGGCTGGCGTTAATCAATGGACTGGCGGTGTTTCTATGCTATTTATACTTGTTGGTGCTAGCATTCTTAAAAAATATAGCTGGTTTACTTCAGCTATAATAACACCAGTAACTTTTTTTATTACTGGCATAGCATTTTTCATTTTCATAGTATTTGATAAGGTTGCAACTACATATTTTGGAACATTCATGATATTCGACCCATTATTAATAGCAGTGTTTCTTGGTACAGCACAAAATGTATTAAGTAAATCAACTAAATATGCATTATTTGACCCAACAAAAGAAATGACTTATATTCCAATAGATAATGAATTAAAATCTAAAGGTAAAGCAGCTGTGGATGTAATAGGTGCTAGATTTGCTAAATCAGGAGCTGCCTTATTACAATCAATGCTATTTATCATATTACCAACAGCCACCTATCTAACAATTTCTACATTATTAATGACTATTTTTGTTGTTGTAGTATTAATTTGGATTGTTGATGTAAAACTACTTAGTAAGGAATATTCAAAGCAATTAAATTCTTGATGGACTTTTATAAATCACATTGTAATAAGCAAAAATAAAGTAACAAAATGCTATAAAATCAACCAAATTCGCTGGCAAAAAGAATGAAGAAACCATTGCAGGCAAGCTAGCAAATACACCTAAACGAAATAAAGAATCAAATTTTATTTCTTGTTTTTTTATAATCTTATGCAATAACAAAACCGTCATACTAAAAAATACAGAATATAGAACAGCTTGAATTGTCAATTCAATAAAAATAAGACCGAAGATAAAAAAGGCTAAAGTAAACTTCATCATCTCAAGTAATTTTTTCCAATATTGCTCTATAAAATCATGAGTTAGATTTATATCTTGGTCATGAAAAAGTGAACTAAATTTAAATTTATAAAAATCATTCAGGAACACGCCATTATTTACAACTACAATCATTGCCTTTTCAGACTGATATTTATTATCTTTTGCTTGATCATCAATGATAATCAAAATTTTACCATCATCATTACGTATAAAAATTGGTTTATCATCTGTTTTACTAATAACTTGTAATTTATTATCCTTAACACTCATTAAAGGTAAATGATTAATAACTTGATCAACAGCCAAATTATTCAAAAATGCCCACATTTTATAACTTTCAACAGCAGAAATAATAATCGACACAAGAGCAACTATACGTATTAAACACCCTATTTGCCGACCATGCAAATTATGGTAAACATCTTTATAAAAAGCTTTAGAAAAAAACGAGAAATATATAATTCTTAAAAGTGATATTAGTTTTTGCATAATTGATCCCTGTCCTTAGATGGTATAAGCCAGACCAAACTAATTGTAATTATTGGATAGATATTGTATGCTACTGTACTTTAATAAACACATTGACGCAATTAATTATGAATAAAATTTCTACACATTATAGAGATCTAGCTAATTGTATTAGAGTTTTATCAATGGACGCAGTTGAACATGCAAAGTCTGGTCATCCTGGTATGCCAATGGGCATGGCAGACGTAGCAACAGTATTATTTGCAGAATATTTAAACTTTAATCCTATACAACCAGAATGGCCAAATCGTGATCGCCTAATTCTTTCCGCAGGCCATGGATCAATGCTTCTTTATTCCATATTATATTTAACTGGGTATAAAGAAATGGGTTTAAATGATATAAAGTTATTTAGACAATTACATAGCAAAACACCTGGTCATCCAGAATATAGACATACTGAAGGGGTTGAAACTTCTACTGGGCCATTAGGACAAGGCTTAGCAAATGCTGTTGGTATAGCGCTTGCAGAAAAAATACAAGAAAGTAAATTAGGTGATAAAATTATAAATCATCATACTTATGTAATTGCTGGTGATGGTTGTTTAATGGAAGGAATTTCTCATGAAGCAATTTCATTTGCAGGGAATTTTAGGCTAAATAAATTAATAGTATTATTTGATGATAACAGCATCACAATTGATGGCGATAAAAATCTTACAGACTCAGAAAATCAGACAATGAGATTTAAAGCAGCTGGATGGTATGTCCAAGAAATTGATGGACACAATTATTTGCAAATTAGTCAAGCATTGAAAAATGCAAAGGCTAGCAAAATCCCATCAATGATTGCTTGCAAAACTATTATTGCTTATGGGGCTCCAACAAAATCAGGATCTGCAAAAGCTCACGGTAGTCCTTTAGGTACGGATGAAATTCAGATAATAAAAGAATCTTATGGATGGGATAAAATTGAACCATTTTATATACCCAATAAATTATTAGAAATGTGGCGAGATATTGGCAAAAGATCTAATACTACTTATAACAGATGGATTGAAACTGCATGTACCTTGTCAGAAAATAAAAAAATGATCCTTAAAAATTTGACTAATAAGCAATATATACCAGCTCTACTTGCATACGCCATAAACCAGGCTAAGAAAAAGACTTCTAATCATCTAATGAACGAAGCAACTAGAAAAGCTTCATTCACTGCATTAGAATTCCTTACAAAAGAAATTCCTGAATTAATCGGCGGATCAGCAGATCTAACCGAATCAAATCTAACAAAAACAGCTTCAACTCCAGCTATAACTAAAGGCGATTTCAGCGGTAGCTATATTTACTACGGAATACGTGAACATGCTATGGCTGCAATAATGAACGGTCTTGCAATCTATGGAGGCATAATCCCTTACGGTGGTACATTCCTAGTCTTTAGCGACTATGCACGTCCAGCAATAAGACTATCGGCATTAATGGGATTAAGAGTAATCTATGTACTTACCCATGATTCTATAGGATTAGGTGAAGATGGACCAACACATCAACCTATAGAGCATTTAGCAGCGCTTAGGGCAATTCCTAACTTACAAGTAATGAGACCTGCTGACAGTATTGAAACTATAGAGTGTTGGGAAGTAGCAATTAGATCAATAAATATCCCATCTATACTTGCTCTTACAAGACAAAATATACATGTTCTTCATCGTACTTTACATAATGAAGAAAATTTCGTAAGCAAAGGCGCTTATATAATCTCAGAATCCAGCTTAGATTTAGATGTTACAATATTTGCCACTGGTTCAGAGGTTTCTATCGCTATTGATGCACAAAAAAGTTTAGAGCAAAAAAACATTGGCACAAGAGTCATCTCAATGCCATGTATGGAATTATTTGACAAACAACCTTCTGAGTATATAACTGAAATTTTATGCAATGATAGTATTAAGGTTGCAATTGAGGCAGCAGTATCTTTTGGCTGGCATAAATACATAGGTCAGCATGGAATATTTATAGGAATGAAAAACTTTGGTACTTCAGCACCAGCGTCAGAACTATTTGATTATTTTGGCATTAATGCAGATAATGTGGTACAACAAGTAATGAAAAAAATAAAATCAAGGAGCCTTCATAAATATGGTAAGAGTAGCAATTAATGGTTTAGGTAGAATAGGTCGCTGCATCATTAGAGCAGCAATAGAATTAAACAAAAGTGATATTCATATTGTTGCTGCTAATGGCACAGTAAAACCTGAAGACTATGTATCCTTGCTAAAATATGACTCTGTTCATGGTATTTATCAAGGAGATATAACATGCGAAAAAGATTATATACATATTGGTAAGCACAAAATACAAATTTTATCAGAACCTAATCCAGAACTAATACCATGGAATAGATTAAATGTTGATATTGTCTTAGAATGTACAGGAAAATTTACAAATAAAAATGATGCACTAAAGCATATAAAGGCTGGAGCAAAGAAAGTAATCGTATCTGCTCCATGTAAAGATGCTGATGCTACAATAGTATACGGTGTAAATAACCACGCGCTAAATAAAAATTGTGATGTAATATCAATTGGTTCATGTACTACCAATGCTCTTGCTCCTATAGTTAAAATATTAAATGAAAATGTTGGAATAGAATGTGGTTATATGACTACTATTCATTCCTACACAAATGATCAAAATTTACTTGATAATAGACACAAAGATCCAAGGCGTGCAAGAGCTTGTGCTTTATCAATGATACCAACTTCTACTGGCGCAGCTAAAGCTATAGGGATAGTACTGCCAGAATTAGACGGAAAATTAGCAGGCTCTGCTATACGAGTACCTACGCCTAATGTTTCATTAGTAGATTTAACTTTTAATACTATACGCAAAACAACCAAACTAGAGATCAATCAATTTATTATCGACGCAGCAAATAAAGAATTTAAAAATATAGTAGGAGTTACTGAAACTACCATGGTATCTATAGATTTTAATCATAACCCTAATAGTTCAATTTTTGATCCATATGAAACACAAGTAGTATCAGATAAAATGGTCAGAGTAGTTTCATGGTATGACAATGAGTGGGCTTTTGCTGCTCGAATGCTTGATGTTGCTAAATTATTTAAGAGTTTATTTTAAATGAAAAATTTTCGTAAATTATCAGATTTTGATCTAGAAAACAAAACTGTTTTACTACGTATTGATCTCAATGTTCCTATAGTTCATGGCAAAATCACTGACATAAGTCGCATTGAAAGAGTTATACCGACTATTAAATATCTCATTACAAAAAAAGCAAAGATAATACTTTTATCTCACTATGGAAGACCTAGTGGCAAATTCACTATCGATATGTCTTTATCTCCACTCACAGACACTATTAGTACTGTATTAAGCGGCAAAGAAATAAAATTTGGAGTTGATATTATGTCTAGCTCTACAAAAGAAGCTATTTCCAAAATGAATCATGGCGAAATAATACTATTGGAGAATTTAAGGTTTCATGCAGAAGAAGAAAATAATGACATCGAATTTGCTCGTAAAATTGCAGAACTTGGTGATATTTATATTAATGATACTTTCTCATGCTCGCATAGAGAGCATGCTTCTATACATGCTATAGCAACACTTCTTCCTAGTGGAGCTGGACTATTACTACAAGAAGAGTTAGATAATTTAAAATTATATCTTGAAGAACCTATACATCCAGTTCTTGCTATTGTCGGTGGAGCAAAGGTATCAACAAAAATAGACTTACTTAATTCTCTTATCTCAAAGGTTGATAGTATTTTTATAGCTGGAGCCATGGCTAATATTTTTTTGCATATTAAAGGTCATAATATTGGAAAGTCTAAAATTGAAGCAGATTTTACTGAAATTGCAAAAAACATTTTAATAAAAGCCGAGAGAGAAAATTGTAATATAATGTTACCTATAGATGTGGTTACTACTAAGAAATTATGTGATGAACCCAAATACAAAGTAACTAAGTTAAACCAGATTGAAAATGATGATCTTATTTTTGATATAGGCCCAAAAACAATAATGCACTTGATTGGACAACTCGAACTAAATAAAACCGTTATATGGAATGGACCTTTAGGGGCTTTTGAGCATAAACCATTTGATATAGGAACTGTAACTATTGCTCAAACTATTTCTGAATTAACTACAGAAAATAAATTAGTTAGTATAGTTGGTGGTGGCGATGTTGTATCCGCTGTAACAAATGCTGGGTTAGGTAATAATTTTACCTATATATCAACTGGAGGAGGAGCTTTTCTTGAATGGATGGAAGGTAAACTTTTACCAGGTGTAGAAGTATTATATAATAACGCATGAATCAACAAGATATTAAACATGCCTTTATTATCAATAACTTTGAGGAACTAATATTTGCTTTAAAAGAGTCTGATAAAAACATTATTACTACTCCCGAAGATGCAATATATTACATGGGTTTACTTTATATTGAGCAAATGCTTGAGCTTGCATCTAAAAACTATGAAGATGTTTATAAAAGATTTCTACTAAACACCAAAGATAATGCAGCAATATGCCACTTAGCACTTAAAGGAAAAATTAAACATATTTTATTTACAGGTAATAAAGAAATGTTTTTAAAACTTGCTGCAATTGCTAAAAATTTACAAAAAACTTTATATTTTATTGATAATTCTAAAAATTATTGATTAGTTTACTAACAAAGGTACAATACTTATAAAGCAGCTATTAGGTAGTTTTATGGAAATATCTTACGAACAAGCTAAAAAAAATTACGAAAACAAAGACTTAGCTAACTCATTACCGTATGTTTTGCAAGAAGCAAAAGCAGGAAATCAAGAAATGTTATATATCCTTGGGACAATGTATGAGAACGGTTTAGGGGTAGAGCAAAATGAAAATGAAGCAATAAATAACTATAAAATGGCTGCTGATAAAGGTAACTCAAAAGCTCAGTTTAAACTAGGAACATTCTTAGTCACAGGCACTCACATCCAACAAAATATAGGAAATGGAATAGAATTTTTAAAGCAAAGTGCTAAGTCTGGAGAAGCTGCTGCACAATATAATTTAGGTTATATATACGAACTTGGTTTAGTTGTTCCTCAAAACCTAACGGAAGCAATATCAATGTATAGATTATCAGCAAAACAAGGTAACACCAACTCTCTTGTTCGTTTAGGATATATGTATCTTAATGGCAGAGGTGTAGTACTAGATGTAGCAGAAGCATATAAATATTTTTATACTGCTGCAAAGCAAGGAAACACCGAAGCTGGATATAACTTAGGATTAATGTTTGAAAATGGCATAGGTCTTGAAAAAGACCCACAATATGCTCTCGAATGCTATAAATTTGCTGCTGAAAATGGCTATAGCAATGCACAAATGATCTTAGGAGAAAAATACGCAACTGGTAATCTTGTCGAAATGAATGAGAAAAAAGCTTTATATTGGTTTAAGCTTGCTGCTGAACAAGGAAATCCTGATGCTCAAAATAATCTTGCTGCTCTTTATGAAAATGGCATAGGTACAAACGTTGATTTACAAGAAGCTTTAAAATGGTACAAGCTCGCTGCAGAAGCTGGTAATCCTACAGGAATGTATAATTTAGGAACTATGTATGATAGCAGCAATAAAGCTGATTATAAAGAAGCTCTAAAGTGGTATACGCTAGCAGCAAATGGTGGAGAAAGCTCTGCACAAGCTAGCATAGGATTTATGTACGAACATGGTAGAGGTGTAGAAGTAAATAAACAAGAAGCTCTAAGGTGGTATACACTAGCAGCAAATAATGGCAGCAAAATTGGTAAGCAATTTCTTGAATTATTAAATCAAAAGAAAGAAAAAGAAACGAAAACTGCTAAGGCTTCTGAAACTTAGTCAATACCCATATTAATATTAAAGTACCAACATAAGCTACAAATTGTAATAATGTAGGTTGAGCATTATAACCGATTAAAACATTAAGGACTTGCCCTACTAAACTTCCATCTGATAAAAATGCTGTACTATTCCATATAGGATATGAAAATACTGTAATTAAACCGCTAGCATTTAAAAAATTAATTGCTTGAGCCGCCATACCAGCAGCAATTAAACTGACTAATAAAAAAGTTAATTGGAAAATATATTTTCCAGCAAAACGAATAACCCCATGATAAACAGCATATCCAGTAATAGCACCTAAAGTAAAACCAGCAGCACAACCACTAAATATAGAAGCTATAGATAGTTTATGAGAGGCATAAGAACCATAAGTAAACAAAACTATTTCAGAACCTTCTCTAAAAATTGTAGATGCTATAATTAGCATTAAAGAAATAAAAGAAGACCTTCCTGCATGTATCTCATTACTTACATCTTTTATTTTTTTTGATATTAATTGACCTTGCTTCTTCATCCAAACTACAGTCCAAACAAGTAAAGCACATGTTATAGAAACAATCGCAGCATTGAAATATTCCTGTCCTTGACCATCAAATGCATTAGAAATAGCAGAAGTAAATAAAGCTATTAATATAGAACCAAATACACCTAAACTAATACCATTAACTATCCAAATAGTACGATTTTTTAAATTCTTAGTAGCAGCTAAAACAATACTAAGAATAATTGCAATTTCTAATATCTCTCTAAAAACTATAATAAAAATCTGCAGCATATTACTTAACTATTAGCTTACCTTGTGCTGTCTCTTGATGAAATTCACCAAAAAAACTATATTCACCTGGTGAAAGTGGACCAACTATAATAATAACCTTACCTTTTGCAGGAACAATTTTTTCACGCTTTAGATCAAAGCTTTCAAACTCTTCAACAGTTGGGTCAAAATTCTCTACTCTAATTTTGATGACTTTATCTGCGGGAACGTTAATAGTATCCGGTAAGAATTTATGGTCAACTATTCGTAAATCAATATATTCTGCATCAGCAACTGCCTTCAACGGAAATAATACAAAGAACAGCAAAATTACATTAAACAAAACAGTATACACTAATTAATTATATCTTAAGACATACTAAACTATAATTATTATAAAGTCTAGCTATCGGATAAAAAACTAACTTAATCCGTATCAGTATATGGATTATATGTTTTTTTCATTTTAAATCTAATCGGAACTCCATCTAAATCAAAATATTCACACATTGAATGATGTAAATATCTACAATAACTTTTAGTTATTTTATCAGGCCGATTGGTAAATAACTGAAAAGTTGGAGGCTTACTTTTAATTTGATTAGCAAACTTAATACGCACTTTTCTACCTGCTTCGAGCAAAGGCAAAGCATGTTTTACAACAGCTCCTTCTAACCATTTATTTAATTTCGATGTAGGGATCTGTATTTGCCATTTCTCATAAAGCTCTATACAAATATCTATCACTTGATCAAGATGAGTTTTATACAATGCTGATACAAAACTAATACGAGTTGAACCTAAATTGTTAAGCATTTTCTGCGCTTTAAAAATAATTTCTTCAGTTTCAACCTGCTTATTTTTAATAAGATCAGCTTTATTAATTACCAAAACAACTGGCTTTCCTTCTTCATAAGCTAGGTTTGCTATTGTAAGGTCTTGCTTTTCAAGAGGCATGGTAACATCAACCATTAATATAACAATATCTGCCATTTTAATTGATTGAATAGATTGTCCCGCAGAAAGTTTTTCTAAAAAGTGATAAATATTATTTTTCTTTCTAATCCCTGCAGTATCAATTAGCTGTAAATTACGGTTCTTATATTTCCAATTTAAAGAAATAGAGTCTCTAGTTACGCCTGGTTCAGGACCAGTCAATAATCGTTCTTGTTTAAGTAACTTATTAATGAATGTAGATTTACCAACATTTGGTCTTCCAACTATTGCAATTTTTATTAAATCTTCGGGTAATTCTTTAGAAATTTCTTGTAACTCTAAATTTAAATTTTCAGATAATAAAGCATGTAAATCGCCCATACCTTTATTATGTTCAGCAGAAATAGAAGCAACTTTTTTAAAACCAAATTTATAAAATTCACTAATATTATTTAGAGCTATTTTGTTATCACATTTATTTATTAATACAATAACTGGTAAATTCTTTTTGCGCAGCCAATCTGCAAAAATTTTATCTTCATTAGTAATACCGCTCTTACCATCAACAACAAAAAGGACAACATTAGAATTACTTATAGCTAACTCAGTATGAGAGATAGTCTTAATTGATAGTTGACTTTGCTTAGTATGAAAATCAAGACCAGCAGTATCTAGAAGTTTGAAAGTAAGCTCCCCTAATACAGCTATTGTTTCTTTTACGTCCCTGGTAACACCAGGAAGATCATGCACAATAGCTTTACCAGAAACTGATAGTCGATTAAAAAGAGTAGATTTGCCTACATTAGGCCTACCAACTATAGCAACAGTAAGCATGATATATTACCTAACTACCGATAGTATTCCGGAATTATTGATAAAATATATTTTATCTCCAACTGCAATAGGTGGTGAGTAAACATTTTTAGAAATTGAATATTCACTAAGTTTAGCACCACTTATTGGATTGAAAACACTCAATTTTCCATCAGAATTTGTTAGATAAAGCATGCTATTAACCATGACAGGACCACTTATAACAACTTTATCTTTGTTTGATTTACTTTTTGTGGTAATTTTTTCTACTAAATCAGTAACCCATTTAACATGTCCTGTTTGTTTTAATACTGCAGTAAGTTGATTATATTTATTCACCGAATAAATATAATTCCCTGCAATCCAAGCAAATTTATTGCCACCAACAGAATCATTTGTCCACTTTATCTGGCCAGTACTGACATCTACTGCAAACATAGTACCTGCATAATTAGATACATAAAGAACATCCTGATTAATTATAGGAGTCATATCAATATCATTTAAGTATAACATAGTGCTATTATCTGTAGATTTAATCAAACTTAGTTGCCATACAACTTCTCCACTCTTAATATTTAGAGCATTTAACTGACCCGAAGAATGAGGAACAATAACTAAATTACCACTAACAACGGGTGAGGCAGATCCAAATACTCCAAACTGCTCAATAGCGCCCTCATGCGTCCATAAAAGCTTTCCAGTATACAAATCTATGCAATATAGTCTGTTATCCACTGTTAGAACAAAAACCTTATTATCTTTGATAGTAGGGGTAGATCTTGCAATACTACTAAGATTATAATTCCAGATCTCCGAACCATCATCTTTATTTAAAGCAATAAGACTAGTATTACCAAAGGTTATAACTAAAAAATCTTTATCACAAACTAATCCTCCACCAATGCTGTCTTTTGCTATATCTTTTGAGAGTAATTTCTTTGACCATACTAATTTGGACAAATCACTCACGTTATAAGCAGCAACATATCCACTATTATTAAAGCTATAAAGTATATTATTAAATATTACAGGAGTAGTACTTACACCATAAAAATTGTTTGAATGCGCTAGCTTTAAACTATTAATTTTATAAGTGAGCTCTGGTTCTATTTTAATATTTTCAGGTATAGAAGATACAGAAAAATTACTATTCAACCATTTATCATTTATTTGCAAATTTGGAATTGTAATAGTTTTTGCAGCTAAAGCTTTGTCTGGCTGCGCATATTCAATTTCTTGCATTAACTCAATATATTTTCCTGGCAATTTCTTAATTTTATCTTTATTTGCACAACCAAAAACAGATGCTGTTACTATAAATAATAGTAATATCTTCAAAACTTTATTCATAATAATAATTTCCTTTAATTAATTATCAATATTACTAAGTAAAATATTAGCTAAAGAGCTTGTATTATCGAACGCTCCTGAACTTTTCACAAATTCTACTAAAATATTTTTCGCTTCCAAATCTTGATTCTTAATTAATAAAATCTGAGCATATAACAATTTTATTAGATCATAAAAAGGTTCAGAAATACTTGTATCACCCAATTTATTGTATACTTGAAAGTCTTGCAAATTATTATTTATAATTGTCGACATAATCAAAACTCTAGAAATATTTCTAAAGACAAGTTCGTTTTCTTTATTATTATATAAATCAACAAGTAGATTAAAAGCATCATTGTATTTTTTTTGTGATATCAATATCTTAGAATAAGAAATTACTGACATAGGAGCATAAGATTCTGAATTACCAGAAGTGATTTTTGTATATAAATCAGAATAACCAGCTACATTAGCATTAATTATGCTAAAATAATCTTTACTAAAAGCTAACTGTTTTTGTTCATATTTAAAGTTACTGTAAACAATTATAGATGTTATCAACAAAATTACTAAAGAAATTACGACAAAGATCTTAGTAAAATTTTTAATGACATACAAAAACTTTTCTGCTTTTATATCTTCTGTGACTTCTTGAATAATGTCTGCCATAACTAAATCAAACCTTGAACTATGTACTTATGAATATACTATCGAGCCAATAATTGCAATGAATTTTAATTACGAGACTAGACTAACCAGCATCATAAAATATAAACATAAGCGAATTCAAGTAAAATAGAATTTTATAGCATTGGCACAGTTTTTTACATTTTCAAGCAAATGCTAAATCTTCAGACCTTAAAAAAAACCTTAGGTTATTTTTATTTTTGTTGTAAAAAGCTTTATAAAAACACACATAAAACATGAAGATGCAAACAAGTATAGTTTATAGAATAAACATTACGCACTAAAAGCAGTTTAGCTCTTATGAGTCCATATTATCATTTCTTAAAAACTCGCCAAATTTTGCTTTATGATGATCTTTTATCTTTGCTTTATGCTTTCTTAATTGATGCTCTGCTTTAACTAAAGCCTTATCAAAAGCGCTATAAATATCATCAGATTCATCTTCTCCCTTAATAGGTAGGTGCATACCTGTACCATCATTTATGATTATATCTACTTTAAAAAAAGCAGACTGCTTATGAAACACTACATGAGCATCAATAGCATGTTCAAAATATTTAATTACATAAGCAGTCAATTTTTCTTTAACATAATCTTGTAAAGCTTGACCAGTACTAACTCCTTGACCTGATACTATAACTTGCATAATTCACTCCTATATCTGTGTTAGATCATCCCAATCGAACTTTGTGATAAAACTGTTCTACTATTAAGATGTACATTAATTAATAATCCAAATGCGATCAAAATGGTAGCCATAATTGTGCCGCCATAAGATAATAAAGGTAAAGGTACACCAACTACTGGTAATAAGCCCATTACCATACCCATATTAATAAAAATATGAACAAAAAACATCGATACAACCCCATAAGCAATTAATCTTCCGAAATGACTTCTACAATTTAATGAAATGCTAGTACCATAAATAATTAATATAAAATATAAAAAAATCACACATAATACACCAAAAAAACCAAATTCCTCGGCAAACATAGGAAATATAAAATCTGTCTGATGTTCTGGTAAAAACTGTAATTGTGCCTGACTTCCAAACATCATTCCTTTACCGAATAAGCCACCAGAGCCTATAGCTATTTTTGATTGAATAATATTATAACCATCTCCTAAAGGGTCGCTCTCAGGGTTAAAAAAGATCAAAATCCTCTGCTTCTGATAATCATATAAATAATGCCAAATAATTGGTAAAGAGGCTAATACAGCGACAAATGAAAGAACAAATTTCCACATTTTGACACCAGCGATGAAAAGCATTATTGCACCAACCATTAGTGTAATCATTCCGGTCCCTAAATCAGGTTGTTTAATTATTAATAACACAGGCGCCAACAATATTATAATTGGAACAATTAACGATCTAATTTTTATATTTTGATAAGGTAGCGTATGAAAATAGCGAGCTAAAGCTAATATTATTGCCAATTTCATTGGTTCTGCAGGTTGTAATTTCATAAATCCTAAGTTAACCCAACGCGTTGCACCCATAGCATTATGTCCAAGAATCTCTACTAAGACTAGTAAAATTAAGGTTAAGCTATAAAAAACATATGAAAGCTGATAAATTATTTTAAGATCTATTAATCCAATAGTAAGCATAATTATAGAAAAAATGATAAAAAAAGAAATCTGTTTAATAGCCCACGGCTCCATCGAACCAGAAGCAGCATCATACAGCAAGATAAATCCGATTGATGATATTAAAGTGACAATTAGAATCATAAACCAAGGCATAAGCTTTAAACTAGCAAGAATTTTTTGAATTTTTATAAACATGAATTAGTAATCACTATCTTGATAATTAACTTTGATTATACTCAGATATAATCTTTTTCAAAAACATCTTGATCTCTTTATTACTAGTGCCATCTTTAGAAGTCGCAATAAAGTTAAGCTTCTTTAGCATTATATTTAACTGATCAAAGTCTATTAATTCTGGCCTTGCTACCATTACAGATTTATATTCTGTAGGCTCAGGCTGTTCATCTTTATAAAATAACTCTTCGTACAATTTTTCACCTGGTCTAAGACCAGTATATTCAATATTTATATCGACACCAACTTTTAAACCAGATAATTCTATCATTTGTTGCGCTAGATCTTTAATTTTAACAGGCTTACCCATATCAAGAACATAAACATGACTATGAGAAATATTATCTGAAATAGAGCCTTTTTTTCCTGCCTGTAATACTAACTGAACAGCTTCGCGCAAAGTCATGAAATATCTTTCAATTTTAGGATCTGTAACTGTAACCGGACCACCAGCACTAATTTGTTGTTCAAACATTGGTATAACCGAACCAGAAGAACCTAAAACATTACCAAACCTTACTGAAACAAAGTTGGTTTTTTTATTGATATATTTTTGACCAATTCCTTGTAAATATTTTTCAGCAATACGTTTTGTTGCCCCAAGAACATTAGTTGGATTGACCGCCTTGTCGGTGGAAATGAAAATCATAGACTCAGATTTATATTTTAGTGCTAAAGTAGCAATGTTAACTGTACCAAAAATATTAGTCATTATACCCTCTGTAATATTTTCTTCAACAATTGGCACATGCTTTAATGCTGCAGCATGAAATACTATCTCTGGACGTTCTTTTAAAAAGACACGTTCTAATTGAATTTTATCTCTAATATCAGTTACATAAGAGCTAAATTGCAAAGTTGGATGAACAGACTTAAGCTCATTTATTATTTTATATAAATTAAACTCTGCGTTATCTAAAACAATAAGTTTTTTTGGCTTAAAATCAACTATCTGCCTCACTAATTCACCACCTATAGTTCCACCAGCACCAGTTACTAATACAGTTTTTTTATTTAAAAAAAATGACAGCTGGTCTTTATCATGAAAATTCTGCTCTCTAGGTAATAGATCTTCAATGATAATTGGTTGTGAAGATGAAGCTTTCTCTAATTTATAGTGTAATTCAGCCAATTGTGGCAATCTTCCAAGTTTAATGCCATAACTATCAGAAATGCTAATTAGCTGTTTAAAATATTCTCCTACACAATATTGCTCTGTAACAATTAGTCTTTTAGGTAATATACCTTTAGCTTTTAATTTAGAGTAAACTTTTTCAAATTCTCCTAAAGTTCCATAAACTTCGACGTTATAAATTTTACTGCCAATTTTAGTTTTGTTATTATCAATAATACCAATTGGCAAATAAGGACTGTTACCTGATAAAAATACTTCTCTTAAGAATAATTCTATACGATTATCTAACCCAACAATCAAAACCGGCACAGCCTGATCTAAAATTTTATTTGTGTTCTGAAGTTTGAATAATTTGTATAATATTCTAGTTCCTATTAGTAACATAGGCATTAAGAAACAGTTAACAACAATAACTGATCTTGGAACTCCAGTGAGACGATTGATAAAAAACATCGTTAAAGAATAAATCATAGTTATAGCCAAACAAGTTTGTATGACAAATAAATAATCTTGCTCTGAAGAATAGCGCCAACTTCTTTGATAAAGCTTTGAAAAATAAAGAAAAACAGAGGATACTAGAAAAAATATTGAACTATACTCAAAATAGCTAGTACTAAATTTGTATAACGAAATTTCATCTAATAACCTAATACCTAGTGCAAAATTAAAGCTAAAATTAATTAACAAAAGGTCGTGTAAAAAAATAATTTGCGAACGCTTTAAAATCACGTAAAACCTTAATTAAATTACTGACTATAATTGGTATAACATAAAAGACTATGCTCGACAAGAAACTAAAAATCCCTTATTCATTAAGCTAATAAAAGATGGCTTTAAGAAAATAGTATAATGACAATTAATCTCTATAATACTTTAACTAAAACAAAACAAAAATTCACACCTTTAAATAGTAAGACCGTTACCATGTATGTTTGCGGCCCAACCGTATACGACCGCCCTCATATCGGTAATGCTAGATCAACAGTCGTTTACGATTTACTATATAGATTGCTTACTCACATATACGGACAAAAACAAGTTTTGTATGTGCGTAACATTACGGATGTTGATGATAAAATTTGTGATGCTGCAAAAGAAAGAAAGATAAGTATTAATAATCTTACTAAAGAAATGATCAGTTATTTTGAAAGTGATATGAAAGCTTTAAACTGTCTATCACCCAACATAGAGCCTAAAGCAACAGAGCATATCAATGAAATGATCGAGATTATTATAAAATTGATTGAAAAAAATCATGCTTACGTAGCTAATAATCACGTATATTTTGATGTTAGAAGTTATAAAAACTATACAAATTTATCAGGCAGGTCTTTAAATGAGTTAATTGCAGGTAGCAGAATTGATGTAAGTGAAAATAAAAAACATCCAGCAGATTTTGTACTTTGGAAGCCAATAGAAGCAACCAATGATACTTCCGCTACTTTTGATAGCCCATGGGGCAAAGGTCGTCCTGGATGGCATATTGAATGCACTGCTATGAGTACCAAATATTTAGGTCAAGATTTTGATATTCATGGAGGCGGTATTGATTTAATTTTTCCTCATCATACTAATGAAGTTGCTCAAAGCTGCTCCTGCTTTGAACATAGCAATTATGCTACATTCTGGGTACATAATGGATTCTTGACTGTTGATGGTGAAAAAATGAGTAAATCTTTAGGAAATTTTTTCACAGTAAATGAATTGTTAGAGAAAAAAATTGCTGGGGAAACTATTCGTTATATTTTGTTAGCAACTCATTATCGTAAACCTCTAAATTGGAATAATAAAGCTAAGACAGATGCTCAAAAAACATTAGATAATTTTTATAGAATTATTGAATTCAAGAATGGCGATCAAATAGAGCAACAATATCTTGATAAAGTACAACAAAAACTATGTGATGACCTTAACTCTCCAGAAGCTCTAGCAATATTGCACGCCATAGCCAAAAATTTTCATAAAGCTAGTAATCAAGATGAAAAAATTAGATTAGCAAATACACTGTATAATACTGGACAGTTATTAGGTTTTTTCGAAAAAAAACCATATGAATGGTTTGGCCAAGATGACAACCAGGTAATAATATCAGAGATTGAGAAAAGAAAAAAAGCAAAGCTTAATAAAGATTGGGCTATTGCTGATGAAATCCGAAATAATTTGAAAGCAAAAGGGATTATGATAGAAGACTTACCGAACGGAACAACTACCTGGCGTAAGGTTGAGTAAATGGATAATAATTCTTCTCCAGTAATCATTCTAGCAAGACCACAGTTAGGAGAAAACATAGGTACAGCAGCAAGAGCGATGCTAAATTTTGGCTTCACATCTCTGCGTATAATTAATCCTCGTGATGGCTGGCCTAATGAAGCAGCTTTATATACAGCTGTAGGAGCTAGCCATCTTGTTGAAAATGCACAGATATTTAATGACTTTGAAACAGCTATAGCTGATCTTGAACTTATTTTTGCGACTACTTCCCGACGCAGAGATCTTAATAAAAATATTATTAGCGCTAATAATTTATATAACGAAGTATTAACGTCAGAAATCTTATCTCAAAAAATAGGTATAGTATTTGGCGCCGAAAGAAGTGGCTTGGAAAATGATGAGGTAGTATTAGCCAATAAGTTAGTGTCTATAGAAGTTAATGAAAACTTTACCTCAATGAACCTAGCGGCGGCTGTAGCAATAATTTGCTATGAATTGCGTAAAATCAACAATGCTAATAGCATAATAAGCATTCCGACCAGAAATAATGAAATAGCTACCCAAAAAGAAATACTAAATTTTTTCAATCATTTAGAGCAAATAATGGATAAAACTAATTTTTATCAGGTTTATGAGAAGAGGCCTACTATGCTCCACAATATTAAGAATATCTTTAAGCGTGTTGATAAAATTACCTCTAAAGAAATAAACACTTTAATCGGCATATTTAAAGCAATAGAGAATAACTCTCACAATATGGATTGACAAATATGGTCATTATTGTATATTCCTCCTTTTGTAAGATTTAATAATCTAATTTAATCTAATTTTGAGTGTAACGTGACGAAAATTCTGAAATCAAAGTATAAAATTAGCAGAAGACTAGGAGTAAGTTTATGGGGTGGGGCTAAAGATCCATTTTTGTCAAAAAACTACCCTCCAGGTCAGCATGGTGCTTCAGTACAGCGCAGAAAAACTGACCATGGCACTCAATTACATGCTAAACAAAAGCTTAAAGGTTACTACGGTTACATTACAGAAAAGCAATTTTTTAGAACTTTTCAACAAGCTCACAGAATGCGTGGCAATGCTTCTGAAAACTTAATAGGTCTACTAGAAAAAAGATTAGATACAGTAGTATACAGGCTTAACCTTGCTCCAACTATCTTTGCAGCAAGACAAATCGTAAATCATAAACATATATTAGTTAATGGCAAAACTGTCAATATTCCAAGCTATTCAGTAAAAGATAATGATGTTATTGAACTTAAAGAAAAATCAAAAACTATGCCTGTAGCTATGGAAGCTACTCAAAAAATGGAACGTACAATTCCAAGTTATTTAAACTTTGAACCAAAAGATATGAAAGGTACTTTCCTTAGAATGCCTAACCTAGCTGATGTTCCTTACCCTTGTATTATGGAACCACACTTAATTATTGAGTTTTATTCTAAATAAGTTTACTTTGGGAGCTAAACCATGAGTGGTTGCGCTATCAATCTAGATAAACAATTTTTACGCGCTCGTTTTAGAGAAATTCGTAGTCTTATTTCTGAAAAAGATGCTGCTTTAGCAGCTGAAAATATAAAAAAACAACTCTTATACTTTATAAGTAAAAAATATAAAACACCTATAGTCATTGCTGGATATTTCCCAATCGATCATGAACTAAATATTTTACCATTACTAAAAGCTCTCGAGACCAAAAATCACAAATGTGTTATGCCAAAAATAATTCCAAATAAACCTTTAGAATTTAAAAAATGGGAAGCTGGCGACAAAACAGAGCTAAATAATAATATACCGGAACCACTAGTAATAGCGCCAACTTTTATTCCAGAAATAATAATTACCCCTCTCTTGGCATGCGATAACTTTGGCAATAGACTTGGTTATGGTAAAGGTTTTTACGACATAACTATAAACCATTTTCGTAAAATTAACAAAAAACTGTTTGTTATAGGGTTATGTTATAAACAACAAATATTTGAACAAATCCTTCCAACAGAAGCTCATGATCAAAAATTAGACTTGGTTATTTCAGACTAATAGAAATAATAAAGCTTAACGCGTTCTTTTTCGTTAACCCTAATTTCTTAAATAGTTTAATTAATTTACTTTATAACCATATAATCTTTTCAAATGACAAATATAAACTTTTTATAGTAGCTTCGCTTTGCAAGAAAATTAAAAGCTACTTTTTTATTATGTATTTATAATTATTACTTTCCCTAAGTTTTGCAATACGCTCACTATACAGTCCTTTCTCAGCAAATATATAAGATCCAGCAACCAACATATTTGCACCAGCCGCAACAACCAGCTTCGCATTTTGGTCATTTATTCCACCATCCACAGCTAATTCAATATCAGCATTTTTAGAATTATTAATCATCGAATGTAAAGTTCTAATTTTTGGTAATTGAGACTCCATAAAAAATTGTCCTCCAAAGCCAGGCTCAACAGTCATGACTAAAACTAAATCAACCAAATTAATAATTTCTAATATACTTTTTGAAGCAGTATTAGGCTTAAGCGAAACACCAACCTTCTTACCAAATGATTTGATTAAAGAAATCACTTTTAAACTATCACTCACCGCCTCAATATGAAAAGTAATTATATCAGCGCCTGCGTCCGCGAATGGTTTAATATATTTCTCAACATTTTCAATCATCAAATGCACATCAAATGAAACTAATGTATGAGATCTCATAGATTTAACTATTGCAGGTCCCAAAGTGATATTAGGTACAAAATGCCCATCCATTACATCAATATGAATACAATCTGCACCAGCCTGACTAACAGCCTTTATTTCTTTTTCTAAATTAGCAAAGTCACAAGACAAAATTGATGGAGCTATTTTAATTTTCGTCATATTATTCTTCGAGAAAATTTTTCAAATAATTAAGCGCAACATCCTTATCTTCTTGAGTCAATAATTTATAAAATGCTGATAACTTTCTATAAGAATCATTGTTATTTTTTTTACACAAGGCCAAATATTTATTAGCTTTATCTAATAAATTTAATTTTAAGGCGACTCTCACAAAAATTAGATAAGCCTCATCACTTTTATTTAAGGAAGTCAGTTTTTCCAATTCCTCAAACCGTTTAATTATCGGGAGGTTTTGGTAAATTGATTCCACTTTTTTTAATAATTTATAATTAGGGTTTACTGCCCAAGACTTGCTAATAAAGCTAACTGCATCTTTAGTTTTTGATTGCATACAAAGCAAATCTGCCATTAACAGTACCGTTTCTATATGAGTATTATTTAAACTTAGACTCTTTTTTAATATAGAAATTGCTCCATCATTTAAATTCTGACTCAAATAAAATTTGGCCTTTAAATAATATATTAATGATGTTAAAGATTTTGTTTCTAGAGTATCAATGTGGCGTTGTTTAGATAATTTTTCTAAAGCAATAACAGCTTCATCCCACTTTTGAGTTCCAATGCTTACAGTAATTTTTACTCTATAAAACCAATTTGGTTTATAAGGTAACTTTTCTAATAACCATAAATATTGACTAGCAGCTTCGAAGTCACCAACTTTTAGCTTATTAGTAACAAGCTCTTTAATTGCTGGTACCAAAGTTTTAGTATCTTCCTTCATTAAAAATGAAATTTTCTCGATATCACTTTCATTACAGCGACTATCTATACATGCAACACGCCAAGAAATTAGATTTATAATAGGATGCTTAATTGATAATATATTTTTTTTCTGGCATAACTTTATTGCTAAGTCATTATTTTCTGATTCTAATGCGCAAACTATATCAAATATCTCAGTTACAGCTTTTTGATAACCAAATTCATCGCGTGATTTAAGTAAAGTTTTAGGTAAATTCCTTAACCACCAGAGTATACCAACAACCCAAAAAAACAAAAACGCCAATAGCAATAAAATTATACAAAACATACCTACTGAAATAACAATATAATAATCAGCAAAATATATCTTAATATCACCAGCATCGCTAAAAAAGAAATAAAACAGTGAAGAAAGAGTAAATACTAAAAATAAAAAAAATATAGATCTAATCATCGCTACAGACCATAGAAAATTTGCTTCGATATTGTGGCGTTGTAACTAAATCATACATTTTATTGACTATATCTTGAATCTGAACAAAATTATTCAGCTTAGCTAACCACTCGCTAGCAATATTTTTTTGAACCTCTGGCATTGAATTGATCAAATAAAGTGCCTGTTGTAAATTATCATTATCCATAGCAGCTTTTGCTTGAGCTAGAAGGCTATCAATCCCTCCTCCTTCAATCGCACGTTGACCAATTTTTCTTATAGATATAATTTTGTGAAAGTATTTATAAAGCCAGTTATTAGAAATCTCGTCCAAAGCAATACTCATAATCAATTGATCATATAAACTTTGAAATTGTTGATTAAGCGTATAATAATTATCTATCTTCAAAAAATTATATGAATTCAGTTGAGCAACTAATTCTTTCAATTTAGAATCATATAAATTCATAGAATTTAATTTTTCAATCATTTGAGCAATATCCGCATTATTTTTTAAGCTCAAATTTGTATTGCTGATTAATAACAATAGGTCAACATAGTTTGCATCTACATATTCTTTAAATTTGATATTTGTTTTGTCTTTAACTAATTTAGGATTATCTGGTTCATAGTTTTTAACTATATCCTGAGACACATGATCTATCGGTGTACTTAATTGGTTTTTTTCGGAAATTTTTATAAAAGCAAAATATAAGATAGAAATAATTACTATCAGAAAAAAAAATTTCACGAGCTTTGCACGCATATTGCTTTTTTTTTGTATATTTTCATTTACTGGCTTCATAATAATTTCTAATCTTTTTTGCAATTTTCTTTGGTTGGTCAATATCAAATATTAATATAGACTTCCAGTTATTCACTTCAGCTAATAGCTTTACTTTTTTACTAATAACCATAAGATTAATATCAGAAAGAAATTTTAGCATATTATTTTTTTTTATTAAATCCAAAAATATCGCAGCTGTGTTAAATGAGTATAGCAGAATTATTTTAATTTTATTGTTTATTATTTTACTCTTAAGCTCCTTAGAAAAGTCATTTGCTGGAACAGTTTTGTATACACAAAATTTGTGTACATTATATCCATACTTTTCTAACTCTTTCTTAAAATCCAAAGTAATCAATTCACTACAAAAATAAAGCAACTTCCCATCTTTAATAATGATTTCTTTTAAAATTAGATTAGCTAAAGATTTAGCATCATTATTAGCAACATAAATATTATTAAACTTAAGTTTTTTAGCTACTTTTGCTGTTGCATTACCAATAACAAAACATTTTAAATGAATAAAATTTTGAATATTATTTCTAATCGCATTAATTGCATTCTTACTAGTAAAAAGCACAGCCTGACTTGAAAATAACTCAACAGAGTTTAAATCATAATCTAAATATTCTACATTAAACATTGGCTCAATATAGGTACCGATACCAAAACTCTCAAGTTGTTTAGCAAGATTCTCACTATCTTTAACAGTACGAGTTAGTAAAACAGTCATATTAATATAATAAATTTTTAAGTTGTGTGGCAGCATCTAACCCAAGATCATAACCATCTTTTATTTTACCTAATCTCTCTGTCTTAGTAATTTTCTTACCGTCAAGAGAAGAAACTAAGCACCTTAAATATAACTGGTCGCCACTAATAGTAGCATAAGCAGCAATAGGGGTTTTACAACTAGCATTTAATCCTTCCAAAAACCCACGTTCTGCAGTAATAGCAGCAAATGAAGTTTGATGATTAATTTTACTTAATAAGCTTAATATTTTGTCATCAGTTTTTCTGCATTCAACCCCAATTGCTCCTTGTGCTATTGCTGGCAACATATCATCCTCACTAATAATAGTGTACTTTTCCGAAGGAATTTGACAACGCTTTAAGCCAGCCACAGCCAAAATAGTTGCATCGACTAAATGCTGTTCTAGTTTTTCTATTCTTGTATCAACATTTCCACGTATAGTAACAATTTGAACATCTGGTCTTAAATGTAAAAACTGCGCTACACGTCTAGGTGCGCAAGTTCCTACAGAAGCCCCTTTTGACAAACTGGCAATATCACCGCCACTAAATGATAAAAACGCATCCCGAGGATCTTCACGTTCTAATATACAATTTACAACAAGCTGCTCAGGTAGAAACGCCGGCATGTCTTTCATTGAATGAACAGCAATATCAATAGATTTATCCAGCAATGCTTCTTCAATTTCTTTAATAAATAGACCTTTACCACCAACATCGTATAAATTTTTATTTAATATTTTATCACCTGTGGTTTTAATCGGAACTAAAACAAGTTCTTCAGGATTCAAATTAACATGTGAAACAAGTAATGCTTGTCTTACTTCTTCTGCTTGAATTAAGGCAAGTTTACTTACTCTGGTACCAATTTTTATTTGCATTTATCTAAACGTATCTATTGTTAAAGTTGGTAATTTGCCTAAAGTCAATAATGCAGCCATATTAAAAGGAACAGGCCAGTTATACTTACCATGCCCAATTCGCGGACATGATAAAACTGGAGTATTTAAAGAATTTGCAAATCTAGCAATAGCCTGGTCACACAACATTGTGCCATCTTTCTCAGGGTTGCACATAATATCTCCAATAATCACTGCTAATGCTTTATCAAATATACCTGCCTGAGTAAGATGAGTTAACATCCTATCAATACTATAGCCTCTTTCATCAACATCTTCTAATAAGATAATTTTATGGTCAGCATTAAATTGCCATGAAGTTCCAAGACTGGTTTGGATAAGCGCAAGATTTCCACCAATAACTTCAGATTTTATTTCTTTATCAATTAAAGCAATTTTATTTAATGATTTTAAGTTATTAAACACCACTTTACTTTGACCAAATAAAACTTCTTTCATTGCAATAATTTCAGCTTTATTAGTATCACGTGCAACAAACTCACTAAGAGTTCTACCATGTAGAGTTGACCAACCATACCTTTGAGTACATAAAATATGTAAAGCTGTAATGTCACTGTAACCAATAAGAATTTTAGGATATATTGGTAGTGGTAAATTAAGTAATTTAGGTATTAAGCGCGTCGCACCATAACCACCTCTAAAAGACCAAATTACCTTTGAATCTTTCGTATATATCGCTTGCTTTAATTGCTCAAACCTAATCTCATCAGTATTTGCAGAAAAAAAATCAGCTCCTCGCGCAATAATATTATCTTGTATACGTGGGATAAGATCAAAACCTCGAGCTATGTTTTCAACAGCTTTTAAATCTACATCTCTAGAAGAAGATGGAGCTATTATGTCTACAATGTCACCATTTTGTAATTTCTGATATGTCATAATTTACCAAACTAAAATATTTAAGATAAATGAGCTAAACTATTTGAAATCATATCATCTAATTCTCCGTCTAAAATATCATTTGTAGCACTAGTCTCATAATTAGATCTATGGTCTTTTACCATCTGATACGGCTGTAACACATATGATCTAATCTGATTACCCCATGAATTATCAGTCTTTTTAGCATTTTGAGCTTTGATTTTGTCTTCTCTATTTTTTAACTCTAACTCATATAACTTAGATCTTAACATAGAAAATGCATCTGCACGATTACGATGTTGTGATCTACTACTTTGACATTGCACTACAATATTAGTTGGTATATGAGTAATTCTCACTGCACTATCAGTTTTATTAATATGTTGTCCACCTGCCCCAGAAGCCCTATAAGTATCTATTCTCAAATCCTTATCATTAATTTCAACCTTAATAGAATCATCAACAATTGGATATACCCAAACGCTAGCAAAACTAGTTTGCCTTTTTCCGGCAGCATTAAAAGGTGAGATTCTCACTAATCTATGAACACCACTTTCAGTTTTTAACCAACCATAAACGTTTTTGCCTTCTACTTTAATAGTAGAAGACTTAATTCCTGCATCCTCTCCATCAAGCTCATCTACAATTTCAAACTTAAAATTATGACGTTCACAAAACCTTATATACATTCTAAGCAAAATTAATGCCCAATCATGACTTTCTGTACCACCTGCCCCAGCATGAATTTCTAAAAAACAGTTATTACCATCAGCTTCACCAGAAAACAAGCATTCTATTTCAAAGCTCTTTGCCTCACGTTCTATATTGTTTAAATTAGCTTCTGATTCATTAAGCAAAATTCTATCATCATCTGATTCTGCTAAATTAATAAGCTCAATCGTATCTTTAAAATTATTTTCTAAATTGTAAAATGAATCTAGCAAGTTTTGAACAAAAGTTTGCCTTTTAAGCAAGCTTCTAGCTTTATTATTGTCACTCCAAATATTAGGATTTGCTGCTTCAATCTTTAATTTTGATAATTCATGAGACAATTCTTCAAGGTCAAAGTGACCTCCTGAGCAATACAAGAGACTGCTCTATTCTTTTTACAACATTTTCGGTTTCATTACGCATCTTAATGATGATTACAGGTTTTATTATTAAAAGTTTTCAGTATAATAGATTTTTATTTGTAGTATTTGTAAAATAATTTTTAATATATGTACAGCTTATCTTTAATTCGTAACTTTGCTATCATAGCACATATTGATCATGGAAAGTCAACCCTGGCTGACCGTTTAATTGAATTTTGCGGTGGTCTTGAATCTAGAGAAATGACTTCTCAGGTACTTGATTCAATGGATATTGAGAAAGAACGCGGCATCACTATTAAAGCCCAAACAGTAAGATTAAAATATAAGGCAGATGATAAAAAAACCTATATTTTAAATCTTATAGATACTCCAGGCCATGTCGATTTCTCTTATGAAGTAAGTAGATCTCTTGCTGCATGTGAAGGCTCTTTACTCGTAGTTGACGCAAGCCAAGGAGTTGAAGCCCAAACTTTAGCTAATGTATATAAAGCTATCGATAATAATCATGAAATTGTGCCAGTACTTAATAAAATTGATTTGCCGGCAGCCGAATCAGATAGAGTCAAAAAACAAATTGAAGACGTAATAGGTATTGATGCAAGTGATGCTATACCTATTTCCGCTAAAAGCGGTCTTGGGATCAAGGCTGTTTTAGAAGCAATAGTGACAAAACTCCCTGCTCCAAAAGGAGATGTAGCATCGCCTTTATGTGCACTACTAGTAGATAGCTGGTATGATAGCTATCTCGGTGTAGTAATTCTGGTTAGAATTATAGACGGTGAGTTAAAGAAAGCATCTCAGATAAAAATGGTTGCAACAGATGCCTGTTATTCAGTTGATAGTGTTGGTATATTTACTCCTAAAAAAACATCTGTTGATTCATTAAAAGCTGGAGAAGTTGGTTTCTTTACTGCTTCAATCAAACAAGTCGTAGATTGTAAAGTAGGAGATACCATCATCGAACAAACTAATTTAAAACCTAAAATCTTACCAGGATTTCAACCAAATCTTCCTGTAGTATTCTGTGGATTATATCCAGCTGATTCCTCAGAATTTGAAAAATTACGTGAATCTTTATCCAAGCTAAGACTAAACGACTCAAGTTTTGAATATGAACTAGAAAGTTCTAGTGCTCTTGGT
The DNA here is from genome assembly GCA_964515755.1 of uncultured Rickettsia sp. Taxonomy (GTDB): domain Bacteria; phylum Pseudomonadota; class Alphaproteobacteria; order Rickettsiales; family JABSSG01; genus JAGVLN01. Next base: position 35,960 of record CAZEVK010000003.1, on the reverse strand, counting down.
TTTGGTTTTCGTTGTGGATTTCTTGGTTTATTACATTTAGAAATCGTTCAAGAACGCCTTGATCGAGAATTTAATTTAGACTTAGTAACTACCGCGCCTAGTGTAATTTATAAAATTTATATCAAAAACTCTGATAAGATTTTAGAAGTTCATAATCCAAATGATATGCCTGACCCAATAAAAATTGATTTTATTGAAGAACCTTGGATTAAAGCAACAATATTGGTACCAGATGAGTATTTAGGAGTGGTACTGTCATTATGTACAGAAAAAAGAGGTATCCAAGTTGATCTTACTTATGTAGGAGCACGTGCAATGTTGACATATAAACTTCCTCTTAATGAAGTAGTATTTGATTTCTATGACAAGTTAAAATCTTGCTCACGTGGGTATGCTAGTTTTGATTGGCACATGGACAGTTATGAAAGAGGAGATTTAGTTAAGGTCACAATTTTGGTAAACTCTCAACCAGTTGATGCTCTGTCATTAATCGTTCATAGAGCACGTTCGGAGGCTCGAGGTAGAGAGTTATGCACTCGCCTAAAAGATCTCATTCCTCAGCATTTATTTCAAGTCGCTATTCAAGCAGCAATTGGCGGTAAAATTATCGCTAGAGAAAGTGTAAAAGCTATACGCAAAGACGTAACTGCAAAATGTTATGGTGGTGATATCTCTCGTAAACGTAAATTATTAGAAAAACAAAAAGCTGGTAAAAAAAGAATGCGCTCTTTCGGAAATGTTGAAATCCCTCAATCTGCATTTATTGCTGCTCTAAAAGTTGGCGATAAATAATATTAAAAATTAGTATTCAATTATCGTGTAGTTATAGCTACAGTGTATCCAGGCAATTAATAAAAGCGCATAAACAATTTGTTTATTTATTCCGTAAAAAATTCAAAATATCAAAGTTATTAATATTAATACCAGCCAAGAATTTTCCACCATATTAAACTAAAAAAGCTCCATACAAATAAATTAGTAGAAGCTATAATAAACGACTTTTTCCACCACCTGGATGTAGTGCTATATCCGGCACCAAAAAATATAGGAGCAGACCCAATTCCATAATGAGTAAGGCCAGCCGATAATACTGATAAATATCCCAGGCCTAAAGCTGATGGTAATGGCGGCAACCCTATATTTAAGAACGTAACCAAAAATGTTGTATATGTAACTGTTACACGCGCTGTTATACTTGCAAATACGTAGTGTATGTAGAAAAAGCAAATACAAGAAAATACAATAATTATAATTTTGCTATCAATTCTAACAATTGCATCATGCATCTTTACGTCCATCCACCTTGTAATACCTATAAGGTTTAATGAGTCAGCAAGCATTATTAAAATTGCAAACCAGATAAATGTATCCCACGCACTTTTTTCACTTAGTATGTCATTCCATGTTAAAACTTTAGCTATCAACAATATAACAAGCCCAATCATTGCCGTTGTTGTAGCATTAATTTGTAAATACTTTTCAGCACTCCATAATACGAGTAGAAATAAAAAAGTGAAAATCATTATAGTTTCTTTTGAAGTTAACTTTCCCATTGATTTCAATGCTTCTTTTGCAAGCTTGGGTGCTGTATCTCCATAAGAAATTCCTGGATTGCATATAATATTTAATATTATGGGAAAAATAATTAAGCATAGCAAGCCTGGTACAAATGCTCCAATAGCCCAATCATTCCAGCTTATACTTATACCTTTTAATAGTGCTAATTTTGCTGTAATGGGATTTGCTGCCATTGCAGTTAAAAACATAGCACTTGTAATAACGTTTGTATGAAAACAAAGTAATGTCAAAAATTCACCAATTTGTTTTTTATGCTTTTCACGATGATTGCCATATTGCTCTGCATATTTGTTGGTTAAAGATTCTATGATGGGTAATATAATACTACCACCTCTGGCACTAGCACTTGGAATAACAGGTGCTAAAATTAACTCCGTTAAGACTAGACCATAAGATAAACCTAAAGTACTTTTACCGAATTTAGACATAAAAAAATATGCAACTCTGTTTCCTAGTCCTGTTTTAATAAGCCCTCTTGCAATAAAAAATGCAAAAACTACAAACCATACAATATTTGATCCAAATCCACTTAATGCATGATCTAAGGGTATAAGATGAAATGTTATGCAAAATGCTGTACTAAGAAGAGTTATTACTCCTAAGGCAAGCGTATTTGTCATTATTGTAAGTATAGTTATAAAAAAAACTATTAACAAATGCCATGCTTCTATTGTCAATCCGTCTGGTTGTGGCGTAAACCATAATGTAGTACCTAAAACCAATAATAAAAATATTATGTGATTGTTATTAGTTTTTTTAAAAATATTTATTAAATTCATCGTAACCGTTTTAATTTGTAAGTTAATGAAGCCTAACTTTAAAAATTATAGTTAAGCAATTAGTTGAATTAAGGAAGTATTATAAATTTTAATTTATAGTAAATTAAGCTCTTCATCCTAATTCTTTAAAAAAATCTATAAAGTTTTTTCATACTTTTTCTTATATTCGATTTTTAAAGAATTAAACACAAAATATTTTGTTTAAAGATTTCAAAATTCGCTCAGTGAAAAAGCTTATCCATAATGAAAGCAGGAAAAATTCAAAAAATGCCACTATATTATCGTAAGTATTTATTTTTAAATATTCAAAGATGAAATAAATTATTAATAATCCTGTCAGTCCAATTACTATTCTTAAGGACTTAAATATTTTATTATTATTTATATTTATTTTATTGGGCGATATAATGCTCCATCCTAAGCCAAAGCCAAATAACATTGCATCAGCAGCCCATAAATTATACTTCCAATTAAAGGGACTACAATTATAATAATTAGCAAAAAATCCTATTACGCCCAATAAAATAGCAATTTCATACTCATTCCTATTTCTCCATTTCTTTATAATGAACTGGAAGATGTTTAGCCATATAATGCTAATTACTATACCTCCAACAATATCTATCGGAAAATGATAGTTATAGTATATCAGGGCAAATATAGTAGCTGTGCAAGCTATTATTCCTAGTTAATGAAAAAATTTTACTGCGATATTCAATAGCAATGGAAAACCAAAGTACTAAACTAGCAATAGTATGTCCGCTAGGAAAAGACCATCCTTCATTATGACCTGGCGGAAGAGGTAATTTAAAAATAGATTTTAGTAAACTTGCAAGTATAGTAGCGAATAATACCGCTATTATTATATGTGCAAATTTATTGCGGCTGCAACCTAAAATAGCCTAGTGTTAAGATACTAATAATAAAAGGAGGATTAGAGATAAATTTTCCTACTAAATCTACAATTTCTAACATAATTTCCGTAAGCTATCAAATATCCTAAAAAATACAAACAGTAAAACCTTATTAGTTTTTAAAACGGTAGAGGTAAAGTTCTATAGAAATATAATTTCAACATTTATAATACTTTTCACTGCATTTGTATTTAATAAAAGCATGTTTATAATAATCGTAATAATAGGAATAATTTCTTTACCTGTTTGTTACTCTTTAACTTCTTATGAAAAAATATTAACAGCTTAATTCAAAAGATATCTAAAAATTAGAAAATTATGTTAATTAAATTTTTTCGCTGGCTTTTTGATTATTCCAGTAGTTTTATTGGACCCAAAAAAATAATTTTACATGTAGAAGAAATACATGACTTAGAAGGAACAAAACTCAAAATATATAAACCTAACAAAGACCAATCTTTGCCTGTGTTAATTTTTTATCATGGAGGAGGATGGATAATAGGAAGCATAAGAGCTTATGACAGAATCCTAAGACATCTGAGTTATGTTAGTAAGTGTCTAATAATCGCAGTAGAATATAAGAAAGCTCCAGAGTATAAATTTCCAACAGCAATAGAGGATTCATGTAAAGCTTGTTCTTGGATTATAGATAACATAAAAAAGCTAGGAGGAGATATAAAAAGGATAGGATTAATGGGAGATAGTGCTGGCGGTAATATTGTTACTCACATTACAGCAAATATTAAGTTTAAATTTAATTATACAATCCTAATTTATCCTGTAACGGACGTTATTAAATGTATTACGACAAAATCTAAGCTTAAAAATCAATGGTTGGAGAAATGCAGTTATTTAGTGCTTGAGTATTGTTTAAAACAATATCTGCCAATGAAAGAGCAAGCAAGCCTTATCTCTTCACCAAAACAATATGTTAAAGAAATGTTTTTATTAATGGCAGAGGCAGACATATTAGTTCCTACTATATCAAAATATGCATCAGAAATGCAAGAAATAGGCGTAAAAGTAAAATTAAAATGTTACAAGAAAACGTTACATGGGTTTTTAAATTTTTCAGGAATTTTACCACAAGGGAAAGAGGCTCTGGATGATATATCTACCTTTATTAAAGATGCTAATTTAAGAGTATTAGAAAGAAATAAAAGGATTAAGATATGAAATCTAAAGATCTTAAAATCACAATTATAAGTCATTCTAAAGTAGCAATGCAATCAATACTTAGATATTTCAAGTTAACAACTAGCTAGAAAATTAGATAAAGTTTTCTTTATATATTAATATATTTTCTGCGATAATTATATGTTATCGATAAATTAGAAGCTTTAGTTAACACATTTATAATATCTTTAGAATTTTTCAAGAACTTGTGATATCATGCCTATTATCTATCTTTGAATTATATAATTTCTAAATCTTTAACTCAAAAGACAGCTTAAACTTTGTATATACTACTATACTAATTAGATAGATACTCAATTACTTTAAATAAACTATCTCCAATAATATAATTTCAAAATAAAGATTGACTTGATTTACTCTATCTGTATTAATAAAACATGGAACTACATAAAATTATAATCATTGATTTAGGTTCTCAAACTACAAACCTTATAGCAAGAAGAATAAGAGGGTTTAGTGTTTGTGCAGAAGTCGTAGAATCAAACATTTCAGCAGAACAAATCATTAAACAAAACCCTATCGGAATAATTCTTTCTGGTAGTCCTATGTCTGTTACTGATCAAAACTACCCAGATATAGATCGTAAAATCTTTGATCTCAATTTACCAATTCTTGGCATTTGTTTTGGTATGTATCTTATAGCCGATTACCTAGGTGGGTCGGTAGGAGAAATGTTAACCAAAGAGTATGGGTCAATAGAAGTTTCTATTTTAAAGAGTAAGCTCTTTTCTAATATACCAAACAAAGTGATTTCTTGGATGAATCACGGCAGTGAAATAAAAACCTTAAGTGACAAATATACAAAAGTCATTGCTTCTACAAAGTTATGTTCATATGCAGCCATTGAAAATCAAAAGAAAAATATATATGGAGTACAATTCCATCCAGAAGTAGAACATTCTGAGTATGGTCAAGAAATTCTCAGTAATTTTGTTTTTAATATTTGCAACGCTAATAAAAACTGGAATTTAGATAATTGGTTAAGTCAAAAAATATTACACGTCAAACAAGTTATTGGTGATAAAAAAGCAATTTGCGCTGTATCCGGTGGCATTGACTCCACAACTGCGGCTGTTCTTTGTGCTAAAGCGATTGGAAGTAACTTACATTGCATTTTTGTTGATACAGGCTTAATGAGACTTAATGAAGTAGATGAAGTAAAAAAAAATTTATTACCATATAATTTGAGTCTTCATATTATTGATGCGAAGGAAAGATTTTTTGCAAAATTAAAAAATGTAGTAGACCCAGAAATAAAACGTAAAATAATTGGGCATGAATATATAAACATTTTCGAAGAAGAAGCACAAAAAATCCAAAACGTTGACTATCTAATTCAAGGAACTATTTATTCGGATAAAATAGAAAGCAGCAAAACTTCTAAACATTCAAGCAATATTAAAAGCCATCATAATGTTGGTGGACTACCTGATAAAATGACATTTAAAATTTATGAACCATTAGATGAATTATTTAAAGATGAGGTTAGAAAAATTTCTAAAACTTTAGGGCTTAATGAAGATATATATAATCGTCATCCTTTTCCCGGACCGGGCTTAGCAATTCAGATAATTGGCGAGATAACAGAAGAAAATGTAGAAATAACACGTCATGCTGACGCAATAGTAATTGATGAGATAAAAAAAGCTGGATTATATGATAAAATTGGAGAAATATTTACAAACTTTACGGGAATTAGAACTACTGGAATAAAAGGAGATGCAAGAGCTTATGAATGGCTTTTAGCTATTAGATCTGTTGATCCTTCTGATCTTATGACAAGCAGTTGGTCGCAATTACCGTATGAATTATTAGCAAAAATGTCTAATCGAATAACAAGCGAGGTAAAAGGTGTGAATAGAGTGGTATATGATATAACAACAAAACCACCTGCAACTATAAGATGGGAATAATATATGCTAAATAATAAATTAGAGGAATTTCTAACTTTCAATGATGTGATTTTACTACCAGGACTATCATCCTTAGGTCCATTAGACGGTAATGTTAAAACTAAAATATCTAAAAATGTTGAAATAGACTTACCAATTGTTTCATCACCAATGGACACAGTCACAGATTTAAAAATGGCTATAAGTTTGGCTAAAATAGGCGGAATTGGAATTATACATCGCAACATGACCGCTGCTCAGCAAGTTGAAACCATCAAGAATGTAAAAGCATTAAATCTAAAAGTTGGAGCAGCAGTAGGGCCATTTGATTATGAAAGAATCAAAGCGTTAGATGGAGAAGGAGTAGACATAATTTTAATTGATGTATCACATGGTATGAAAACAGATATTATTGATAGCGCCGCAAAAATTAAAAATATGATATCAGCAGATCTAATTTGTGGCAGTATTGGTACTAAAGAAGCAGCTGAAATTTATTCAGACTTTGCTGATGGCTTACGAGTGGGCATTGGTCCAGGATCTATTTGTACTATGAGAGTGATGACCGGAGTTGGTGTACCACAGCTATCTGCCGTACAGCAAGTTGTGCAAGTAACTAAAGCAAAAAAAATACCTGTCATTTCTGACGGTGGAATTAAAAACTCTGGCGATATTGCTAAAGCTATTGCAGCCGGTGCGGATTGTGTAATGCTAGGAAATTTACTTTCTGGACTTGATGAATCTCCAGGAGAAATCATCGAAATAGAGGGTAAAAAATTTAAAAAATATCGAGGTATGGGTTCAAGTGATGTATTAAATTTAGATATCACTGCCGATAGATATGGACAAAAAAATGTTAGCGAAAAAACATCAATGGGCGTATCTGGGTTAGTTTCTTATAGGGGTTCATTAAATTCACAAATAAATCAACTCGTGAGTGGCTTAAAAGCTGCAATGGGATTAATTGGTGCCGTAAACATAAGTGAAGTATACACTAAATCTCAATTTATAAAAGTTACATCAGCAAGCCTTAGAGAAAGTCATCCACATAGTCTAGTTTCTTATAAGAGTGAAAAAAATTATGAATAAAGAAAGCCAAGAATTTTTTGCTTTAAATCCTAAATTATCAGACTTACATGTACATATAGGGAGCATTACTCATCCTGCGCTTCTCTGGGATATTGCACATGAATGTGGTTTAAAAATGCCAGTAAAAAATTACTGGGACTTTCAAAAAATGCTGGTAATAGTAGATAAAATTAAAGGCGAAGATGCAAAAACTAGACTCAATAAATATCTCAAATTTTTTGATCTTACAGAAAAAATTCAATCAAGCCCATATGCAATGAATAAAGTAGTTTATGATGCTGTTAGTGGTGCCTACCGAAAAAATAATATTACCTGTTTGGAATTAAGATTTTGTCCTATGTGGAGAAATAATAAAGGTGAGCATGATCTTGATCAAATCATTATTGCAACAATTCATGCATTAGATAGAAGCATGATCGCTTTCCCTGAGGTAAAGGTAGGCTTAATTCTAAATCTTGATCGAAGACTTTCTAAGAAAGAGAATACTATTATACTTGAGAAAGCAATTAAATATAAAAACCGCGGAGTTGTTGCTATTGATATAGCAGGACCAAGAATTGGAGATTTTGATTATGCAAGTTACTGTGATTTATACCAAGAAGCTACTAAAAAAGGTCTAAAAACTACTATCCATACTGGAGAAGAAGGATCTGTTGAAGAAATGAAAAAAGTAATTGAAGCTCTCCCTCTAAACAGAATAGGTCATGGTATAAAAGCACATTTAGATAAAAAATTAATGAAAAAGCTAAGAGATCTGGATATATGCTTAGAAATATGCCCTACCTCAAATTTAAAACTTGGTATAGTCAAAGATATAAAAGAATTAAATAAAATTATTAGAACATTTCTTGAAAATGAAGTAAAATTTACAATAAATACTGATGGACCAGAATTATTACAAACTACTATAAAAGAAGAAATAGCTATATTACTTGATAATGAAATTGTTAACTTTGAAGAAATGAATGTAATCATTGAGAATGGTTTTAAATATAGCTTCATCTCAAGCTAATATTAAAATTAACAGCAATAATTATTGACCAAGATTTTATCTTTTTTACAATAAATAAAAACGTTTTTACACTATGACACAAAACAAGCTAGAAATTAGTAAAAAAAACCTAGCTCAAGCATTCGGCCGGCTAGAGCAATTGATAGAGCAAAAATTGCAAAATAGCAAAATTCAATTAAAAGCTGCCGTAGCAGAAACACACAGACTAGAAAAACATCTAAAAACCATAAACAATCGTTATATTTCTCTACAAACAGTAACTAAATACTCTATAGAAGAATGTGATAGGATATTAATTACTTTAGAAAAATTAATTAAAAAATAAAAATGGCAACTTTAAGAGTAAATATACTTAACAATACCCATAACATTAACTGTGATGATGGTCAGGAAGAGCATGTAAAATTCCTTGCTGATAAATTTAATAATAAAGTTCAACAATTATCTCAACTTCAAAAAGAAGCAAATGATATCACTATATACTTAATGGCAGCATTAATTATCAGCGATGAGTTAGAAGAATGCAAAGCTAAACTAATTAACCCTAAAGCTGATACTACTACAGATGAATCTGTTGCCAAAGCACTTGATATGATTACAGAATATGTAGAAAATATTGCAAGCAAACTGGAAAAATGTTAGGCTAATGCCGAGTGAGTTCTGCATTGCACGTCAGATGTACACTCCTTAGATCTAGAAACATGTTTATAGAGTTGTCCCTAGCTAGATCATGGTCTAGTTAAATGACTCACCCTTGAAATTAAGGGTCTTTAAGGAGGTTAATCAACGGCAAAAGTGGGTTCACTCATTTGCTTTAATTTTAAAATTAGTGATGACTACATATTTAGTGCTACAAAAAAAAATAAAAGATTATAGCTTTCTTGTTAATGAAAAAATCAATCTTTTAATCCAAGGTAAATCCTTAGTTGAGAAAGCAATGCGATACTCTTTATTAGCGTCAGGTAAGAGAATCAGACCATTTTTATTTTTAGCCACAATAGACATGCTTGATGGTAATATTGAAGAATCAATCGATATAGCAGCTACAATTGAGATTGTGCATACTTATTCGCTAATACATGATGATTTACCAGCTATGGATAACGCAAATTATCGCCGTGGACAACCTACTTGTCATAAAAAATATGATGAAGCAACTGCAATACTTGCTGGTGATGCACTACTTACTTACGCTTTCGAAATTATCAGTAAAAACCAAATTTTAAGTCCGAAAACTAAATGTGACCTACTAACAATGCTTGCTCATGCAATTGGTTACCAAGGAATGATAAAAGGACAAATGCTCGATATGCAAGCGTGTAATAATAGTTTTAATTTGGAAAAAATAACCGAACTTCAACAGCTAAAAACCGGTAAATTATTATCATTCTGCTGTCAAGCAGCTGCAATAATTTGTAATGCTAAAGATAATCAAATAACTGCACTTCAAAATTACTCTGAAAAATTGGGACTATTGTTTCAAATTACAGATGATCTTTTAGACTATGAAGGCGAATCATATTTAGTAGGTAAAGATTTACAGCAAGACCAAACAAAAGGTAAATCTACTTTTATCTCTTTGCTTGGGATAGATGAGGCTAAAAAACTAGCAGAAAAACTTAAAAATGAAGCCATAAATTCTCTTGCCATATTAAATAAAGCAAGTGATCTAATTCAATTAGCAGAATTTATTTCCACAAGAAAAAACTAGCAAATTATCTAAAATTATGCTAATAAGAATGGTTCCATCCAAATTCTAATTTTAGACTATCAAATAGGAGTATAAATTTTGAATATCTAAGTGTAACCTGTTGAAAAACAATTATAAATATAATTCAAGATAATATAAGAATAAAACACAGAGTATGCAGAAAAACTTATTTATTAAAACCTATGGTTGTCAAATGAACGTCTATGATTCAATTCGTATAGGTGATGTATTAAAACCATTTGGGTATCAGATTACTGAAACTATTGAAAACGCTGATATGGTAGTATTAAATACATGTCACATTCGAGAAAAAGCGGCGGAAAAGGTATATTCTGAGCTTGGCAGAATTCGTAAATTCAAGGCTGCACGTAAAAATGATAAAGATCAAGAAATGATTATTGCCGTTGCTGGTTGTGTTGGTCAAGCAGAAGGAGAAGAAATCTTTAAAAGGTCTCCTTGGGTTGATATTGTCGTTGGCCCCCAATCATATCATACTTTACCAGAACTCATGGCAGAGTTAATGCGTAAGAAAAAACACCTCATTGAGCTAAGTTTCATAGAAGAAAAGAAATTCGATTTATTACCAGAGTCAATGAACAAACAAGGTGTTTCCGCGTTCCTATCTATTCAAGAAGGGTGTGATAAATTCTGTAAATTCTGTGTAGTGCCATATACTCGCGGTTCTGAATTTTCAAGACCAATAGAAAAAATATATCGTGAAGCATTACAATTATCATCACTTGGTAGTGCAGAAATTACATTACTTGGACAAAATGTTAATGCTTATCATGGCTTAGATAGTCAAGGTAAGATACATTCTTTAGCTTCTTTAATTAAATATATTGCTAACATAGAATCAATTAAAAGAATTAGATATACTACTTCACACCCTAATGACATGACTGAAGATTTAATTGATGCACATGGATCGGAAGCAAAATTAATGCCATTTTTACATTTACCAATTCAGTCAGGTTCAAATATAATGCTTAAAGACATGAACCGCAAACATACTGTTGAGCAGTATCTTGAAATTATTAATAAACTAAAATTAGCAAGATCAGATATATCTTTCTCTTCAGACTTTATTGTAGGCTATCCGGGAGAAACCGAAAAAGACTTTGCCGACACTTTGCAAATAGTAAAAGAAGTAGGGTATGCTCAGGCTTATTCATTTAAATATAGTCCTAGACCAGGAACTCCTGCATCTATGATGACACAATTACCAGAAGATGTAAAAAATGCACGCCTACAAATTCTACAAAACTTGATTTTGGAACAACAAAATGCTTTTAATAAAAGCTTTATTGGAAAGAAATTGGAAGTATTACTCGAAAAACCTGGTAGACATGCGAATCAAACCACTGGAAGGAGTCAATATATGCAAGCAGTGCATGTTAATAACGTTAGCCAATATTTAGGAAAAGTTGTAAATGTTGATGTTAATGAATTACTTACAAATAGCCTTGGAGGCATTGTATCCTAAATCTAGCTAAATATTTACATGAAAATAAGAACTATAAATTATATATTCTTAATAATAATACTATTGTACTCTTTTACTTTTATAAAATTCCAAGAAATCGACTTAGAATCAACTAGTTTATTGCTTAATAGTAATTCATACTGCAAAGATTTTAATAGAATAGCAGTAAATTTAATTGCATATTTAGCAGCAACTATTGTTATAATAAACGGCATATTAGCCTTTATTGGGTACTTTTACATAAAGAAAGATAAAATAAACTTTTTAACTACTCATTATCAAAAATATAAACAGAATTTTGTATTTTTATTTTTCAATGCCGCAATTATAGCTGGACTTATGGTCGAGTTGATAAAAAATACATTTAATAGACCAAGACCATATACAATAGATAATTTCGGTGGAGAAAACATATACATTGGACTCTGGAAAACTGCTAATTCGTGCGTTAGTAATTGTTCTTTTCCATCTGGCGACGCAGCTGCAGGATTTTTGATTTTCCCTATAATCTTCGTTTTAACTAAAAATCTAAAATTATCTTTTGTAATAGGTATTTTGGTTGGTCTGATAATAAGCTATTGTAGGCTAACACTATCTAAGCATTTTCTAAGTGATGTGTTATTTTCTTTTATTTTAGTAAATTATTTTGCATTTATAAGTCACAAGTTAATTTATAATAAAAATAAAGCTTCTAGCCATAAATAATTATTCCAACTAATGCAGCTAAAGCACCTAAACACGCCACACCATTAGCAATAATAAGGGGCTTGTCTTTTAGTAAAATACCGTATATTAACCAACTAGTTACTGAAACTAAACCAGCAGTAAACCCAATTATAGAAACGTCTGTAGCATGTTTTGTAGTAAAAATTTTATATGCTTGTGCAAAGAAAACAAGTTGACCAAAAATGCCGATAAAAATCATATAGATAGAATAAAACCGTCTGACATTAGATTCCTTTTCTTCATTCATAATTAAATCATCCCTATTTATTTTTTTCTTCAAATAAATTTCTTGCTTTTATTAATCTTATTAGTTTGGAATATCCGTATATATATGCTTGCTCTACTCCTGCAAAACCATAAAAGCACCACTTTCTTATAAAATAAGCTTTGATAAAAGCTAAAAAAGGCTCAAATATAATTCTTAAAGCAGTTGGTCTTTTTCCTTTTTTATATAAATCTTTCGCTTGCATTGACGTGTAAAAACTAATTTTATCTAATTCATGATCGAGCGATTTAAAAGAACGATGAAAAACTTTCCCTTTAAGTCTACGTACATTACCAACTTTTACAATAACTGAATCATGTACTGTACTCTCTGAAAAAGAGGCATATTTCTTATTGTATAGTCTAATTGCTAAAGTATTAATAGAAAAAAAAGATAACTCGGATTCTTTTTTTAAAATAAGCTTTATGTCTAATATATAACCTGAATATTTACTAATTTTTCTGCTCGTAAAAAGGCTGATTATTTCTTGCTTTAAAGGAACACTTAAAGCCTCGTCAGCATCTAAATTCAAAATCCAGTCATTCTTACATAAACTCTCACCATACTTTTTCTGTAATCCATACCCTTCCCACTTTTTATAAAAAGTTTGTGCACCAAATTTTTTAGCTATATCAAGAGTTTTATCTTCACTGCCACTATCAATTACAATAATTTCCTCAGCAATATCCTTTACACTTTCTAAAGCATAGCTAATTCTTTCTTCTTCATTTTTAGTGATAATAAATACTGACAGAGGCAATTTCTTTTTTTTCATAAATAAACCAGCTCGACATTACAATACGTAAGACACTGGTAGCGAGGGAGGGATTTGAACCCCCGACAAACGGATTATGATTCCGCTGCTCTAACCAAGCTGAGCTACCTCGCCACTTACCATTTTTATAGCTTATAGATAACCTGGATGTCAAACTGTTTTACAAATAGCTGACCAAAATTAGCAATAATAGTATGTAAAATTGAAATAATTAGAATAAATTAAAACACTTGCGCTTAATTTAAAATAAGCTTATTTTAAGGATAAATATACTTAACAAATGTAACTAGGAGTTTTATATGACAGTTCTTGTTGGAAAAATAGCACCAGATTTCACTGCTAAAGCCGTAATGCCAGATAACGAGGTTATGGATAAATTCTCTTTACATCAATATCTAAATGGAAATATTGGAGTATTGTTTTTTTACCCATTAGACTTCACTTTTGTCTGTCCTTCAGAAATTATCGCATTTAATAATCGCTTGACAGAGTTTGCTTCACGTGGAGCAAAAGTAATTGGCATAAGCATAGATTCTCATTTTAGTCATATTGCATGGAAAAATACTCATATTAATAAAGGTGGTATTGGACAAATTAAATTTCCATTAGTTTCAGATTTAACGAAGAGTATCGCACGTAGTTATGATGTGTTGGTTGAAGAAGCAATTGCATTACGAGGAACCTTTTTAATAGATGGAAACAGCATAGTGCGCCACCAGCTAGTAAACGATTTACCTCTAGGACGTAACATTGATGATACCCTTCGCATGGTTGATGCTTTGATTTTCTTCGAAAAGCATGGTGAAGTATGCCCTGCTGGATGGCAAAAAGGTCAAGATGGTATGAAGCCAAGTGCTGAGGGCGTTGCAGATTACCTTAACACACATGCAGAAAAGCTTTAATTAAATCTATATCTAGAAATAGATATATGAGTAATCAAAGTAAAATTACTAATGAAGAAAAGCTGCCAAGTTTAAGGTTAATTCGTTCTAATAATATTGGTATTAGAACCTTCTACAATTTTGTTAAATATTATGGCTCTGCAGTAACTGCCATTAAAAGAATTTCTGAGCTATCATCAATAAATTTAAAAACCAAAAATATAACACTAGCTTCTAATGATGGTATACAAAGAGAAGTAGAGCAAGTAGAAAAGCTTGGCACACAATTTTTACATTACAAAGAGCAAGATTATCCCTATCTACTTAAACTTGTATCAAACCCCCCACCACTTTTAGCAATACTTGAAAAAAAAGAATTGATTCAGCAAGATACAATAGCAATAGTTGGTTCACGCAATGCATCAACAAATGGTTTAAACTTTATTCACAAAATAGCTAAAGAGCTATCTCAAGCAGGTTTAGTCATAGTTTCTGGTTTAGCTAGAGGCATTAACACTGCCGCCCATAAAAGTAGCGTGATAAACGGTACTATAGCTGTTATTGCAGGAGGCATAGATAATATTTACCCCTTAGAAAACAAAAAATTATTTGAAGAAATAGCAGAAAAAGGACTATTAATCGCAGAAAATCCTTACGGTATAAGGCCAAGTGCTAAAAGCTTTCCCCAGCGCAATCGTATTATATCAGTATTATGTATGGGCACCTTAATAATGGAAGCAAACCTTAAATCAGGATCTTTAATTACCGCTAGGTTTGCTGCAGAACAAGGAAGAAATGTTTTTGCTGTTCCCGAATTTCCTCTAGATTATCGTTATAGTGGTACTAATCACTTGCTTAAAGAAGGAGCAATTTTAATTGAATCAGCAGAAGATATTTTTGAACATTTAAAATATAATAGAACTAAGCAATTAGATTTGCTAAATATAGAGACACATGATAAAGATTTACCGAAAGAATCATGCGAAGTCAAACAAGATATTGATCATATACAGGATTTAATCTTATCAAGCATAGGCTTTTCACCTACTGTAATAGAAGATTTGATAATTAGGCATAATTTATCTGTCGATGTTATTCAAATAGCTATACTAGAGCTTGAATTAAAAGGAAAAATAATTAAAGGTAACCATAACACTATAACTTTAATGAGTTAATAAATGAATTTAGTCATAGTTGAGTCACCAACTAAAGCAAAAACAATAAATAAATACCTAGGATCTGGCTATAAGGTTATCTCATCTTTTGGCCATATTAGAGATTTACCCTCACGTAATGGTTCTGTACGACCAGAGGAAGATTTTGCTATGGACTATGAAATAAATGATAAAGCTATTAAACATGTAAAAGAAATAGTTAGTGCTGCTAAAAACGCAAAAAAAATCTACCTTGCAAGTGACCCAGATAGAGAAGGAGAAGCAATCGCTTGGCATATAGTTGAAGTATTAAAAGCAAAAAAAGCATTAATCAATAATACGGAAATCAAAAGAATTGTTTTCCACGAAATTACTAAAAAATCTGTACAAGAAGCAATTGAACATCCACGAGATATCGATACTGATTTAGTCAATGCACAACAAGCTAGAAGAGCATTAGATTATCTGGTAGGCTTTAACCTTTCTCCAGTTTTGTGGCGTAAACTACCAGGAAGTAAGTCTGCTGGTCGCGTGCAATCAGTAGCTTTAAGATTGATCTGCGAACGAGAAGATGAGATTGATAGATTTACTAGTCAAGATTATTGGAAAGTAAAATGCAATTTCTCTAATACAATTAAAAATCAATTTTGGGCAACACTTACTCATCTTCATTCTAAAAAATTAGAAAAATTTCATTTTGCTAATCAAGATGAAGTTAATAAGGTAGTCAGCCAGCTAAAAGAAAAGCAATATACTGTAAATGATATTGAAAAAAAACAGCAAAAACGTAACCCATATCCTCCTTTTATTACATCGTCTTTACAACAAGAAGCTTCACGTAAGCTTGGCTTTAGTGCAAAAAAAACAATGCAGGTTGCACAAAAATTGTACGAAGGTGTATCTATAGATGGAGAAAGTATAGGTTTAATTACATATATGCGTACAGATGGTACGCAATTATCTGCAGACTCAGTTACAAGTACCAGGGAATTTATTGAAAAAGAATTTGGTAAACAATATTTGCCAGAAAGTATCAGAATTTATAAGACTAAGGCAAAAAATGCTCAAGAAGCGCATGAAGCTATTAGACCAACCAATATCAATTTAATTCCAAAAGTTACTGCCCAATATTTAGAATCTGATCAACAGCGCCTTTATGAGTTAATTTGGAAAAGAACAGTAGCTTGCCAAATGGAAAATGCTTTAATTGATCTTGTAGGTGCTAATATCGTTACAAATGATAATTATGCTGTTTTACGTGCAACTGGTTCTACCATGGTTTTTGATGGCTTTTATCGCTTATACAAAGAAAATCTTGATGACTCAGAAGAAGAAGAAAATCTTGCTCTACCACCATTAAGCGAAGGCGAAAAACTTTCATTAAATGAAGTGTTATCAAGCCAGCATGCTACAGAGCCTCCGCCAAGATATAGTGAAGCTAGTTTAGTAAAAAAACTGGAAGAACTTGGTATAGGTAGACCATCTACTTATGCTTCTATAATTTCTGTATTGCAGGAACGTAATTATGTTATATTAGATAAAAAACGCTTCTTACCTGAAGAACGTGGCCGCTTAGTTACAGCATTCTTAATTATATTTTTTAAAAAATACGTTGAATATGGCTTCACTGCTGATTTAGAAGAAAAGCTAGATAAAGTTTCTGATGGACAAATACAATGGAAAAAATTGCTACAAGAATTCTGGTCAAATTTTAATCATAACATAGAAGAAGTTCAAAAACATGATATCACTCATGTAATCAATGAGCTAGAACCATTAGTTGCAGAACATATTTTTCCTAAAAATGCAGATAGCGACGTTGACCCAAAAAAATGTCCATCTTGTGCAAATGGTGTTCTAGGTTTAAAAATTGGTAAGTTTGGTCCTTTCGTTGGATGCTCAAATTATCCTGAGTGTAAATATACGCATAAAATATATATTGCAAATTCAGAGGAAGATCAAAACAATAGATATATAGAAAATCATGTTGAAAATATAGAGATTGGTAAAAATGCTGATGGCATAGAGATATTGCTAAAAAAAGGGCCTTATGGCTTTTACATTCAACTAGGACAAGATGGCGATAAAAAGAATAAGCCAAAACGCTCATCTATTCCAAAATTCATTAATATAGATAACTTAGATTTGAAAGTAGCTTTAGACTTATTATCCTTACCGCGCAATGTTGGTAAACATTCAGTCACAAGTAAAATAATTACTGCAGGAATTGGAAAATTTGGTGCATTCGTCAATCATGATGGAAAATATGCTTCTTTAGTAAATCAAGAAGATGTATTCACAATTGATACAATTGCCGCTGAATTAATACTTAGCCAAGATAAAAAGTCTACCGGAAGCTCTGCTTTAAAATCTTTAGGCGATTTTAAAGGCACCGAAATTGTTGTGTACAAAGGAAGATATGGGCCATATATAAAATATGGCAAAACTAATATTAGCGCTCCTAAGAATCTGGATCCAATGGAAATAACCCCTGAACAGGCTCAAGAGCTAGTTACTAAACATTTGAATAAATAAATTTATTCACCTTGAGATAACGAAAACCCAAGTTTGTCATCAAAACTATATAAATTCTCTATTTGGACAAAGTCTAAATCAATAGCTAACATCTTATTTAGCAAGTAAACCACTTCTTGGTGAGTGGTAATTTTCTCATGATTATCAGGTACAAATCTTAAACTAAAATAATCACCATCAATTTTATTCGTAATATTAACTGGCCAAATTTTTAAACCTTTTGAAGAAATCATTTGTAATTTAAGCTCACCATCAGCTATATTTTTAATTTGCTTTGCTAAAGAATTAATATCATCACCTTGCCAATCAAGATAAACATCAACGCCAACCAAAAACTTCTTCTCTTTCATATTAATGGTGGGTTGATACTCGACTACTTTTTCCTTTACTTCAGCATAAGAATTTTCTTTAATTTTTATTGGTTTTTGGCCAAGTCTTTTAATAACTTCACTAGCAAATTCTTTAGTTCCAACTTTTTTAGTACTAATTTTTTCATTATAAATATCAGCTGTATGAACTCCATCTTCTAAGGTCTTTAGCCAGGCATTTTGTATTAGAGCAGCTATTTTTGGTTGACCAATATGTAATAACATCATTATAGAAGCATTTAGTATACCAGATGGATTAGCTATATCCTTACCAGCAATATCAGGAGCAGAACCATGTACAGCTTCAAACATTGCATAACCATTTCCAATATTTGCAGATCCAGCTAAACCAACAGATCCAGAAGTTTCTGCAATAATATCAGAAATAATATCTCCATATAAATTAGATGTTACTATCACGTCAAAAATCTCTGGCTTACTAGCAAGCTTTGCTGAACCAATATCCACTATATAATGATCGCTTTCTAAAGTTGAATATTCTTGTCTTACTTCATCAAAAACTTTATGAAATACTCCATCAGTAAATTTCATAATATTATCTTTAGAAAAGCAAGTTACTTTCTTACGATTATTTTTTAATGCATATTCAAATGCATAACGTATTATTTTTTCACAACCAGTTCGTGTAACAAGCTTCAAAGACTTATACATATTGTGCGTTTGCCTATATTCAATGCCAGCATATAAATCTTCTTCGTTCTCCCTAACAATAACAATATCCAAATTTGGATGTTGTGTTGAAATATATGGCGCATATGCAATACAAGGGCGAAGATTAACATATAATCCTAGAGTTTTTCTAAAAGTAACATTCAAACTTTTGTAACCTCCTCCTTGAGGAGTTGTAATTGGACTTTTAAGCATAACTTTAGTTGTTTTAATAGAGTCCCAAGCAGAAGTTGATATTCCAGTTGTATTATCCCTTTTGTAAACCTCAGCACCAACCTCAACAGTTTCAATATATATTTTGGCCCCAGCATCTTTTAATATTCTCAAAGTCGCTTCCATTATTTCAGGACCAATGCCATCACCGTAAGATACTGTAATTTTTGTGTTTTCAGTCATTTTTTTACCAAATTTTAAGATTGAAAAAGAATTTTCTTTATAGGTTTATAATTTACTCGATGATGATTTGAAACTCCACTACTAATTATTCCTTCCAGATGTTTTTGAGTACCATATCCAACATTTTTTGACCATAAATAATTAGGGAATTCTATTGCTAGCTGAGTCATATAGTTATCTCTATAAACCTTTGCTATAATTGAAGCAGCAGCTATTGAAACACTAATACTATCTCCTTTAATAACATTAAGAGTTTTAATATTTCCTCCTAATTTTATATTGCCATCAACCAACGCCATGTTTGGCTTTACAGGCAATCCATCTATTGCTCTTAACATAGCAGCAGCAGTTGCATAATTAATATTAGATTGATTTATTTCTTCTACATCAGATACACCTATACTACAAATATGTCTAGCAAGTATCTCTTCGCTAAATTTACGCAAATTTAGTTTAGACAATGTCTTAGAGTCATGTATTTTTGTACAATCAAAATTTCTATTAATTATTACAGCCCCTACTACTATCGGACCAGCCCAAGCTCCTCGACCAACCTCGTCAAGCCCGACTAAAACATAATTATTATATTGATCTTCAATAGAAAAATTTGCCACTATAATTAAGACTTTTAAAAGTTGATTAATAAAATTTCTCAGCATATCATACAATGTGAGTTAACTTATTTATATAACATAAGTCAAGGAACCAAATGTACCTAAAAAAATTTTTCTTTTGTTTTTTGTTAATCCTAATACAAGGTTGTACACATTATAAAAATAATAATACAACCCAACCAAATCAATTTCAAATTGATCTAGCTAATAACTACAGTAATTATGCTAAAAAATCAAAAGAGGCATATGATTGGAAAAGTTGGAAACTTTTTAGTGATAAAGCAGCTCAGATAAAAAAAGATCAAAATGTGGATCCAGAAAATTTATCTACATGGATACTTCCTCAAAGTTCAATTCCTGAACTTGCTAGAGCCAGATTAGTATTAATGAGTCTACTTGAAAAAAAAGTAGAAACCATTTGGGCAAACCCTAAAAACACTGCCGAAGCTCAATTTTTCTATGATTGCTGGGTAGAACAAACCGCAAACAATCAAAAATGGTTAACCAATGATATCAATTATTGTAAGTCAAATTTTTATCACAGTATAAAAACTTTAATTTTTCGCATTGATGCTGAAAAAGAATTTGTAAAATATGCAGATAATATACATTCAATATATTTTAAGCATGCTAGTGCAACTGTTGAAGATTCTTCAATAACATCTATGCAAAAATTAATTTCTGAATTAAGAAAGGTAAAGACAGATATGAATATTGTATTATATGGCTATACTGATATGGTCGGCGAGAGAAAATCAAATAAAAAATTATCTCAACGTAGAATTGATTCTGTAAGAAATATTTTAATTAATAGCGGAGTTATCTCTAATGATCGTATTACAACAAAAGCATTCGGAGAAAAAGATAATTTGATTAATATAGATACAATTATTAACAATCCACATAGTAGAAGAGTGGATATATTTTTATACAAAAGATAAATTAAAGTGCAAAGCTCTATAAAATATATTTATGATTACTTCAGTAATGATTTATTACAAGTAGACCAAACCATAAAGCTATCTATCTCTACTAGAGATAATATTATAAAATTAATATCTGATTATCTTCTTGAAGCTGGTGGTAAAAGACTTCGACCAATACTTACTATCATGAGTGCAAAATTATTTGACTACAATGGCAATAATCACATAAAGATTGCTACCGCTGTCGAATTTATTCATTCAGCAACATTACTTCATGATGACGTTGTAGATGAAAGTAATTTAAGAAGAGGAAATTTAACTACACATCAGAAATGGGGAAACAAATTAAGCATATTGGTAGGTGATTTTCTATTCAGTCAGGCATTTGTGATGATGGTTAATACCAATTCTTTACCTGTATTAGAAGTTTTATCTAAAGCTGCCGTGATAATAGCTGAGGGTGAGGTGATGCAACTTAATGTAATTAATAATATTGAATTATCAAAAGAACAATATATAAAAATAATTAGTGCTAAAACTGCTGAATTATTTGCAGCAGCTTGTAAAGCAGGAGCAATTATTGCTGAACAAACTGAAGAAACATGGCAATTAATGTATGACCTGGGCACAAATATAGGTATAGCTTTTCAAATTATAGATGATATATTAGATTATAATGCCAATATTGAAAAATTAGGAAAAAACATTGGCGATGATTTTTATGAAGGAAAAGTTACGCTACCTGCAATAGTTACTTACGAAAAAGCTACTAATGAAGAAAAAGAGCAAATCATTAAAATATTCAACTTACCACAAAGAACAAAAGAAGATTTTAATCTATTCAAACAGTTAATGAGCAAATATAAAACCGAAACTATAGTGACAAATCTGGCATCAGAATTTAGTAGTAACTGCCACCAAATTCTTGATAAATTACCCGATAATAAAGTAAGAAATATGTTTAGGGAAACTTTAGATTATCAAATTAAAAGAATTTCTTAACCGCAATAAAACATTTATTTCTTTCAAAACTAGTTTGATTTTACTAATTCTAATATGTTTTATAATATTTTTTAATATTAGTAATGATTGCTATGCTAATGTACACATTAACACATCTTAATTAAGATATAGATTAGAATAGTTAAATATTTTTATAATATTAAATTTAAATAATTTCTGATAAAAGATATTGACTTTATATAGTTTATTAAGCGATAATAATTTTTAAAATGGCAAACCTTGGTTGTGCTAGTTATAGATTATTTTTTAATTAAACTTAGAATGCAAGAACCAGAAACAAAAACTAATATAAATATTTCTTTCAGATCTTATTACTTATACACAAGAATATTTCTCTTGCTTTTATTGACAACTGTAATTTTGTTATCCTACTATCCTAAAACATCTAATTTACATCCCACAAGCCAAATTCTTGAAGAAACAAAAATAGTAATTGAACAAGGTGATACACTTCGCAGTGTGTTGAGTAAGTTCTCTATGTCTGAGCAAGAAATCAGCCAAGTTATTGAGATCACAGCTTCAGTTTACGATTTAAGAAAAATACAAATCGGCCAAATTTTAAGGATCTATTATACATTTGAAGATGATCAAAAGATTTTACAAAAAATATCACTTAAACTAAATAATGATAAGAAAATTGAGATCTATCGTCAAGATGAAGAGTTTAAATTAAGAGAAATATTCATTCCGCTCAAGAAAGATATAGTAAAGTTATCTGCAAATATAGATTCTAGTATCTTTGGTGCTGCTGAAAAAAGCGGCATACCAAGAAATGCATTGATAGAAGCTATTAATGCTTACAGCTATAGTGTTGATTTTCAAAGAGACATTCAACCAAATGATACATTCAATGTTTTAATTGAAACCTTTAATACAGAAGACGGTAAATTTTCTCATCATGGAAAAGTTATATTCTCTTCATTAACACTTAGTGGAAAAGACTATAATATATACCGTTATACATTTGAAGATGGTTCTGAAGAATTTATTAGTAGTGATTACACTACTATGCGTAGATCACTACTCAAAACTCCTGTTCCTGTAGCAAACATATCATCAAATTTTGGTATGAGAAAACACCCAATACTAGGGTTTTCTAAAATGCATAAAGGAATAGATTTTGCAGCTCCATTAGGAACTCCTATATATGCAGCAGGTAACGGAGTGGTAGAGGAGATAGGAGTCAAAGGCGCCTATGGTAAATATATTAGAATCAAGCATAATAATGAACTATCCACTGCATATGCTCATGCTAGATCTTTTATTCCAGGTATCAAAAAAGGATCGCAGATTAAACAAGGTCAAGTAATAGCGTATGTAGGAACTACTGGACGCTCAACAGGACCACATTTACATTATGAAGTGCTAGTTAAAGGAAAGCATATCAACCCTCTTTCAATTAAATCTATACCAGTAAAAAAATTGAGTGGTTCTGATTTAACTAATTTTAAAAAGCATAAAAACTCCGTTGATAAAATATTAGCATTAAATAATAATGCTATTTCAGCAAATAAACTTTAACTGCAGTTAATTATATATTAACTAAAATATGCTAACTTAGGCATTTTTTAATGAATGATGTTTTATCATGAGCAGTAACATTTATCACATTTTAGATTTTATCCCAGGAATAGAAAAAGAAGAAGTGCTTGTGGGCCAAGAACACTTAGCTTCACAACTTGTAAGTTCTGGTAGATTAAGAATAGACGCGGATTACAGCAAAATAAATTTCGCAAGATTTTATGTGCCGTCTTTAGGATTAAGCATGATGTTTAGCAGCAGAGAGCTATATGACCAGAAATTATTACCAATTACTCATAAAATCATAAGCAAACAACTTACTGGACAATATAGCGGAGAAATTCTAAGACAAAAAGTTAATGATCACATCAGATTACTTCGTCTTGAATTAAATAAGTATCAAAAAATTACACTTGAAGAAGAAATGAAACTATCAAGATTAGTAGTACAAACTGCTCACCCAGTGGTTATTATGCTAATACTACAAGAAAATACAGAAGTATTTGTTTCTCATTCTTATAATATAGGTGACTTGCTTGATATCACTAGTTGGCGTACATCTGGCGAGAATAGCGGCATGCAAAGTACTGATGGCGTATCAACAGCAGTATTTATCTCATGCGGTGGTAATCCTTTGGCACTAAACCCCGATAAGAACGCAAAACATGGAGATGGTTGGCCAGCAATTGCAAGACTAATTGTAATAGGTGGGCAAGAAACCGGTCATTATTCGGATATTATGCGTGATGAACATGGTCGCCAATACTCAAGATACTCTGCCGACTTAGGTGGACACAGAGCAAAAGAAAATGTTAGGATTGGTAGATTAAAAGATATAGATCATAGCAAATCAATTCGTGTTAAGTTGCAAGAATTTGGATTACAAAAATTAATCGCTGAAGAAACCGCTCTTAAATTTTTTAGAAAAAATAAACGCGGTGGTTTTATAGTTTTGCAAACTAAAATAAAAATTTTCTTTTATAAAGCAATGCTTGAAAAAAGAATAAAGCAGAATGAAATGAAATATTTATGCAAATTTTTTAAAGAACCTTATCCAGGTATAATTATTGATGCAATGATCAAAGATAATTTATTTAATTTAAGTCCCGAAGCTGACGTTTATAAGCGTGCAGATCCTCAAGTGGAAGAAGCGATAGCATGCATTGAAGCACTTGCAAGAGTACCACAGCAAGTAAATAAATGGGGGCATGAAGTAGTGAATATATTCATG
>CAZEVK010000003.1:0-11187 GCA_964515755.1 uncultured Rickettsia sp. | reverse complement strand
CTTTATATTGTTTATTATGAACAAGTAATACCTGGGTGCATCAAAGCATATGAAAATATATCTGGTAAAAAATATAGCTTTGACCGTACTCCAATGCCAAAAACTCTATGGTATAGATTAAAAGCACTTTTTAAAAAGAAGCTTAATCCAATAAGGGAAATTGATTAATTATAATAATTATTTGCAGCCTTATTATTCAATTAGATTTTACACAAATTGAACATATATTATATTTAAATGTGATATTAACTCTATATAAAAACTAGTTTAAACAACTACTAGTTGCGCAAAATTGTAACAGAATTGCAAGATAATAATATCATTTACAATTTCAGAGAATGTAATATAACTATATTGTTATTTTTAACAATAGGAAAAAATATATGGATAAACAAAAAGCACTTGATACAGCCATAGGCCAGATAGAAAAGATTTTTGGTAAAGGTTCAATCATGAAATTAGGACAAAGACCAAGTGTTGATGTTGATGTGATATCAACTGGATCAATTGGCTTAGACATGGCATTAGGTGTTGGAGGCTTACCGAGAGGTAGAGTTATTGAGATTTTTGGCCCAGAAAGCTCAGGTAAAACTACTTTAACTTTACACGTAGTGGCAGAAGCACAGAAAAAAGGTGGTAATTGCGCATTTATTGATGCTGAGCACGCCCTGGATCCTGCATACGCAAAAAAATTAGGGGTTGATATTGATAACTTGGTAATTTCTCAACCTGATACTGGTGAGCAAGCATTAGAAATCGCTGATACTTTAGTTCGTTCAGGTGCTATTGATGTTTTAGTTGTTGATAGCGTAGCAGCTTTAGTTCCAAAGGCAGAAATTGAAGGCGAAATGGGTGATTCTCATATGGGTCTACAAGCTCGTTTAATGAGTCAGGCTCTACGTAAACTTACTGCATCTATTTCTCGTACTAATTGTATGGTAATCTTCATTAATCAGATTAGAATGAAAATTGGTGTAATGTTTGGTAATCCAGAGACCACTACAGGTGGTAACGCACTAAAATTCTATGCTTCAGTTCGCCTTGATATTCGACGTATAGGCGCAATAAAAGACAAAGAAAACACAGTTGGTAATCAAACTCGCGTAAAAGTTGTTAAAAACAAAGTGTCTCCTCCATTTAAAGTAATCGATTTTGACATCATGTATGGCGAAGGTATTTCTCATTATGGCGAATTGATAGATTTAGGTGTGAAGGCTGGTATCATAGAAAAAGCTGGAGCTTGGTTTGCTTATGAAAATAATAAAATTGGTCAAGGAAGGGAAAATGCTAAAGAATATTTAAAATCTCACCCAGATATTGCTAATAAAATTGAGCAATTAGTTCGCAGTAAAACTAATGTTATTGAATTAGATTTGAAAAAAGAAGCAGAGAATCCTGAATCAGAAATAGCTGAGGAAAATGTTTAAGTTAGACGGCAAAAAAGCGCTAGTAACAGGCGCTACAGGCGGTATTGGATCAGAAATAGCTAGAACTCTTTATACTCAAGGAGCACAAGTTATTGTTTCTAGTACTAGAGAAGAAAAACTAAATAATTTAGTAAAAGAAATTGGCAATAATTGTTATAAACTCGTTTGTCCTTTAGACAATATTACAGCCGTAGAATCATTAATCAGTGAAGCTGTAAATCTTATTGGCGGAATTGATATTCTAGTTTGTAACGCTGGTATTACTAAAGATACTCTTGCTATACGAATGACTAGAGATGATTTTGAAACAGTACTGAATGTTAATCTAACTTCAACTTTCATCTTAAATCGTAACGCAATGAAATTAATGATGAAAGCTAGATGGGGTAGAATTATAAATATCTCTTCTGTAGTTGGTTTTAGCGGTAATCCTGGACAAGCAAATTATTGTGCATCAAAAGCAGGTATGGTCGGTATGACCAAAGCACTTGCATCAGAAGTGGCATCTCGTGGAGTAACAATTAATAATGTAGCACCCGGTTTCATAAGCTCACCAATGACAGATGTTCTTAATGATGGGCAAAAAGCTAAAATATTAAGTAGCATTCCTACTGGAAATATGGGCTCTGCTAAAGATATAGCATCCGCAGTTGCATTTTTAGCAACTCAAGAAGCAAGTTATATAACTGGTCAAACACTCCATGTGAATGGCGGAATGTTGATGATATAAAATTTTTCTTTTTACTAGTAAACAAATTGACTTTATGGTAGAACATTCGTCAGTGTGAGTTAATAACTATTTATTTAACGTAAAATAATAAGGATAAAAACTATGAGCGATATTGAAGAAAGAGTAAAAAAAATTGTAGCTAAGAACTTAGATGTTGAAAACTCAAGAATAACTCCAGAAGCAAGTTTCGTAGAAGATTTTGGTGCGGATAGCTTAGATCAAGTAGAATTAGTTATGGCATTTGAAGAAGAGTTTGATGTTGAAATCCCTGATGATGTTGCTGAAAAAATTAAAACAGTAGCTGACGCAGTTAAATTTATATCTGAGCATAAAAAATAAGATAAGCTGCATATGAGAAGAGTTGTTGTAACAGGTATAGGGCTAGTTACCCCACTTGCGGGAACAGCTGAACTTACTTGGAAATTACTTATCCAAGGAAAATCTGGAGTAAGACCTATTACTAGATTTGATGCCTCTGACCTTCCTTGCAGAATCGCAGCAGAAGTAATAATAGGCACAGAAGATAATCAATTCGATACAGAAAAATATGTATCTTCTAAAGATATGCGTAAGATGGATGATTTTATTGTATATGGTATGGGAGCAGCTATTCAAGCAATAGAAGATTCAGGTTGGCTTCCAACTGAAGAATATGACCTCGACATGACAGGTGTTATGCTTGGCTCTGGAATCGGCGGCTTAAGAACAATAGAAGATAATTCTATAATGGTACATGATAATGGACCGCGTCGTCTGAGCCCATTTTTTATTCCTGCAAGTTTGATCAATTTATTATCTGGACATATTTCAATTAAATATGGCTTTTCAGGACCAAATCAAGCAGTGGTAACAGCATGCTCAACCGGCGCTCACGCTATTGGAGATGCAGCACGCATTATTCAATCTGGCGATGCTAATGTAATGATTGCGGGTGGAGCAGAATCATCTGTATGTAAGATTGGTATGTCTGGTTTTTCTTCAGCACGTGCATTATCAACAAATTTCAATGATTATCCTGAAAAAGCATCAAGACCATGGGACAAAGATCGTGATGGTTTTGTCATGGGTGAAGGAGCTGGTGTCTTAATTTTAGAAGAATACGAACATGCCAAAAAGCGTGGAGCTAAAATTTATGCGGAATTAGTTGGCTATGGTTCAACTGGTGATGGGTATCATATTACATCTCCACATCCTGAAGGCAGAGGTGGATTTCGTTCAATGAAAATGGCTTTAAACAAGTCCAAATTAACCCTATCTGATATTGGATACATTAATGCTCATGGAACATCAACGCCTATAGGTGATGAAATTGAGCTTAGTGCAATTACAAAGTTGTTTGGCACAGAGTCAAAGCATCTTTCTATGTCTTCTACAAAATCCTCTATAGGACATTTGTTAGGAGCAGCAGGAAGTGTTGAGGCAATATTATCTATTTTAGCTATGAATAACGGTATTGTACCGCCAACACTAAATCTAGATAGACCACCAGAAAATTGTCAAATTGATCTAGTGCCCAAAGTAGCAAAAGAAAAAAAATTTAATGCTACAATGTCAAATTCCTTTGGATTTGGTGGAACTAATGCTACGCTTATATTTAAAAAAATATAATGTGTATAGTTAGTTAGGAAATGAAATTAAGATATATTTTGTATTGCCTTACATTAATATCAGCGATCTTAATCGCATATGCTTTATTCCCCAATACTATTTCACAAGAAAAAACTATTGTAATAAATAAGGGCACTTCTAGAAAAGAAATTGCAAAAACACTAGCTAGAGAAAAAATTATTTCTCTACCATCTTTATACTGGGTATTATCAAAAATTCTTACTCTAAATAGCTATATTCAAGCTGGAGAATACAATATTCCCGCAAAATCTTCTCCACTTAATATTATAAATATGATGAAACAAGGAAATGTAGTAATTAGAAAAATTACTATACCTGAAGGATTCACAACCTTTCAAATAATCGAATTAGTGCAAAATGATCCAATATTAACTGGAGAGATTAAAACTAACTATAAGGAAGGGGATTTTCTGCCAAACACTTACTTTTATACTTTAGGTGATACTAAACAACAGATACTAGATAAGATGAATAAAGCACTAATAAAAACTTTAGAAAATTTATGGTCCTGTAGATCTGATATGTTACTGAAAAACTATCAACAAGTATTGACTCTTGCATCAATCGTAGAAAAAGAAACAAAATTTCCCGATGAAAGGGCTTTAGTAGCATCCGTATTTTATAACCGTTTAAGACTAGGAATGCCTCTACAAGCTGATCCAACAACTATTTATGCTATTACTCAAGGAAAATATACTCTAGAAAGACCTTTAAATAAAAATGATTTACAAATAATCTCCCCATTCAACACATATAAAACGCGCGGATTACCGCCATCACCAATTGCTAACCCTGGAATTGATTCAATTATAGCAGTACTAAATCCAGCATCAACTAACTACTTATATTTCGTGGCAAATAGTGAAGGTAAGCATACTTACTCAGTAAAACTTCATGATCACAACAAGCATGTAATAAACTATAGAAAATTAAGAAAATAAATTCATATTGAAGAGTAAATATAGAAATATAATGGCATACTCAACATTTTAATAAAAAATACAAGAACAGACAGAAAGAAATTATATAGAATTTTCTCAATTAACAGAGTTTACTTAAATCTCTTAAAACTCTATTTACTTTAATTGTATGATAATAAATTCTTCTTCAGCTATTTCAATAGCATATCCCTGCACACGTTATCTATAGATAAAATATTTCAATAAAAAAGAAAAAATCTTCAGATAACTTTAGTGGCGCTGAACTTATTAGTGCGTTAGCTTAGTAAGACTCTTGCTTTCTATTGTATGCTTACATATAAATGTAAAGCACTTTAGAATAAATTTTCTAAGCAACGAAATATTAAAAAAGTTATATATCTCTTTTTACTAACAATTCTTTATATTTTATTTAGAAAAAATGATGATACTAGATAATTTACCAAGTGCTAAGAGATAAATAGTTAAAAGTTTTAACTTAGTCTATAATCTATTAAATCCCTTCATGAATGCTACTAACGAGTCTTTAGTACTGTTAACAACATTTTTCTGAACATTTTTATTTAGTAAGTAATTCATAATTATAAGCGTTAATACAATCTGTATAAGAAATGCTAAGGCTGTGTACAAAGAGCATATAGAAACTGTAAAAGCAAACTGATCTTGTAAAAAATTAAATAAAGATAAAGCTAACAATAATTCAACTACTATTATATTTACCATGAATATAGTAAATAAAATAATCAAATAAAAAGGCTTTTTTACAAGCTTTGTGCTACAAAACGCTGACTCTTTTAGAAAACTCAATAAATGTCCAATCAACATTGCAAAACCCCATTTAATATACATTATACTTAAAAAATTATATGTTTATATATATAGAAATTTAGGCATTAGCACATATATAATTACAAAATAAATAAGTGCTTAATGCCTAAAGTTTTATTTAGTTATTTTTATTTGAACCAAGCTTTTCTATAAACATTCCTATCAGAAAAGCCGCTCCGACTACAAGCCAAGGATGCGATTTAGTTTGATCTTCTATGTAGTTAGCGCCTACTTTGAATTTCTCGCTCACGCCTTCTAAGCTTTCTCGAGCCCTTTCACCAAGTCTATAAGCATTATCTTCTACGTCAGAAGCAACTGACTTTCCTTTTTCTTTCATTTTATTTAGCTGATTTTCTGCCAAACTTTTTAATTGTTTAGTCTGAGTTGCTAAACTATCTTTTAATGCTTCTATATCTTTTTTGATATCATCTATATTTAAATCTTTTGTATTACTAACCATAATATTGCTCCTAATTTAAAGATTTTTATAAGCAAATCTGAAATTTATAAACAAATTTTAACTTAACAATGAAACCATATATTGTAATATAGGTATTGTCCATACATAATTCTAAATTGTTCTAATGAACTTAACGAATAAGTAAATAATTAAGATTTTCTATGTTCACAGATTAAATAACAAATCATTAAAGTTTCAATATAGCTGATAGATAATTAAGATCTTCTCCTAATCTTTTTATATTTATCTCAAACTTTATCAGATTTTATCATGTGTGAAGTAATGTACTAAAACTTAATTATATAGGCATTCCAAAGAATTTAGCTCTTTGAGAATGCCTATGTTTTTTGATAAATTTATCACACTAAAAATTTTTTAAACAGTTTCTAATAGGCCTTTTTTGACTCTTTCCAGCTGCTTAATTAATGCTTTACGGATACGTATTATTTTTTCTTACGTTTTGCAGCATAAATTCTAGCTTCATCTATATATCAAATTATATATTTGATATAGCTACCTATTTATCTAATTAATAACTATTTAATAATTCTAACATGACTTACTACTTTTATTACACCTTTTACTTTTTTAGCAGTATTTATAACTTTTTTTAGCTCGGTGGAATTTTGAGCAATACCAAGAATATAAACTACACCATCAATTGTTTCAAAGCCATAATTCATTGAGTTTACATTTTTAGTAACTAATAACTTACTTTTAATTTCTGTAGTAATTCTGCTATCATTAGCAACTTCAGAAGCTGATTTTTTAGAATTGTTAGTAACAGTAATAT
Source organism: uncultured Rickettsia sp. (assembly GCA_964515755.1). Lineage (GTDB taxonomy): Bacteria > Pseudomonadota > Alphaproteobacteria > Rickettsiales > JABSSG01 > JAGVLN01. The sequence continues at coordinate 4,382 of CAZEVK010000003.1, read as the reverse complement.
CATTATTTACTTCTCTTACTCCTAATTCTTGCCAAGCAATTTTAGCTGCCTCAAGCTTATCGAGATGAGTTAAAACTTTACCAGTAAGTAATACTCTGCCTTCACTAACCTTAACACCAACTGATGTAAACATATTATTTTTAGCAAGCTTACTCTTAATATGATTTTTTATAGTCAGGTCGTCCACAATTTCTTTTACGTTCCTATCTTGGGAAGCAGTATATCCAACAGCTGCACCTCCACCAATGACAGCAGGTGCGCATGAACTAAGTAAAAGAGCGCTTAACACACTAATTACTAGAGGATTTCTGATGTTAGTTGATTTTATACTTTTCATAATATTTATCCTTTAATTGTAGGTATGATCAAAAATTGAGCATATAATATAAATAATTTACTCAATCCTTGCTTATATTATATTTCGTCATAATAGTTGTCAAATTATAAGAATAATTTACATTCTCTACTTAAATGAATACATAATAATAAATATACTTTAAGTAACAAAAAATACTAAAAATAATCAATATTTATAAATTCATTTACAAGATAAGCAACATCAATTTTTGATTGCGTTTTATGCCACTTACAAAACAATTTAAGAGTAAAACTAAGATAATTTATTTTACTCAATAGTAGTCATCCCACTTAATAAGTGAAGAAAACTACTTTTATTAGTATAGTTCTTTAATTCTTTACCATATTCTAATGTACTAATGATTGATTTACCAATTATGTACCTATATTCAGTATCTTGTGAATCATAAAGGTGAACACCCCATACTGAATGAAACATGATATATTGGTTATTATATTTACCTAAAAATAAAGTAACATGACCTTTTCTATATAATAAAGTTTTAAAAGGCTTTGCTTTATTTTTTATTATATCTAACTTTTCAGCATTAAGTTTATTTTCTAATGAAATATAATTACCAACTTTAATCTGATCCCCAGAAAAAATAGGCATATGAATACCAAATAATGCGAAATAATCTTTTAATAGTTGTGCACAATCTCTATTTTGCAAATAACCTCCCCAACCATAGGGTTTATCTATAAGTCTATCAATTAATTTTGCTGTATTTGTAGGAGTAAATGATAAAGGAGATTTAATAAATGTTGATTTATGAACATTGACTGTTTTGAATGTTAACCAGCCATCATTACCTTTGGTTGGTAATAAGATATCATAGGAGCTATCCTTATCAGTTTTTATTGGTAATAAAGTACCTAAATTAATAGTATTAAGATATAATAATGTAATATTTTTTAAGTATAAATTTACATTATCTAAGCTTGTCATTCCAAAATCATGAGTCAGAATTTTTGTAGCAAGCCCGCTATCAATCAATGATAAATCATTAGTCTGAACAAATCCAAAATTTTTAGTATTAGTTTCAACTAATGCAAAACTTTTATCTTTAGTAAAGTGTGAAATTATAACTGGTTCACCAATATGCAATAAGCTTTCTTGAATATTATCAAATGGAAAACCCTCTCCAGGTAAGCGCGGATCATAAAAACCAGGTTTTATAGTAGGAAGATTTCGAAGACTGGTATTATTTACAATCATTGCTTTTAAATTTAAGATACCAATACTTTCTAAATTGGCATTTTCTTTTAATTCATTAAACCAGTCTTGTGAGCGTAGAGAAAAATTTTCTGCATAGATTTTTTTATCAGGATTAAAATACTTTATTACATCTTTAATTGATAATTTTACTTTTCCTTGAACCCATGGAGAAAAATAAGCTTTCTTGTACGCGTCAAAATTTCTAAAAACGGAATCATCATTTCTATCTAATTTCTCATTAGAGGTAGTTAATATATCGCCTGTTTGAGAAATATTGATAACATCTGCAATAGATATTTCACTAAAAAAATTTCTTTGGTTACTGTTAAGTGTATCGATCATATTGCTAGGTATATAAATTATTTAAATATTAAGTATAAAAGTTTAAATTTATTGAATATTAGCCTCTCTTCTATATCTCCAAAATACTTAATATTCTGTCACTATTTTTACCACAAAATTATCCTATACAGCTTAACAGGTATCAAAATTTTTTAAGCAATTTAGTTAAAACTATGCATTGCAAAATTAAATATTTATAATAAATACTAAGAGATATAATTAATTGCATCAACCAATTTACTAAAATTTCTATAACTTCTTGATTAACTTAAATAACTATATTTGATTAAACAACACACGTTAATTTAAAGCATCTTAATTACAATACAGTAAAACTTAATACGCTTTAGATACAAAAATTATTGATAAGATTTACTTAAATTATTAGCTTAAGCTTAAGTGGTGCAAGCTGATTTATCTAAGGTATTCCTAAACTTAATATAAATGATAAAAAACAAAGTAAAGTTAATGTGAATCTATCACTTCAGCCGGCATAAGGATTAAATATGATATTGTGGCAACAAAGATTTAAAGAAATACCAATAAAAACAAACGAACTACATATATGGCGCTACACCTTACCTCCTACTGTAGATCAATTAAATATCTATTGGCAGATTCTCGCGTCAGATGAAAAAATACGAGCCAATCAGTTTCGCTTTGAAAGAGATAAAATTCGCTACACTGTAAGCAGAGGAATTCTAAGAGAGTTGATTGCAGGATATATAAAAGACTCACCTAAAACTATAAAGCTTGATTATACTCAATACGGCAAACCATTCTTAGTGACAAACTCAAGCAGTAATGAGTTATATTTTAATCTATCACATTCACACAATTGCATTGTCTACGCTTTTACTAAAAATATTGATGTGGGTATTGATGTAGAATTATATCAACCTCAATTTACAGTAGAAGATGTTGCAAAGTGCTGTTTTTCTAAGCAAGAATATGATAAACTACAAAAATTATCTGGTTACCAAAAACATAGTTATTTTTATAGAGTATGGACTTTGAAAGAAGCTTTTGTTAAGTCAATAGGCTTAGGATTAACTTATGATTTACAACAAATAAAAATAGACCTGCTCCCACAAGAACCAGCTTGCTCAGTCCCCATTTTAAATAATCAATAAGAGGACTTTGCAAACATTTTGCCCTTATAAAGACTACTATGCAGCTTTTGCCACCCGGCAAATACTTAAACGAATATTATATTTTAATTTTGATTAATATCAAAACAAACAGTTAGTTCTAACTATAATTATTAACTTGAATTAATTTCTTTTTGAAGAATATAAAATAAATAAAAGTTAAAATATTTATGATAAATAAAAATAACATTGTTTTAAATAAGCTATGGATATCAAAAAAATAAACAGTTATTATTGAAAGAGCCCCCACCAAAAATTGAAGGCTACAATATAATGAAGATGCCGCACCAACAAAACTTTTAAATAGGTGTATGGCTCCTGAAGATATATTTGGAGCTATAATGCCTGACGCCAACATATAAACCCACATTAAGGGTACCAAGTTATAGATACTTAAACTATCACTACAATACAGATAAATTATAATAAGAATACTCACTAGTATGATAATATATCCTAAAATTATATTATTATAAAAATAAAATACTTTATTGAGTTGAGAAGAAATAAAAGAACCTACAAGGAAGCCACTTATTATTATCCAAGTTATTAAGCCATATTCAACATTAGTATAATGAAGTTCTATTTTAAATATAGCTGGAAATAATAAGAAATATGTGAGTTCATTTACATATGATAATCCTCCACAAATAGAAAATTTTAAAAATCTATCATTTTTTAACATATCTAAATACTTTCTATAAAAATTATCCCACTTAAAATATTTTTGTATGCAATTATTAGTTTCTGGAAAAAACACAAATGCTACAATAAAAATGAAAGAAGAATATATAACAATAAACCAAATATTAGCTTGAAAATTTACTGGATAAATAATTTGGATGAAAGTTCCAAGTAGTGGTGAACACATACTGATCAATGATAAAGACATTGCCATGTAAGAGCCCCATATAAAATACTTTGGGCCCTCAAACAAATCTCGTTGGATAGCACGAGATAGTGTTCCTGCATAACTCCCCCCAATTCCTTGAATGCCAAATGAAATCATAAAAATAAGAAGAGATGTTGATAAAGAGTTATATATTGATCCCATAATAAATATAAATAGACCTATTAAAATAATAGATCTTCTCCCATAGAAATCAGACAAAAAACCATAAATAAGCTGAAATATTGCGAAACATATCATGTATGGTAAGAATATTAACTGATGATGACTTAGTATGCCATTATTAAATAAATCATTAATTTGTGGCAAAGAAGACGAATAAATTCCAAAAGTCATTAGTGGCACTGAAGTGTCAAGCCCCCAATATATGATCCAGTTTTAGGTTAGTGATAATGGTAATTAT
>CAZEVK010000002.1:107902-110647 GCA_964515755.1 uncultured Rickettsia sp. | reverse complement strand
GCCCGAAGAGTTAAATTTTCCTGCCAACCCTAAAACTGACGATCACCGTTGTCATAGCGGTGGAGTTAACTCTCTGTCATGGGCGCTTGCATCAAGTCATAATGCTTATAATCCTAAGAAAATCAATCGTAGTGATATTGAACGAGAGATATCAAACATATATAGCGAGATTATAGAGAAGAATATTGATTATATTCAAAAGAATATCTCTCATGATGAACTATCTATTTGGATATCAGGTAATAAACTGACCGGTAATTTGTGAAAGGTAATGTCAGACAATTTCAAGTCATCTTATTTGAGAAAATTTGAAGATAGTTATAAAGGTTACATACCGGATGATAGTTTTTATCAAATAATAGAACAAGGGTTAGATAATATTAAAATTCCTGATCAGGTTAGCAGAAATTTTTCAATTGAGAAGATGACTGATAAGGAAATTTATAAAGCAATTGCTGATGGAAGCTTGGCATTGATGCATTTAGATAAAGACTATGGATATGATAGTACAATAAATTATTTGAGTAAATTACTTGGTAAAGAAAAACTGATTTTGACTTTATTTAATCAGGCAATGCATGATAAGACAAGTCAGCCGGCACATAATGTACTGACATTTTTAAGTCGTAGTAATTTAGCTCCTGAATATAAAGAATTACGGGTTGCAACTATCAATAATACTCCTGTTAAGTTAAACGACATTGTATTACTAAGCCAAAAAGAAGTGAAAACGTTATGTACAGAAGATCTCAGTAATACCCAAAAAACAAAAGAATTTATACAAAAAAGCTCATGGAAAGATTGCGCAAATTTATTTTTTCTAACACTAAAATTTACTGAAAAAGCAGATAAACAAAAGCTATTTGAGATGAAGGACAAAGATGGTAATACCCCATTGCATATGTTTGCCACAAACCACAATGTAGAAGTAGTAAAAGCAATTCTTGAAACTGATGGTATAGATAAACAATCCCTACTCGAAGCAAAAAATAAAGATGGCATGATGCCACTTCATCTTGCTGCTAGGTTTGATAAAGGTGATATGGTAGAAGCTATGATTACAGCATTAAATGATAGTCCTGAATTATCAAGCATAATAACGACAAACTTTATGCCTTCTTCAAGTATGCTAAAAAACATCGCTCTTGCATTCATGGCGAATGCTGAATTAGACTTAGAAGGAGTACATCAGTTACAACAGGAGATAAATTTTGAGTCGTCTTCAACTAATGAAGAAAAGTGTATTTTAGATTTATTAAAACCAGAAGATCTCACAAGACTTTTTAATATAAAATTTTCGGATGATCTGGGAGCAGTTGGTAGTGAAGTAAGAAAAAATAAAGAAACTCAAGTGCTAGAAGCAGTATATGGCCATTTAACCAGATATGGAGCAAGTCAATCTTGGGATAGCCCTACTGCATGGGCTGGTTCAGCTGCCAGAATTTATAATAAAGTAGATGCGTTGCTTCGTAGTCAGGATCTTGATGGCAATGCAAATGAAATTTTAGTGCAAAAAGAAGTGGATAAAATCCTTAATCAAATTGTACATCCACACCCTCAACCAAGACAAACTCTTCAATTGAAGCCATCCCCCAACAAAGAGATATAGGCAGATAAAAAACGTCATGAGTCTCGAAGTTGATGCATAGAATTTAAAGACCTAAATCATAAGATAGATTCCTATTATTATAATAAATTTATAATTAATCCCTTGCATTTTATCTCTCCTTTAAGTAGAAGTATTTTTTATAAATCAATTCATAGGAGAGTAGAAAAAATTTACAATCTTTACTACTAGGCTATAATCGAGGAGAGCATAGGTGAAAGCAATCATGCATACATTTGATACACATAAACACATAAAAGAGCTACCAAGCTACCGGTTTTGACGAACGTCAAGCTGAAGTTATTGTTAAGTCCTTATCGAAAGCAGGGATTATGATGTTTCTAAACTTGCAACTAAAGAGCAAGTTTTTATGTTAGAGAAAGATGTTAAATCTCTTGGGAAAGACCTTAAGTCTCTTGAGAAAGACGTTAAACTTATGCGTATAGAGACAAAAGAGGAATTCCAAGCTTGTACGCAAAGAAATGAAGAACTTTGCCACAAAGGATGAATTGCACCTATTACGTACAGAAATAAAAACGGAAATGAGAAATTTTGTTACTAAAGATGAATTTTATTCATACGTAAAATTAGAAACTACTGCTGTAAAAAATGATATTCTTAAATGGATGGTGCTATTATTGGCAATTATGTTACAGTTGTTTTTAAAATAGACCATAATCCTTGTGCATTTGCCACACTCTACGATTTTGCGATATATAGCCGGTAAAGTGCAGCAACAACTTAAAGGCGTGGGTACACTGCAAAATCGTTTATCTAAATCACATCAACGGATTATAAAGCGTGATCAATTTGTATAGGTGTGGAAAATGAATATTGGGACGATATTAAAATACATGTAAAATCTTGCGCAGAATTTATGATGGATAAAATCAATGCACAAATTTCATTGATAAATTTCGATGATCCCGACACGGTAATAAAACTAGCTGAAGAACCATTTTTGGGAAATTACCTATTTCATTAGTAATGGTGTGTACTATTTATATATTGCCTTGGCAAGGATATCCAATCCTGATAAAGTGGTATTATTTATAGATTGTATAGAGCATTTTTTAGTATGAATACAAGATCACCAGTATCATTTAATACTTCAGTTGATCAATTGACCCCCCTTGAAG
>CAZEVK010000002.1:76122-107892 GCA_964515755.1 uncultured Rickettsia sp. | reverse complement strand
GCTCAATATAATGAATATTATTACATCCATAATGCCCCTCTAGTTAGCGATGCAGAGTGGGATAAGTTTTTTTTGCGCAATCAACAGATTGAAGATCAATTTCCTAATTTGAAAAGATTTGATAGCCCCAGCAATAAAATTGGCAGTGAAGTTAACAATGTTTTTGAGAAAATTACTCACAAAAAACCAATGCTCTCTCTAAGCAATTGTTTTAGCATAGAAGAAGTTGGAGATTTTCTTGGGCGAATTAAAAGATTTTTGGGTTTGAGTGAGTCAGAGCAAGTGGAGATAATTTGTGAATTAAAAATTGATGGATTATCTTTTACAGCAACTTATGAAAAAGGTAAATTCAAATATGGTGCTACTAGAGGTGATGGTTTTGTTGGTGAGAATATTACCGAAAATCTCAAAACTTTAGCTAGTTTTCCAATGGAAATAGATACGCATGCTGAGTTTCTTGAAATTCGTGGCGAAGTATTTATGTTGCGTGAGGATTTTGAACGTCTTAATGAAGAACGTAAAAATTTAAAGCAGCCATTATTTGCAAATCCACGTAATGCAGCAGCAGGATCTCTTCGTCAGTTAGATGCCAATATTACCAAATCACGCCAGCTTAAATATTTTGTTTATGGTTTGGGTGAAGTTAGTGAATCTATTGCTAACACTCAGCAAGAATTGCTTGATAAATTTAAGCAATTTGGCTTTAAAGTTGGTAATATTCATCTTTGTACCAAGTCATTAGCCATGATTCAAAAATTTTATGAAGATATTTACAATAAGAGATCCGATATTTCTTATGATATTGATGGTGTAGTGTATAAAGTCAATTCTTTTGCTTTGCAAGAAAGGTTAGGTTATATTTCACGTTCTCCAAGGTTTGCTACCGCTCATAAATTTCCTGCTGAGCAAGCAAAAACTACACTTAATGCCATTACTATACAAGTTGGTCGTACGGGTGCATTAACGCCGGTAGCAGAACTGGAGCCAATTAATGTTGGTGGTGTTGTAGTAAAGCGTGCATCTTTGCATAATAAAGACGAAATTGAAAGATTAGATGTACGTATTGGAGATACTGTAATCATTGAACGAGCGGGTGATGTAATTCCAAAAGTTATTTCAGCAGATTTAAAATTAAGGCCAAAAGATACTCAAAAATATGTCTTTCCAAAATATTGTCCTGCTTGCGGTAGTGAAGTAATAATTGATGATGGAGAAGTTGCAGTTCGTTGCAGCGGTGAGCTTAAATGTCGGGCACAAATCATTGAGCGTTTACGGCATTTTAGTTCTAAAGGAGCATTTGACATTGAAGGACTAGGGGATAGTAACATATTATTTTTATATGAGCAGGGCTTGGTAAAAACGCTGGTTGATATTTTTTTATTAATTGAAAGTCAAGAGGCTTTACAAAAACTAATGAGCTTTTCCGGTTGGGGTAAGAAGTCAGTTGAAAATCTTTATAACTCAATTAGAAACGCTAAAAATACTACTCTCGATAAATTTATTTATGCATTAGGTATTAGATATATCGGCGAGGTTAATGCTAAGATGTTGGCACGTCAGTATAGTAACTTTCCTAACTTTTACGATCATATGCTGCAATTAGCACAAAATAATCAACAAGTGATTGAAGAGCTTGATGGTGTTGATAGTATAGGTATGAAAGTAGTAAGTGCTTTACAAAGTTTTTTTCATCAAGAATATAGCCGACATATAGTTGAGCAATTAGGCAATATATTAAATATTGGTGTTTATGAAGATAAAACAAGTAATGGTATTTTGTCTGGCAAAACTATAATTTTTACGGGCTCATTAAATAACATGTCTCGTGATGAAGCAAAGGCTTTAGCTGAATCTTTAGGCGCTAAGGTTGTTTCTTCTATTTCTGCAAAAACTGACTACGTAGTAGTAGGTAAAGAAGCTGGAAGTAAGTTAACTAAAGCTCAGGCATTAGGTTTAAAAATTTTAACTGAAGATCAATGGCAGGAACTAATTAATGGATAAAATCAGCAAATTACGTAATCTTTTTAAAGATTATGGCATCAATTCTTATATTATTCCTTCTAATGATGAATTTCAGAATGAATACGTGCCTCAGCATAAAGCTAGACTTAAATATTTAACTGGTTTTACTGGTTCAAATGGACTAGCTTTAATTACTGATGATAAGAAAATTTTCTTTACTGATGGTCGTTATCTTCTTCAAGCAAAAAATGAACTAGATGATGATTTTGAGATTATTGAATATACACAAAATAATTTTAAAAAAATACTAAATGCTTATTCTTTAATTATTGGGTTTGATCCCAAGTTGCATATGATTAATCAGGTAGAAAAATTCTTTTCATTTTCTACAAAATCTAAGTTTATTGCAATTGAAAAAAATCTTGTTGATGATGTTTCAAACGCAGATATTATTTCGCCAAAATCGACATCTAAAATATTTATCTATAACATTAAATACTCTGGGCAAGATATTGAATATAAAAGAAAATATCTTAAACAAGATAATATTGATGCGTTTATAATAACTGCGCCTGATTCTATTTGTTGGTTGCTGAATTTACGCGGAAATGCTGTTGAATTTACACCATTTTTTCTTGGTTTTTTAATTGCATATAAAGATGGTAATATGGAATTATTTTTAGAACATATTCCCGAGCAGGAAATTATAACTTACTTAGAAAAACATCTAATAAAGCTTAAACTTATCTCAGATTTAGCTGCACAATTAAAAAAGCTTACTGATTTAAGAATTCAAATTAGCCCATCATCACCATATTGGTTTAAACAGCTTTTACCTAATATTACTCTTGCTATTGATCCGTGCCAATTACCTAAAGCAATTAAAAATACTGAAGAAATAAATGGTGCAATTAGAGCTCATCTTTATGATGCGATTGCATTAACAGAGTTTTTATGCTGGTTGGAACAAAGCGTGAATGAAACTGAAATCTCAGTATCAGAAAAGCTTTTAGAATATAGAAAGCAGCAACCTGACTTCGTTTCTCCAAGCTTTGCTACCATTGCAGGCTTTGCAGAAAATGGCGCGATTATTCATTACAATCCAACTTTAAAAACTAATAAAACTATTACTGGCAATAATTTATTGTTATTAGATTCTGGTGGGCAATATTATGGTGGTACCACTGATGTAACTCGCGTTATTGCAATTGGTGAACCGACTGAAGAGCAAATTTATAATTTTACATTAGTATTGAAAGGTCATATTGCTTTATCATCAGCTAAATTTCCGATCGGCACAAGCGGTGCGCAGCTAGATGCTCTTGCCAGGTTGCCATTATGGCAAGAGGGTAAAGATTATGCGCACGGTACTGGTCATGGTGTTGGTAGTTTCCTTTCGGTGCATGAAGGTCCACAGCGTGTTAGCAAATTTAGTGATGAGGCTCTGCAAGAAGGAATGATTGTTTCAATTGAACCAGGTTACTATAAAGAAAATGCGTACGGTATTCGAATTGAAAATCTAGTTTTAGTTAAAGAATCATCTCTTGGGTTTTTATGCTTTTCTCCTTTAACTAAAGTTTTTCTTGAACCAAAATTAATTGATTTTGATAGCTTAACTCTCTCAGAGCGCCATTGGTTAAAAGACTGTCATCAAGATATAGCTAAAACCATTGGCAATAGTTTAACACCATCAACTAAAGCGTGGTTTGATAACAAAATTAAATCTTTTGCATAACCAAATAATATGACAGAGCTATTTTATAAATCGTAATGATTATAATCGCTGACATATCTCCACTGCTTTTTATAACTCCGCAATATTTATAATGCGGATCATTTGAGAATAAAGCATTATTTTCAAACCAATCATATAATTCTTTATCACCAAAGCAGCCACTATCATATTCAGTATTAGTACATGATGAAGAAATTAACTTCATTTCCATTTTCTCAGTTTGTTCAAGAGAAGAGAATTCTGTTTTATATTCACTAAGTGTGAAAACGCCCGCTAACAAAATCTAAACCAGAGTAAGTAATGGGTAATTTAGCAGTATCAGCAGTAATTTTTTGTATGCTAAAGTGAGTAAATGAACGAACTCCAGTATTAGATGGGCACATTAAAACATTAGCATCTAAATACGAATAAATATGAAATTGTTTAAGATGTCCTTCAAATTTGTCAGGACTTTTATATAATAAACTTCCGTCAAGATTTTTATATGTTACAGGAAAATCAACTATAATCATTAAACCGGTATTAGGTTTTAAATAAATCATATGATTGAAGTACAGTACCAATAGGATCTACCATATCTCTCAAGGAAAATCTTGAAACAATAAAATCAACATTATTTTCTAATTTATGGCCTTTGGCATTAAATTCTGATAAAAGCTCCTCTGATTTAAAACCGCCATAGTAGTGTAGTTTTACATTTTCTATTTCAGTTACTTCAGGTGAACCTTCGCCATTAAGGCTAAAAATATTAAAGCTTTTATTAGTAAAAGCTTCATCTCCATTATTAAATAATTTGGTCATACTTTGTACCCAAGAATAATCTCCAGCTCCTATATCGATTATGTTAAAACTACTTTGGTCAGGGTTACTTTTTATCATCTTTCTAAGTAACTTATACTCATCAAGATCAGACATATAGTATTGTTCATCACTATTAAATAGTGCCCATTTACTTGTTTTTTGATTACTAAAAGAGTTAAAAAGAGAGTTAATAGCATTTTTTACTTCTAAAGGTCCATTTTCAATTCTTAGATAGTTTGTGGCATTGACTTGTAAATGTAAGCTTTTATTTTTTGTTTCCATAAAATTTTTCTTAAGCTAATAAATTAATAAGATTGATACTGCTAGAAAGCTACCTACTTTTTTTATAATTTGATTTCAATGAAATGAATTATATTTTTATTATATAAACTTTACTATTTATAAACTAATTTTTATTATTTGTAAGCTTTTAATAAACTATAACCATATCTCTTTAATTAAAGTTTTAAAATTTACTTATCTATACATCTACCTAACATTAAATCCTATGCGGCAAAAAATTATTACCGAAGCTAAAACTTGGCTTGGAACTGATTTTTATCATCAAGGGCGAGTAAAAATATCGATAAATCATTGCGGCGGTTGTGATTGCATTGGTTTAATAATAGGCGTGGCAACTGCATTAAATCTGCGATCAAAAACCGGGAACCTACTTATTGATTATGATAGTCAAAATTATTCTAATATGCCTGATGGTGACAACCTTCGCCATCAATTGTCACAACATTTGTTAGAAAAAGGTAATAATATAAATAGTGCTCAAACGGGTGATGTAGCTTTATTTTCATTTACTAAAAACCCACAACATTTAGCCATTATTGATAAACAGGCAGATGAATTATTTATTATCCACGCTTATTCTGTGGTAGGTAAAGTATATTATCATCGTTTGGATAGCAAATGGCAGCAGCGTTTGGTACAGATATACTCTTTTGTTTTGTAACCATAGAAAAATACTGTATATTTCTTTAATTCAATTTTTAATCTTAGGTAATTTTTTGTCTAAAAATATTCTGATTAGGTGCTATATTGCGATCTTTGTGGTTCTATTGCTACGAATCATATCGCTAGGTTCATATGATTTGAACGATACAACTGAAGCAAGATACGCAGGCATTGCAATGCGTATGGTTAATCATGGTGATTATGTAACTTCTTATGTTGAACCATCTTTACCTTTTTTAGCAAAACCGCCACTATCATTTTGGCTAACAGCAGCTTCTTTTAAAATTTTTGGTGTTAATGAATTTGCGGCAAGATTACCTCATTTTTTGTTAGGTATCTTTCTTGCTATTATTTTATATGTGTTATTTAGAAAATTATATGGCTTCAAAAGCTCATTAATTTTACCCACAATTATTCTAACTACGCCGGCATTTATTGTTATGTCTGGTTTTGTTATGACAGAAAGCGTTCTGATCTTTTTTATATCTATTGCTATGTTAAGTGCTTGGCTTCGTCTGGAAAAGAACGGCAATAAAGTTTGCTCATATATGTTTTTTATATCGCTAGGATTTTCAATGCTAGCTAAAGGACCAATAGGTGTGGTGATGACGTGTATTCCGCTTGCCATATATTTGACAATATATAGGAGTTGGGCTTTGTTCTTCAAAAAGTTCAATATTTTTAGCGGAGCTCTAATATCCATGTTAATTTTCTTACCATGGTACATTATTGAAGAAATTAAAAATCCAGGGTTTTTAGAATATTTTATTATTGGAGAGCATTTTGGAAGGTTTCTAATGCCTGGTTGGAAGGGTGATTTATATGGCCATGCTCATAATGAACCTATAGGAATGATAATAGTTTATTTTATTTTATCTACTATTCCATGGATTTTTTATCCAATTTTTTCTTTTTTTAAAAGCCCAACTTCGTGGATTAGAAGGAAGCCTAGCAAAGATGTGGTATTTTTTAGCTGTTTTACATTATTCCCAATTGTATTTTTTCTGCTAGCGCGAAATATTATTGTCTCATATGGCTTATATTCTGTTGTACCATTTTCTATATTGATGTTTTATTTTTTTCAAAAGCATGAGCCAAAAATAGTGCCATTTACTTATACTATAGCTTTTTGCTCAATAACGCTGTTTTCTACTCTAGCGTTAAATCATTTTTATTTTATTATAGATAATACAGATAAAACACTTATCCGACATGCGCTGTCACACAGTAAAGAAGAAGTGTTTTATTTTAAGAAAGATCTTAAATATGCCTCACGATTTTATTCTAATGATAGGGTGAAAAAACTTGAAGATAAGATAGATTTCAAAAAATTACCTAACGATGTATTTATTATTATAAACAATAATATTTTTGATAATATACAAAGCCAATCTCTTAAAAATAATCTGAAAGTTATTATATGTAATCATAAGAACGATAGATGTTTATATAAATATCAATACAAGTATTAATCAAAAACGCTGGCATACTTAATTTAACAATCCCATTGCGATAACTGAATATTCTAGCGTTTCTACTAAATTATGTTATTTTAATTATGTGTAAATGTATATATTTTAAAAAATGACTAAATTAATCAGCATTGTTGTTCCTGCTTATAACGAAGAAACGAATATTGATGAGCTTTATTCGCAGCTTAGCCATTATTTGTCTAAAATTCACAAAATAAAGTATGAAATTATTTTCGTAAATGACGGCAGTACAGATCAAACTTTGCAGATTTGTAAGAATTTACAGAAACAAGACAGTAAGATAAAAATTATCAATCTTCTCAAAAATTTTGGACATGAAGTTGCAATGCGAGCAGGGCTTGATTATGCAATTGGTGATGCTGTGATTTTTATGGATGCCGATTTACAACATCCGCCATCTTTACTTCCGGCAATGATTAAAGAATGGCAAGATGGGCATGAAATTGTTTTTACAAGATGCACTGATAATTTAGAAAAATCAATATTTAGAAAAATTCTTGTTAAATCTTATTATTGGCTAATCAATAGTATTTCTGATATTGAGATTTCACCAAATATGCCTGACTTTCGCCTAATTGATCGCACTTATGTTGAGAATCTTAAGAAGCTCGAAGAAAGAGAAGGAATGTTCCGCGCTATGTTAATGTTGATTGGTTTTTCAAATGAAGCTTACGTTGATTTTGTAGCGCCAAAAAGATTTTCCGGGCAAACTCATTATAATTTTAGCAAATCTTTTAAACTGGCAATAAATAGCATTATCCAATTTTCCATTAAGCCATTACGCATAGCAACATACGCAGGTATAATTGCAGCAATATTATCCATTTGCCTGGGTTTATTTACAATCTACGAATATTATTACGATATGACAGAAACAAGTGGTTATGCCACTATAATTTGTGTTGTGGTATTTGTTTTTAGTATTCAAATGATTATGCTTGGAATTATCGGTGAGTATATTGGTAGAATTCACATAGAGTCAAAAAAGCGTCCTTTATATTTTAGTCAGGTTTTAGATAGCAAGAAAAATGGAAAAAAATAAAATGCGTTTTAATGCTGATGATGCTGGAATGAGCAAAGGAGTGAATAGTGGAATCACTAATCTTATTAAAAAAGGTGTTTTATATTCTTTCAGCATTTTTACAAATGGCCAATATGCCAAAGAGGCTATTGAAATAGCTAAGAAAAATCCTGAAATAAAAATAGGATTACATTTCAATATCACAACTGGAAAAAGTATTTCTGGTCATGATATATTACCGTTATTAACTGATTCTAATAATAATTTTAAATGTGGTTTTGTTGGTTTATGCTTTAAAGTATTGATTCATAGAAAAGCAATTTTGAAAGAAATTGAAACCGAATTATTTGCACAAATTAAATATCTTAAACAAAATAAATTGGAGATTGATCATATTAATAGCCATCGACATATTCACGTTATTCCTGGAATTGTTAATGTTATATCAAGGATTGCCAAACAAAATAAAATATCAAATATCAGAATAATAAATGAAAAACTATTGCATACTCTATTGATTAGCGAAGACAATTCATTTTTATGGAATGGAAATATTATTAAATTTATTATTCTAAAATTTTTTACTGCTATTAATTCGATTTCATGTAAAATAACTACCAAAACTTATTTCTTCAGTATTTTATACACATGCAACATTGACAAAGAATTGCTCAAAGATTTTTTTATTCCTAAAGGATTTAGTTATGCAGAAATAATGATTCATCCGGGGAATTCTAAGATGGATAAAAAAGATAAATTATTGCATTATGAGCAAAAGCATTTATTTTCAGAAAAAAGAGATATAGAAGCTAATTTATGAATTTATTTAGTAAAGTTACTACCGATATTATTGATGTAGCTAAATATTTGGCTAAAACCCATGAATGGATAATAGATAATTATGATCCTGTATCGGTTGAAATGCCTAAAGATCCATCACATGGTGATATGGCTACTAATATCGCTATGATTATTGCTAATAAAATTAATTTATCACCAAGAGCGGTTGCAGAGATTATTGTTTCACAATTATCTAAGCTTGATTATATTACCAAAATAGAAATTGCTGGTCCTGGATTTATCAATCTGATACTTGATCACAGCATTTGGCAGCAGCAGCTTAAGTCAATTATTACTCTAGGAAGTGATTACGGAAATTCATATATAGGCAAAGGTATAAAAGTTAACCTTGAGTATGTATCAACCAATCCAACCGGGCCAATGCATATCGGTCATGCGCGAGGTGCAGTTTACGGTGATGCATTAGCTGCTGTTCTCTCTAAGTGCCAATACGAAGTCACAAAAGAATACTATGTTAATGATGCTGGTAAGCAAATCGATATTCTTGCTGAATCTGTTTATATTCGTTATGCAAATTTGTATGGTAAAGAAATGGAATTGCCGGATTATTGTTATCCTGGTGAGTACATTATCGATGCTGCTAAAACTTTACAAGCTCAGTATAACTCTACTTTGCTTTCATATGAGCGTTCGCAATGGCTTCCTTTAATAAGAAACTTTGCTGTGGATGCGATGTTAGTATTGATTCGTAGTGATTTAGCTGACTTAGGGGTAGAGCATGAAGTTTTTGCTCATGAAAGTACTCTACATGCGCAAAATAAAATTCAACGTGCAGTTGATTTATTAGAAGTTAAAGATCTGGTTTATCGTGGCATACTTGAGCCTCCTAAAGGAAAAATTCTTGAAGATTGGGAAGAGCGAGAGCAGTTGTTATTTAAATCTACTTTATTTGGAGATGACGTTGACCGTGCACTACAAAAATCAGATGGTAGCTGGACTTATTTTGGTGCAGAGCTTGCTTATTTAAAAGACAAGATTGATCGAGGCTTTGAAGAATTAATTATGGTGCTTGGCGCTGATCATGCCGGTTACGTTAAACGCAGTAAAGCAGCATCTAGAGCGTTGAGCGATAATAAATGCGATGTTGATATTAAATTAGTGCAGATGGTAAATTTTCTTAAAGATGGCCAGCCATTAAAAATGTCTAAGCGTGCTGGGAATTTTATCACAGTGCAAGATATTATTGAGCTTGTTGGTAAGGACGTAGTACGGTTTATCATGTTAACTCGTAAAAATGATATGGTATTAGATTTTGATGTTGAAAAAGTTATAGATCAATCAAAAGATAATCCGGTATTTTATGTACAATACGCTCATGCGCGAGCTCATTCGATTTTACGCAATGCTTTTCAAATTATACCTAAGGCAGTAGAAATGTTAGAAGATACTAAAGTGTTAGATCTTTCAATGTTAACTTCTACAACTGAAGTTAATTTAATAAAATTACTAAGTTACTGGCCAAAGCAAGTTGAATTAGCTGCTCGAAATCGTGAGCCTCATCGTATTGCATTCTTTGCTCAATCTGTGGCGGCAGAATTTCATGCTTTTTGGAATCGAGGTAAGGAATCTAATAACTTACGCTTTATTGTTGAAAATGATGTTGATTTAACCGCAGCACGTTTGACACTAGTATCAGCAGTTAGTAAGATTATAGCATCAGCTTTAGAAATTATTGGCGTTCAAGCTATGAATGAGATGTAAATATGAGTGAATTTAATAGCGACGATTATTTAGAACAAAGGCAGAAGCAAACTAAAATTATTGCTAATTTCTCGCAAGTAAAGCTATTGTTAATTTTAGCTGTAATTGGTATTTTTATATTTATAGCTTGGTGGTATGCATATACTTCAACGGATGATATTGATGACTCTTCTTTACCTGTAATTCAAGCAAATTCTGAAATAACCAAAACTAAGCCTGAAAATCCTGGAGGTTTAGTAGTCGCTAATCGAGATAAGAGTATTTATGAAGGGATGTCTAGCGCGCCTGCAAAAAAAACAAAAACAGAGAAGACGGTAACTCCTCCAGAAGCTCCGGCTTCTAAGCAAATTGTTGTTGAGAAAATTGAAAAAAATTTACCGATAGTTTCTGAAAAGCAAGCTAATGTCAATTCAGTTCCTGTGCAAGATTTTATTGTTTCAAAGAATGAAGAAAAGCCGGAATCAACAATTCAACCTGAAAAAAACTTGGAAACTCAACCTGAACAAGTTTCAGAAATAGTTGAACCATCTACATCTAATATTCAGGAGAAAGTTTTACCTTCTGTAACCCAGAGCACGACAGTAAAAGCTGATAATGAGTCTGAGATTTCAGAGCTTGATAAAGAGTTAGACGATATTAAATCTAATGTGAATACTCAGAAAACTGAAAATATTATACAACCAGATTCTAAAATTGGCTCTGAATTAAAATCTGGTGGGCTTAGACTTCCAAGAACTTATACAATACGTATTGCTGCACTTAAAACAGAGCAAGCAACAATTGAAGCATGGAAAAGCCTGAAATCCAATTATAATGATCTATTAGGCAATTTGAATAGCGAAGTTAGGGTTGCTGAAAAAGACGGCAAAAAAATTTACTATCTTCATGCTGGTCCAATTTCTTCGCAGTTACAAGCTGAGCAAATATGTAAATCTTTGCAAGATCGTGGTAGGAGATGTCGTGTTTATTAGCTTTAATAAAGAAGTAATTTCAATAATTTGAACTATTTCTTTTGACTCTTATTAACATAGATGCGAGAATTTAGTTCTAAAAATAATTTCAAATTCTTTTTATTCAGTTTTGCCTACAATGTCGACTTCTTGATTAGCAGTTTCTTCATTGTCGTAGAATATATCTGATAAATAATTTTTAAAGTCAGATAAAGCATTTGAAGCTTGTTCTACAGATTTTAAGGATATATCTGACATTTCTTTAGCCTCAGTTACTTTTCTCATAGTTTCTTTTTCAGCAAATTCCATTGTTGAATGCATAAAATCTTCCATATAATAATTTGCATTTTTTCTAAGATATTTTATAGGTTCTCTAAGATTTGTGGAAAAATATTCTTTATTTTCTTCCGAAATTAAATTATAGCCTATATAAGCTAAAAAAACGGCTGGTTGATACGCTTTGATAACAGCTAAAGCTATAGGAGTAATTTGGGTTATTGTTACTGCAGCCGCAAAATCAATAATAAAGTCTGCTTTTTCTTTTGTATCTCTGCATTCAATTCTTGTTACTATCATATTATATATATAGATAGGTGTTTCTAAGAAATTTATTAAAGTAAATAATTTCATATACTCATAATAATTAATTGGCTGAGACCTATGACTTAAATGTAAATATGTTACATAGCCCATAGTTACGTAGATTGTGTCTGATATTGTGTTATATTTACATATTTTGTTATTTTCTTTAGTATCAATTGTAATAATATCTAATTCTGCCATAAAATTTTCCGATTAAATTAAAACTTTATAAACTTTCATTATAAAGATTGCAATATTATAAAATCAAAAAATTTTCTTACAACTATAAATGCAGATAAAATACTATATGTTGAAATTGCTTAGAGAGATTGAGTTATAACTTGATATTTACATGATAAGTTATAGGTGTACCTAAATTACAGAATTTTTATATATCGGTAGTTAGATTAATTTCTCCTAAAACTTCTGTGTCTTTATGAACAGCTAATAATATTGGTGTAGTATTTGGTTGTTCTACTGAAGTGCTTAAATCAGCTTCAGCTACTCTAGCATAAACATCATCAACC
The DNA here is from genome assembly GCA_964515755.1 of uncultured Rickettsia sp. Lineage (GTDB taxonomy): Bacteria > Pseudomonadota > Alphaproteobacteria > Rickettsiales > JABSSG01 > JAGVLN01. The sequence continues at coordinate 95,293 of CAZEVK010000002.1, read as the reverse complement.
TTAGCCTGAGCATCAGCTTTTATTGCTTTATATTTATCAAAAGCATCAATTATTCTAGCATCAGACCATAGTGCTTTATGTTCAGCTTCAGGTGTGGTGACAATAACAGTTTTTGTAACATCAATAACAGTTTGTGCAGCCTCAATAATAGTTTTTATTGCTTTATATTCTGCATCAGTTGCAGCTTTTATATTTTCTTTTTCATAATCATTATTTAATTTTGCCATAAAATGCTCCAATTGAATTAGAAATTTATAAACTTTAATTATAAAAATTGCAATATTATAATTTAACTAGATAAACAAAAATAACTACTGAAGTTTGATATTGGTATGAACAAAAACAGAAGTTGCTAAAAAAGGGTGTAGCCAAGAAAATGAATTTCTTCTTGGCTTCTAATATTGAAATATACCTAAATTACCGAATTCTTATAGATCGATATTTTCATTAGTTTCCCCTGCAACTTCTACTTCCTGATGAACAGGTAAAGATTCCTTAATAGAATTTACCCCTTCAATAGCTTGAACATTTTCTCTAAGTTCTGCTTTCATACATTCATAAGATGTCTTAGCTAACGCAGCTACAACATCACCTACGATAAAGCCAGCAAATGCTCCTCCTTCTTCTGGAAAAGTTGTTGCTGTAGCACCAATTGCACTACCTATAAGAGTGGCAGGAATTAGAATAGTATCATCATCTACACTTGGAACTATAAGTTCAACAAATTTTTTAAATGTTGAGATAGCTATACTAGTTACTATACCAATTGTACTGCCAGCTAAATATGATCCTGTCATTTCATAACCAACTATACTACCTGTAATAAAGCTGGTTCCTGCAATAGGCAGAATAGGAAGAGCAGATCCTATTATTTGAGGAGCAAGCACATAACCTATAATACTAAATCCAATCATATTACCTACAATAAAGGTATTTGAAGGTATAGCTATAAAAGGTACAAAAGGTACAAAAGGTGCAAAAGCTACATGCATATCTGCATTAGTTGAAATATATTCATAATCATTAATTTCATTAGGCATAAAAATTCTCCTTATAAAGTTAAACGTAAATTATTATATGTATAAAATACTAATAAACATTAATTATTATCATGTCAACAAATAAATTAAAAAAAATAATGAGGGAAATATGATAACTTTACTTGCGTCAATTGCTGGCTTTTTCACAGCAATTATTCCGGATATTGTAAAAATCTTTACTGATCATAGTGATAAAAAGCATGAGCTGGCGATGATGGATCATCAGATCAAAATGTAAGAACATGGTATTGATCGACGCTTGGAAAAGGTAAAGAGCGATTCAGAAGCAGTGCAGATTAAAGCTTTATACCACACGTTTAAAAGCGGTATTATTTGGGCTGATGCTTTAAATGTATCTGTTCGTCCGGTTTTGGCATACTTCTTTTTTGGTCTTTATGCACTGATAAAATATTTTCAATTCACGATGATTGTAGAGTTAGCAGAGCATCATTTACTACTTAAAAATTTATGGACTATAGATGATCAGGCAATTTTTGTCGGAATTATCAGTTTTTATTTCAGACAAAGAACAATGGCAAAAAGAGCGAGGGATAAATGAAATTATTTATTTCTGAACCAGGTATTAAGTTTATCAAGTCATTTAAATCATATTCATCACAAATTTACATTTGCCAGGCTGGTTATCGTACTATTGGTTACGGCCATTTACTTAAAGATGATGAAAATTTTCGACATTTAAGCAAAGCAGAGGCTGAAGATCTTTTGGAGCAAGATTTATTTTTTGCTCAAAGAGCTGTTTTGCGTTTAATACATCAAGACTTAAAACAACATCAATTAGACATGTTGGTTTCATTTACATTTAATCTGAGAGTAGGGGCATTACAACGTTCTACTTTACGTTCTAGAATTAACCGAGGCGAAAATGTGTACGTTCAACAGGAATTTGAGCGTTGGATTTATGCTAAAGGCAGAATTTTGCCAAGATTAGTACGCCGCCGCCTTTGGGAAGCTCAAATTTATTTAGGAGGATATAATGCATAATATAAATAGAGGGGAGTTTACAATTAAGTTTCTATCGCAAAATTTAACATTACGCCCAAGTTTTCAAGCATTGTGTGAAATTGAATCAATCTTAGGTAAAAGCATTAATTGATTTTGAACAAGAGCAGCTTCAGCTAGTTACGATTTTAGGAGTTATTAAAGCTGGAGCAAAAGCTTATGATGGAACAATACTAACAGATGATCAGTTAGGTTTGCTTATTGAAGAAAAGGGGTTGTTAAATATTTTACCTGATATCACCAGGTTTCTATCAATTGCTATTGGTTTGGATAAGGAGTAATTATGAGATGTGAGGATGATTTATTTGTCATTACTAATAAACTTAAGCGAGATTTACATGGTTTAGTTGGCGATATTAGCAATCTTAAGCGTATTATCGATAATTGTAAAATAAGTGGGGAAAAACTACGTTTTAATCATTATTTTATTTTGATGGTTACGCAAAAAATATTGTTCACGGTTTTAGTAATCAATTAGCCCAAAATATTACCGGAGTTACTCCTTATAATTATAGTAAGATGGTTGGTAAGATGATGGCAGATATATTAGTTTCACCGCGTGCCAGCGGTGGCAATGTATCTTCTGGTGCATCACATCTTGTTGGTGAACGTAGTCCTGAGTTATTTGTTCCTGCTGTCAGTGGGTAACGTGATTTCTAATAATCAGTTAAACTCTTCTACAAATAGCCGTCCTATTAATTTAGTGATGAATATCAATGTTCCTGATGGAGAGTCTTTTAGAAAATCTCAAAGTCAAATTATGACAGAAATTATACAAGCTTTGCGTCATGCAAGTCACAATTTATAAGACATTCATCGGTATTTATAAATAAAAAGCGATAATAAATTCAAAAAAAAATTTATTATATGTTGTTTTTTCAATATTTTTCATTATTATTCGCATAGAAGTAGAAGTTTACTGCTAAAAAGTAATCTAAAGTTGTTTTTTTACTAATAAATATTTTATTATTCTTATTTTTTAGAAAGAAATTTAGCTCTAATATCAGCTTTAAATTTATCAATAGGCAGAGCTTTTTCTTACTTAAAACGATAATAAAAAACTAAAATTTATTATTAATATTCATAATTTAGACAACTATTTATATTATAAGTTAATAAAAAAATGCAAAAAAGTCATAAAAATGAAATTCCTTGGAAAAAGATGCTTTGCACAGCTGTCTATGCTCTAAATATAAGCCCAGCCTGCTTTTGGCAATTAACAATGCCTGAATTTCTGGAGTTGGTACTGTGTCAAAAAAGTCACAATAACGTGAATTTTTCAAATTTAAGACTTGAATTATTTGAATTAATGAATAAAAGTAAAGACTTTAAGTTATAATTGTAAATGGTACTATAAAAAATTGGAGGAATTAGTATGCCAACAGGACCGAAAAAAAGTTTGTTTAATTTTGTAAACAAATTAAAGAAAAACGTTAACAATATGTTTAATAATGACATTCATATAGAGGAGTACAAAGATATGAATACTACAACTAAACCTAAAGTTGCGGTTAAGAAAAAAACCGTTGCTAAAAAGCTTGCAGCTAAAAAAACTGTGGTTAAGAAGGAAGTAACCAAAAAAGCTAAAGACGTAGTCAAAAAAGCAGTAGCAAAGAAATCTGCAGTTAAAAAAGCATTGACTAAAAAACTTACTGTTAAAAAAACAGCAGCTAAAAAAACAGTGACAAAGAAGCCTACTGTAAAGAAAACCGTTGCTAAAAAACCTTCTAGCAAATAGTCATGAGTGCTGATAATGCACTACATGTCTTAATTAAAAAGGGTTTAATTCGCGAAGCTCTTGATCTAATTAATTCTGGCACATGGCTTGAAGAAAAAGACGGTCAAGAGCGAACCTCTTTAATACTTGCTGTTAGAGGTGGTTACGTTGATCTTGTCAAAGCGTTAATTTTAAAAGGCGCAGATCTTCAATAAGAAAGATAAATATGGTCGTACTGCACTTCACTATGCAGCATTGTCTTGCTCCGAAGAAATTTCTAGTATGCTTATTAAAGCTGGTGCTAACCCTTTGCTTAGAGATAAACAAAGAAAAACTGCCAGTCAGTATATAAAAAAGGGTACTGCTTTATATAATCTTTTAAAAAAAGCTGAGAAAGAAAGAAGAAAATTTTTAAAAACAAAAGCTAAGGAGTTAGAAAATCAACTAAAGAGTACTTCAGGTAAGAGCAAAGATTTAAATACAGAATTGGCAAAAGCAATAGGTAAACGCGATATTGAATCAATTCTTAAGCTTATTAATATGGGAGCAGATATTAATACTCATGGTTTAAATGGCTATACTGCATTGCATGTGGCTTTAGAAAGAGGAAAAGGAGCAGTTGCTCAGCGGCTAGTTGATCGTGGGGCAAGCATGCTAGCAACAGATGGGTCTGGTAATACCCCGCTTATGCTAGCGCAAAAAAAAGGCATAACTATTATTACTCCTCAGGCTAATGTTTCAACCCCTCATAAAGTCTCTCAGCCAAAGCGTGTAGATGTTAGTTCAGTAATGAAAGCTACTAAAGCGCCAACTGTTAAACAAACTAATATAGAAGCCAAAAAACCGCTCCCAAAGCAAATTACTAATAAAGATGTTAAAGATAAAGCACGAGTTGTTCATCAGCCACGGCAAGTTGTTGAGGCAAGTGTTAAGGACAAACCAGTTGTTCATCGATCGCGACCTTATTCTAAGGAGAGTATTAATCATAAACCGGATTTACCTAATCCAACGGATGATATGAAAATAGCTTTACAATCAGCACCTAAAATTACCTTAGTTTCAGATGTAGAAAAAGCGTCGCATGCAAAGCCGTTAATTCCAAGTGCAACACCGTCTACCGGCAGTCGATCATCAAATATTATCAAAAAATTACAGTAATAACGCAGAAAATTAATTCTGCTTTATAGGTCGCTTTTAGCGACTTTTTTTTACATTTAATTTGGAAGTATAAATGCAAATTATGCAAATTTCTGAGCGAGTTGACCAGTTTACAAGAGCTTGGGAACAATTCAAATCTATAAATGATAGTAGATTACTACAGATTGAAAAAAAAGGTAATGCTGATCCTTTGATAGAAGAGCAGCTTAAGAAAATAGACCAAGCGCTTTGCGATTATAAAACTCGACTTAGTCAGCTTGAAACAGTTACGTTGCGACCTGAATTAGGTCTAAAGCACGCAATATCTAATGATGATTTACAGCATCAACAATCTTTTACTCAATATCTTCGTAAAGGGATTGATCGTGATTTGCCTAAATTACAACAAAAATCACTGTCTACTATTTCAGAATCGGATGGTGGGTATTTAGTTACAGCTAAAATGTCTAAACAGATTATTAGCAATATTGAAGCTAGCTCAATGATGCGTCATTTAGCGTCATCTGAAACGATTTCTAGTGATTCATTAGACATACTTGAGGAAAGTGATGAGGCTGGAGCAGGTTGGGTTGCGGAAACTGCCGCTTGCGATGATACTAAGACTCCACAAATCAGCAAGCGTCGAATAATTGGTTCATGAATTATATGCGCAGCCAAAAGCCACCCAAAAGCTTATTGACGATGCTGCGATTGATATTGGTCAATGGCTATCGGAAAAAATTTCTAATAGTTTTACTGCTATTGAAAATAAAGCTTTTCTTCTTGGTGATGGTAAAGGCAAGCCAAGAGGTATTTTAACTCATGCAGCTAGTAAGATAGATCAAATTAATGTAGAAGCTAAAATCACGACTGATGATTTAATTAATCTTTATTATGCGCTGGATAGTAAGTTTGCTGCACGTGCTAGCTTTTTAATGCATCGTAATATGTTGCAGGCTATTCGGTTATTAAAAGACCCAACCACCGGTCAGTATTTATGGTCACCTGCACTTTCTGTCGGTGCTGCTGACACTTTAACTTGGTGCCAAAATTTTTGAATCTGCAGATATGCCATTACCGACGGAGGGCAATATCGCTATAGCTTTTGCCGATTTTAAAGCTTCATATAAAATTCTCGATCGTTCTGGTATTAGAGTGTTGCGAGACCCTTTTACTGATAAACCATTTGTAAAATTCTATACCACTAAGCGAGTAGGCGGCGATATGATGAACTTTTCCGCGGTCAAATTACTCAAGATTTCAGGAAAAACTAAATAATTTTTGGCCATACAATATATTGATATCATCATTAATTAAAAGCACTGATCTTTCACCTTATTTTTGATTTTTTCTGCGACTACTCCCGTATAAGTAGAATCTGGTCCGAAGTAATTTTAAATTTTATTATTATAGCCTATTTTTCTTTTATTCTCTTTAAGAAAGAAGCTTAGCTAAATACCAAATTTAAATTTATCTACGGACCGGATGTCTATTCTAGTCACTATTACACATGGAGTAAAGATATTCTAAATTTATAATCATTTTCTACTTAATGCTTAATTAATGATGGCAATTTTTTACTATTTTCTAACTATTAAATCTTATTTCCTATAGCAATAAAAATTGTTTAAACCTATCTGTCGCATATATTTATAAATAGAATTCAGTCTCTGTTTATAATAAAAATTATAAACTATTGTCTAGTATTAATAGAAATTGGTTCTACAATATAGATTTTATACTAATTTGTTTTTACATTTTATATAAAACATTTTAGAATAGTTTAATTAAATATAATAAAATAGGAAAAAATGGCAAAAAATCGAGCAGGGTCAAATATGAAATCTAGACAAAGCCGTTATGAAGAAGATAATGAGCAATTTTTACTTCAACCAGAGGAGAAAGATGAAAGTAGAGCGCCTATAAAAGACGGAAATCAACCGGCTAGAAGCTCAGCAACCCAAATGATTGGTGAGCAATCTGCTTATTTTTTAGTGAGCGAAATTTGGCGAGCAATTATCGAAGATAATACAGTTAAAGCTGTTATGGATGATTATTCTATTTCACCTAAGGCTGTTAATTATCTTGGTCTTGCAATAGGAATAACTGCTTATGCGAAATCTAAAAGTAAGGTTGCTATGAGTGCAGTTACACCACTTAATAGTGAAATAGCCAAAGAAGCATTTTCTGAATCTTATGGTTTATTTACCGAAGTGTTTCAAAAAACTGGTGATTTCGATTCAGCAATCCAAGAATCTTCTTATCAATTTTTTCAATCTGTGACTAATTTTGGAAAAAGAGATGACCTTGTTCCTGTTTCCACTGTTGAGACAATTAGTTTACTAAAAGGTTTATCTTCCAGGTTGGGAAGTAGAGTTGGGGGGAAATTTGTATTTGATCCTGTGTGGAGTGCTTTACTTGCTGTTGGTGAAAGTCTTTTAGGTTTTAAAAAAGAGGGTTTTATTGAAAGTATGATAATTGGTTTTGCTAAAGGTGTTGATAGCAGTATGTTTAATACAACTAATTTTGAAGCTATACTTCGTGCTGACCTGCAGCATGAAGAAAAATCTGAAGTTTCAGTAAAAGCTGCTGCGCAGGCAAAAGAAATCGGCAGAGTTCTGAATTTTGCTTCTGTAAAGCCATCTAATAAAATTGAAAACGATGGTAGAGTTTTTCCAAGTTCTTCTAGAGCTGATTTAGCCGCAGAAAATGGTAGTCTTCGTAAGAGGCGTAGATAATAAGCTTTTATAAAATTCATTGACAAGTTACTATCTGTAGCTAGAATTGCTTATAGTCAACTTGAGATGGTGTGAATGCAAAAACTGCTTAATGGTATTGTTGATTTTCGTAAAAACTCTTTAGAAAATTATCGCGCTAATTTTTCCCGTTTAGTAAAAGGCCAATCGCCAGATACTTTAATGATTGCTTGCTGTGATAGCAGAGTGGCACCAAACGTTTTTGCATCTAGTAATCCTGGTGATTTGTTCGTAGTGCGTAATATTGGTAATCTTGTTTGTCCTTGCCACATTACTGATCCAGATTCTCAACAAGACTCAACTGCTGCTGCTATTGAGTTTGCTTTACATGGGTTGAACGTTAAAGACATTGTAATTTGTGGACACTCTGAGTGCGCTGCTATAAGCGCTGTGATTAATGGTCGCAGTTCTGAGGATGAACCCCATATGCAAGCGTGGCTGCGTTATGCTGAGCCATCTTATGCACGCTTTAAAGCCGGCTTTACTTTAGATTCAGCTTTGCCGATACATAATGAAGTATCACAAATCAACGTATTGCAGCAGCTTGATCATCTCAAAACTTATTCTTTAGTAAAACAACATATGGAAAAAGGGACTTTGAGAGTGCATGGTTGGTGGTTTGATCTTGCTACTGCTAACGTTTACTACTATGATGATTTCGCTAAAAAATTTCTTTTGATTGATGAAACAAGCGCAGCAAAAATTTTGAATAAAGAGCAATAAAAATTCAGCAATTAAAGTAAAAGACTAGTTATAACTTATATATGACATTAGTCTGGCATCTTTATAAACTTCTGATAATTCCGTACTTTTTTGTAATCACTTACTTTTTTTATAAGTTTATGCTTATAAAGTGCGTATCCCGATCCAAAAATATCCTTAATTTATTAGAAAACAATATAATTGCCATTTTGTACTTAAAGAAAATTTATCTAAAATATCACGATTATATAGATATAAATTCAAATCATATTTTCTACTTACACAAGAGTAGTTATAACAAAATGATGATTATAGTAGAAAATCTTTTTTGTGATATTTAAATATAGTATAAATTAAATTTCAACTTATGTGGGAATGGTTATAGTAATATTGTAATTAAAGTAGAAAGTCTACTTATAATATAAAAACAAGCTATCATTCACTTATTGGGTGAATAGCAAATTTTAGAGAAGTAATTTTAGATGTATTATTAATTACCTTTAAGAAAAAATGAGCCTCTAGGATTTTTAAAAGATAACTTACTTATTTCAAGTAAATCACTTTCAATAGCATTTAATTCAGCAATAGTCTTTGTCGCAAGATCGCAACATTCTTTTATTATTTCCGAGTAATTGTAGGGATAAAGAATTTCAACTTCAGCAAAGTCTTGCTCTTTAGCCTTACGAATATCATGGGTAAAATGAAAGTTGATAGAAAAATTTTCATCGTTATTACGGAGTTGATGGATGAGAGCGTCCATTAATTTTATAAATAAAGAGCGCTGTCCTACCAACACTGCCAAAAGCAATTTTTCATATTCAATATCTCCCCATAATTCGGTGGTAGCTTGTATCTTCTTAACGATATTATCACTAAAACATATTTGTTTCATTTCGTCTTCATTCTTTATTGCAATACACATTATACATCTTTTTATTTTCTGCGGTAGCTAAATTTATTAATTTAGATTTATATATGTAGTATGAATTGGTGGTAAATTTATGAGGCTAAATCATGACATTTTATTGCTAAATATTATATGTTTTATTATATGATTTTAGCTATTGCTAAACAAAATTTGAAGCAGAGTTGCGCTAAATTATATTTTATTAACAACAATCACCTTGTATAAAAACTTTTAAAACTTACATATAATTCTTAAGAGTTCTTTTTCCTATTCCTGTCAGTATTTCGTAAGTAATTATTTTTGCTTGAGCAGCAAGGTCATCAATTTTTATATTATTTCCGAATATTTCCACATGTTTGATACTTTGAAAAATTTGATCAGGAATAGCGGAAGCGTTAATAATCATTAAATCCATACTGACTCTGCCGATTATATCCAGAAAATATCCCTGAGCATAACATTTACCCAAATTACTAAGTGCTCTTGGGTAACCGTCTGCATAACCATACTCTGCTACTAGAATTTTACTACCCTTTTTAGCAATATGGGTAGAGCCATAACCAACATGTTGATCCTTTTGCAAAACACGGCGTTGTAATATTTTAGCATTAGCCGTGACTACCTGTTTCATTTGATTTGGTTGCCCTGGTGTTGGATTGATTCCATAAAGTGCACAACCTGGGCGTACCATATCAAAATGATAATCTTTTCCAAGAAAAATTCCTGAAGAATTGGCGAAACTTACTTTGCTATTAGGAAAAAATTTTTGCAATTTTTGCAGCATTTGTAATTGTTGTATGTTATGAGGATGTTGCGGTTCATCAGCACAAGCTAGATGGCTCATAATATATTGGTAATTAATAAAATCATGATTAATTATTTTTTGAACATCTTCACGATCAATACCAAGGCGTCCCATGCCGGTATCAAAATGCAATATTGCTGGTAATTTTTTATTCAATTTCTTGCCAAAATCATTATATACATCAATTTGGTGATGATCATTTAGCACTGGAATTATGTTATGATGATAAGTTAGTTCGGCCTCTTCATAGCTTTCTACGCCGTGAAGCATGAATAAATTATCTTTTGAAATTTTATATAAATCTAAAGCCTCATCCATACCTGCGACGAAAAAGTCCTTACAACCAGCTTTTTGCAAGGTTTTCATAGCTTGCTTAGCACCAATGCCATATGCATTAGCTTTGACTACAGAGGCGCATAGAGCATATGGTGCAACTTTTTCTTTTAATAAGTTATAATTGCAAGCAATATTTTCTAAATTTATATCTAGATAAGACATTTATTCAGCGCGCCTTTTCGTGCTCGATCGTTTTTTACCGGTAGAGTTATTAAGTTCTGGGTTAAAAATAGGTGCTATATTTTGTATTAAAGCTTGTACTTCTTCCGTAGAAGCAGCTTTCACCAAATTTTCTAATTCTTTTTGGGTTATAGTGTGCTGAACCGGTGCGCGACCAATTGAAGGTGCAGCATTAGGCTTTTTTTCGGTCATATTTTCAGCATTACTACTTTCTGATTTACGAGCATTAGAATTAGTTTCTTGTTTTTTACCTTTAATTTTATCTAGTAAATCTTGAAATATTCCCACTTTTTTAATCCTAATACTTGGCTATTTTCTATAGCCACATTATACAGATAAATCCCTATTGAAGTAAACATTAATTTTTATTATGAGGTTTCATGAATATAGATTTTTTTTCAAAGCTAGTGCAAAAATTTAATAATAACAATTCTATACATCAAAATCTTCAATCTTACATAACTCATCTTGCTTACCCATGCTGGAGTGGGCGAAATTTTTCTTGCTTTGTTGAAGAGGGATATAAAAAAAATATTGTTGCTAGCTACGTCGGCAGCTAGCGTTGATTGGTTGCTTTATCTTAAAACTAAAACTAACAAGCAGATAGTTAAGCAACATAAATTATTAGAATTATTGAAAAAACCAAATCCGCTTTATGCTGGCGCAGAGTTTTTTGAAAATGTTTTTGCTTACAAGTTACTCAGTAGTAATTCTTATATTTTAGCCTTAAAATCTAGAATAGGTGAAGTTAAAGAGCTGCATTTTTTACGCCCTGATCGAGTTGAGATAGTTCCGGGTAAACATGCACTACCGGCAGGATATATATACAAAATTGGTGAGCATAAAGTATTTTACCCGGTTGATTCATTGACTGGTCAAAGCGACGTTCTTCACATTAAAAATTTTCACCCTACAGATGATTGGTATGGTATGTCACCAATTGAGGCAGCAAGTTATAGTATTGATTTACATAATCAAGCAATGAAGTGGAATCAGTCGTTGTTACAAAATGGTGCAAGACTAAGTGGTGCTTTAATTTTAAAGTCTGATAATACTCATAGCCCTCATTCATTAACTCCAGAGCAATTTTAGCGGCTAAGAATGGAAATAAAAGAGCAATTTACTGGTCAATCTAATGCCGGAAAACCAATATTATTAGAAGGAGGGTTACAATGGCAAGAGATGAGCTTGACCCCTAAAGATATGGATTTTATTGAATCTAAAAATAGTGCTGCGCGTGATATTGCTTTGGCATTTGGTGTGCCGCCGCAACTTTTAACGATTAAAGGTGACAATAGCTATAATAACATGCAAGAAGCAAGGCTTGCTTTTTGGGAAGAAACAATTTTATCGTTATTAGATCATACTATTGATTCTTTGAATAATTGGCTTTTACCAAAATTTGATTCTAATTTAGAACTTGCATACGATCATAATGCAATTAGTGCTTTGGCTTTACGTCAGGAGAAAAAATGGCGACGTATTCAAAGTGCTGATTTTATGACTATCAATGAAAAGCGTGCGGCCGTAGGTCTGCCTCCACTTAGTAATGGCGAGAAGTTTGGCACTGCTGATTAATTTCAGACACGCTTTTTCGCTATATTTCTGTGTCATAGTCATTATTATGTTATGTGCTTATCATAATTACTAAAGCGTCTAACTAATCTCAAAAATAGCTTTTAAAATTAAATTACTATCTCATTAACTCTTTTTTAACTTTTATTTTATATTATTAGATAGTAATAATGTTTTTGCAACATAGTTTAATAAAGAGAGAGAATTATGAAACAGTCAGAGATCGCATACATGAGAAGAGTAAACTGGTATAATTCTATTATCGACAAGATAAGCAAGCTTCCAATGCGTCTTGATCCTAGCAATAGAATAAAAAGCATCAATAAAGTTTTAACTGAAGCTATTGAGAAATTGGAAAAAACCGTTCATCCTAATTATACTATTGATAGAGCTACTCAAACTAGACTAACAGAAATCTCTGAGCAAATGGCTGAAAAAGACTCTGAGAGTTTGAAAAGAAAAGGTGAAGGAGAATCACGCCGTAATTTTATAAAATTTTTTTCATTTAGTGAAAGTCCATCAGATTTTTTTGACAAACGTCATCAGGCTGTAATAGCACAGCAAGAAAAAATGGGTATTGAATATATTACTGAACCTAAACCAAAAGCAGAACCTATAAAAAATGGACCTGAAGTTAAAAAAAGATCTGCTCCTAAACCACCTAGTTCAAAAACTCCTAGTGTTACGAAATTAACTACACCAAGTCCGTCAAGTACTAGAAGTGGAAGTGTTTCTTCTACAGTTTCTGACGGTTCGAGAACTTCGGTAAGCATAGATTCTTCAAGTGCATTAAGTAGTAGGACTGGAAGCATCTCTTCTGTAGATTCGGAAAAAAGAAGCACTGGTTCCAGAATCCCACCTTCCGTGCGAAAAGCTGCTAAGACTTCGGATACTCCAAGAGCATCAGGTGGTGTTATGACAGATGAAGCATGGGATAAAGCTGTAGCTGAAGAAAGTAAGAGAGTAGCAGCACTGGGAGAAAAAGTTATTGCTTCTTCTCAGTCTGGCACATCAGACGAATTTAGAAAGAAAAGAGACATGCTTGTAAGAAATTTATATTCTAACCAACATGTAAGTGAGGCAGTAAAGATTGATCGTCACCGAGAAAGAGAGTTAGGATCGAAAGAAGCGGCTCGTGATGATAAAGCGCGACGAGCAAGAGAAGAAATGGCAAGTAGGGCAACGGTTAGTAGTATAAGTGCTCCAACTGGTACTCCGATTAAACCTCCATCTAAAACTCCGCCACCAAGAAGTATGTAATATAGAAAGCCCATTAGGCATTTAGTTTTAATTCTGTAATAAAAATAATTTCAATTTATTTTTATTGTTAAAAGTTATTTATCTTCAACACTGACTTCAGACTTTTATACATGAGCGAGATATTCTCTTGCGTGGTAATGATAAAAGCAAATAAATTTAGTAACAGCAGATAGTAATATCTAAGTTTAATGACTTATTGTAATTTATCATTCATATGTAACTTTTTATAATTTCGTTAACCACTTATTAATCTTTTTCTGCATATATTAATTCAGGCATTATTTTTAGTGTATAGCTTAATATATTTTAATACTAATAAGGAAAGTTTATGAAAGATTCAAGCGAAGAGCCAAAAAGTGCATATGAAAAAAGAGTACACTGGTATAATACTTTGGTGGCTAGTGTGAATAGATATATAGCAAAAGCAGGCAGTAGTGAAGATAAAGAGAAAGGCATCAACGACCTTTTAACTAAGGCTATTGAAAATTTAGAAAAAACAGTTGATTCTAATTATTCTGTTGATAAAGATCCAGAAACTAAGAAAAGACTAGCAGAAATTTCTCAAGAAATAGCTAGAGGTGGAGGAATAAATCTAAGAATGGGAAAAGGAGAATGGAGGCGTGCTTTTTTTAAGCTTTTTTCAGATACTGAAAGTATATCAGACTTTTTTGATAACCGGCATAAAGCTATAATTGCAAAACAAGAAAGTATGGATATTTCATATCGCACTGAACCGGAAAAACCTAAAGCACAACCTACAGCAGAAACTAGCGCAACATCTAATATATCTGGTGCTAGCTCTAGGAAAGCACCCACTACTAGCACTGTAAAATCTAGTGCTATAGTGGTTGATGCTAGTCCTAGTAAAGCACCAAGCACTAGTGCTGTAAAATCTAGTGCTACAAGTCCTGTAAGTAGTAGGGGTGAAAGTGCTTCAGTTGTAGACGCTGAAAAAGAAAGGACTAGTTCAAAAACTGAAAAATCTAGACGAAAAGCTGAAGCTCCGACCAAGAAGATTTTAGTAACAAGCAGTGGTGTTATGACAGATAAAGCATGGGATAAAGCTGTAGCTAATGAAAGTAGAAGAGTAGCAGATTTGGGAAAAGCGGTACTAAGTGCTTCATCTAAACCTGGTACATCAGATGCATTTAAGAAAAAGCAAGCTATGCTTGTAAAAGGTTTATATGATAACACGAATGTGAATGCGGCTGTAAAAGTTGATCGTCGAAGAGAAAGAAAACTAGGATCCAAAGAAGAGGTTCGTGAAGATAAAGCGCGACGAGAAAGGGAAGAGAGATCAAGCGCGGCTATTATTAATAGTGGAGCAGCTACTACTACTGGAGTTCATCCATCTAGAACTCCAACTGTATATAAACCTGGTACGTTTAAAGGAAAATAGTATAACAAAGTCTTAAAGGTGTATAACTATTAATTCAGTAATAAAGATAATTTTAAATTATTTTTATTACTTGGTATTATTCTTTCATATTAAGGTTAAACCTTTATACATGAACTAGATATTATCCTGCGTAGTAATGAAAAAGAAAAGCAGTTAGTAGCATATATAATTTATCGAAGCTTAATAGTCAGTTTTGATCAATATAATAACATGTACAATTTTTTGTAATTGCGTTAACTTTTCATTAATCTTTTCTGTATATATTAATTCATTGTAATATTCTTTAATTTATAAATTAATATACTTTAATAACTAATGGAGAGTTTATGAAAGATTCAGGTGAAGAGCCAAAAAGTGCATATGAGAAAAGAGTATCATGGTACAATATTATAATGAGTGGTGTGAATAGATACATAGAAAAAGCAGGCAGTAGTGAGGATAAAGAGAAGGGCATAAACAGCTTTTTAACCAAAGCAATTGTTGATTTAGAAAAAACCGTCAATCCTAATTATTCTATTGATAAAGATCCTGAAACAAGAAATAGAATTGCAGAAATCTCTAGCCAAATATTTAAAGATGGAGGAGTAAAACTTAGAAATTATGCTGGTGAAACAAGGCGTAATATTATAAAGTTTTTTTCAATTGATGAGAGTCCATCAGACTTTTTTGATAAACGGCACCAAGCTATAATTGCTCAGCAAGAAAAAATGGGCATCAAATATAGTACTGAACCAAAGCTTCAATCAAGACCTCATACGGAATCCAAAGCACCTAGCACTAATACTCCTAAGACAACTCCTAGTAATACAAAATCTGAAACTCCGGCCCGAAGTGGAAGCAATTCTTCTAAAGGTGGAGAATTTGAACTAAAAAAAGTTAATAATACAAAATCTGAAACTCCAAGCTCATCCGCTACTGATCAGGCAGCTATAAGAGCAAGAATGCAAAAAATTGCAGCTGGTGCCGGAAATGTTGAAGCACAGCGAGGTATGATGGAAAGTAAATTAGATGAAAAAGATCGTGCTCTTTTAGGAAACCTTAAAGCAAATAATCTACCAGAAGTTCCAAAGGTTTGGGGAGGTACAAAACAAGGTCAGAAAAGATAAAAATATTAAGCAGAATTAATAAAGAGATTAATTTCTACCTGTACGAGAACTACTAACAGAAAATAATATTTATACTTCTTATCAATAAATATAATCCATAAATATTTTTTTTATTACGTTAACCTTTTTTTAAATCTTTCTTCATATCATTAATTATGGCAATATTTTTGAAGTATAACCTATAATTATAACTTACGAAAAAGAGTTTTTATGACAGAAGAAGAAGAGGAAGAATTAAGAAAAGCATCTCAAAGAACATTTTTTTCTCGCTTTAAGCTGCCATTAGATAATCCAATTGTTAGTGGTATTATTAAATTTGCATCACATCCATTAACTGGATTAGGTTTGCGTGCCTTAGCTTTAGGAATGGCAGCATCAAATCCCGTGTCTTTAGGGATTGTTATCGGCGCACAATCAATTTGTGTTGGTATTGATACAGCCAGAGAATATAGAACGTCAAGATTAAAAGAGCGGGAAAAATTAGTTGATCATTATGGAGAAATGATTAAGCGATTAGATATAGCTTTAGCAAAATTAGAGCCTGATCCGGAAAGGCGAAAATTAATTAAAAGTAAATTTAATAAAACTCAACAAAATCCCGAGCATGAAAAAACCCCAAGAAAAGGTTTGGACATGGGTACATGGCAATATCGAATAGCTAGGTTTATCGAATGGGGTACAGCGGTAATTATGGATACTATAACAACCCACGGTGTCGGGTTAATTAAATATCTTCCAATTGACGTACTTCCTGAAGTCCTTACTATGGGAAGCACATCTGAAGCTGTTGGTACTTATGGTAAACGTAAAATAGCTTTACAGGAAAATCGTGATACTAGGAAAAGGATTATAGAAAAAGCTCAAAAATTTGGTATCCCAAGCTACAATAGAAGCACTGTTCAACTTGGTGAACATTTAGAAAATATTGAAAGAGATGTACGTGCATTGGAAAGTTTAGCAAAAGTAGAGGTAGGGTATGATGAGAATGAATTTAAAAAATATAGAGCTGAGGAAGAAAGTAAGCCACCATCATTAAAGCCAGAAAGCAGATTAGTTGTTGGGCTTAAAAGTCTTAGAGGAGCAATTTTTGGTAGTGCAGAAGATTATTCATGGATCACAGAGGCAGCAGAGAAGGTTAGTAATTGGTTTAATGGTCCAAAAAAAGGACCTGACATAGTTGAACTTACACCTATTCCATCAAAAAAGATCGAAGCAAATCCTGAACTAATTTCTGGTAAAAAACCTTCACAATCAAAAATGGCTAAAGATGTTGAGAAATTGATTAATTCAGCAGAAGCAGGTAGTGCTACTACAAGATCAGAAGTATCGGCAACATCAACACGCCCACATAGTAATTCTGTACACAATCATTGATTTTAAGCAATGAGGTAGATATGCAATTTTTGCAGTCAAGAAGCTATGCCAATTTTAAAACTATTTCTGGTTATGCCAGCGTTTTTAATATTACTGATGAGCATAATGACATGATCATACCTGGGGCATTTACTGCTTCTTTAAATGCAAATCGAAAGCTAGTATTTCTCTGGCAGCATATGGTAGATAAGCCAATAGGTGTTGTTGAGCATATTCAAGAAGACCAGCACGGTTTGTATATTCAGGCAAAGATATTAACAGATGTAAGATGTGGTCAGGAGGCAGTGTCTTTGATTGAAGCAAAAGCGATTTATGGATTAAGTATTGGTTTTAATCCTACAAGCTATTGGATGAGTGATGCTGGCATTCGTATTATTGAGGAGGTGGATTTATGGGAAGTAAGTTTAGTAACATTTCCAGCTAATCGTTCTTCTGTCGTTACTGAACTAAAGTGTCACGATATACTATTATCGCAAATAGACAAATACTTAGACGAAGCCTTAGCTATATTGTCCTCATAACTAGGCTTTTTTGTTCTTTCAGCAATATATTCTAACAACGCACTTATCCTGATTTATGGTTACTGTTTTATAAATTTGCATGCAATATCTGATTTTTGCGACTAAGCCTCCTAATTTAAAATAGCTTCTTTGTTTGCATAGAAACCAGCTCGATGTAACTAATTTTTATAATATCCACTTATACTTTGAACTTTAGAAGCACTTATAAAATTTTAAGTTATAATACAAAATCTATAATTTAATTTGATATTTTTTATAGCCTTGCTCAATGCAAGGCTTGTCCTCTTCTTAGTCAGTTATATTGAATATTTATCAATTCAATAATTTTCTCAGTAAAAATGATCTTAATGATCTGGAATTACTAAAATACTTGATAATAAGCTTATACTAAAGTTTTTTACTTTAGGTTATTACTTTAAGAAAAAACCTTGTGAAAATGGTAAGTTTAGCAGCTATAAACAATATATTTATTATTATTTATATTTTGTACTGGACATTTTTGGTTAATTGTATTATTTTGACCACAAATATTAAGTTATTATTAATAATAGGATAAACTTATGATTTTAAAGTTAGCGGGGAATAGCAATAATTTTTCTCTAAATAATTCAGCAAAAAAATCTCGATTGCGTGCCTCAAAAAAATTTCTTAAAAAAATTATTAGCAACGGTGTTGATTTACTTAACAAAGTTGATACTAATGTTCCATTAGATGATCTTGGAAGTAACTTTGATGGAGTTAGATCATCAGGTGACAGTCTTCCACTTGGCGTAACGCAAGATCAAACGGATTTCTAAAATTCTTTTCAATTAAATTAATAATCAAATGTATTAGTAAGTAAAATACTTCTACATCAGCATTAAGAGGGGGGAAACACCCCTTATCGCCGTTCTTTTGAATAAAAAGCTTATTATGAAAAATTTTTCTGAGGAACGTTTTTCTACTGATATTTCATATGGTATCTCGGGAGGGCCAAAATTTAATACGGATGTTATCACTACTCATATAGGTTATGAGTATCGTAATATTAACTCACTGACTGCACGTAATCATTATAATGTAGTTCACGGAATAAAAACCAAGGATCAACTTGATCGATTATTGGTATTTTTTCGCGCAATGCGCGGTAAAGCAGTAGGTTTTCGTTTTAAGGACTGGCTGGATTATAAAGCGGATAATCAACATATTGCCATTGCTGACGGTAAATCTTTAGAATTTCAATTGATTAAAACCTATCAACTGGGAGATTTTGTCGAGCAACGTAAGATTTTTAAGCCGGTTGAAAACTCCATTAAAATATATTTTCGACATCATAATCGAGACATCAAAAAAGACA
>CAZEVK010000002.1:0-76112 GCA_964515755.1 uncultured Rickettsia sp. | reverse complement strand
CCACCGGCATTTTGACCTTTCCTCATCTTCCTAAAGCGCAAATAAAAATTTCTGCTGACTTTGAATTTGATGTGCCTGTTCGTTTTGATACTGACCAAATTTCAGCCTCAATCGATAATTATAATGTTCATAGTATGTTAAACATTCCATTAATAGAGATATTTTTATGAGAAAAGTTCCAAATCATTTTTTTGATAGCTTAACTACTCTAACCACATGCTGTTATATGAAATTACGCAATGGTAATGTAATTGGTTTCACTGAATATCCTCACGACTTAATTATTGATAATTTAGTTTATTGCGCTGAAAACTCTTTTAAATCGACTTCCATCGAAAATACAGCTAACGTCTCAGTTGATAACTTAGAAATCGAAGGTGTAATAGATTCTGATGTAATCAAGCATGAAGAGTTGTTAGCAGGTTTATATGATTATGCTTATGTAGAAATTTTTGTTGTGAATTACCAATTACCTCAAGAAAGTAGGGAAATTCTGAAATCCGGTTATATTGGCGAGGTTCGTTTGTGTGGCCAGAGATTCGTTGCAGAAATTCGTGGCTTATCACAAAAGCTTAATGCTGATATTGGAAAATATTACTCGCCAACTTGCCGTACAAATTTTGGTAGTTCTCAGTGTAAGATTGACTTATCAAAATATCAGCAACAAGGCATTGTGATCAGCTTATTAGAAGATAATGGCATTGTTGTAGATAAGTTGGCATTTGAAAATAATTACTATTTATACGGGTTAATACAGTTTATAACAGGTCAAAATAAAGATTTATCGCGAGAGATAAAAGATGTGTATGAAAATACTATTTTTTTAGCTTTGGACCTTCCATATAAGATAAATGTTGGTGATGAATTTATTATTACTTCCGGGTGTGATAAGCAATTCTCTACTTGTTGCGAACGTTACGATAATGCGATTAATTTTCGCGGTGAACCTGCTATTCCTGGAATAGATGAAATTTTAAAAACTTCTGGGACATTTAAATGAGAAAAACTTTATATATAATTTAGATGCTATAAGCTTTAAAATTTCTAGAAAGACTAATGTGATAAAAATCATCTAAGATTGAAAAACATAAATATAAATTATGACTGTATTATTCTCTAAATTTATTACAAATTAAATTTACTTAAAGAGTATTTTTATATTTCACATTAAAATATTTTAAATCTTAAAGCAATTTAGGGTGCTATAATAGGCTTTTTACGGACTCTACTTACTATTTAATAAGCTCTTCTTAAATCACATAATTATTAATTATTTTTATGAAACATTGACACAATATTGTGAATTGTTTATGTTGCTTTTTATTGTTAAAAAACAACTCCTTTTAAATTCAAAATTTTTTCAAAAATAACTAATTAAATATTTATTTCAGAGAATTTATGAAAAGAAAAAATGATATCAATAACTATGAATCGAAACGCTTATTTCAGCTTGATATAGAAGACTATTATGAACGTTTACATAATTTATTGAGTCTTAATGAAACAAGAAAAATGTCAGAATTAATCGAATTTATAGACTTAGAAAAAATAAACACTTTATTAAAAATCGCTATACAACGCAATAATATTCCGATTGTTGTAAATAATGGAGCAGATGAAAATGCAGCAGTAGCCTTAGCTTTATCAACTAACAACCAAGAGATTATTACAGCTGTGCTTGCTTATATTGATCCTAATATTCAAGATAGTGATGGTTGTACACCTTTAATGATTCTTATAAGGCTAAATCAACCTGGCTTAAATAATTTAGAGATTGCCGAATTACTAATAGCCTGTGGGGCAAATGTTAATGCAGCAGGAAACGATGGAAACACTCCATTAGGATGGTCTTTATTTTATGGGTATTCAGACACTGCTTGCTTATTAAAAAAACATGGAGCAAATATTAATTTAATTCAAACTGCTGATAATATAACTTTATCGAATGCAATATATAATGGTCAATTTGATCTTGTAATTTCGTTGCTAGAAAGTGGGGTAGATATTAATTTATCTGATCCAGAAAGTGAAAATGAAACACCTTTGACAAGAGCCATAGCTCATAAGTATTTTAAATTTGCTGTTTTACTGATTGATAAGGGAGCAGATATTAATTTACTAGGATATCAATATGATGCTCCTTTATCCTGGGCTGTTAGAAGTGAAAATCTAGATTTTATTACTTTTCTGACAGATATGGGAGCAGATGTTAATTTATCATATATTAGCGATGTGAATACTTTGGATAATGGAGATACTCCATTAGGATGGGCTGTCGAAATAGGAAATTTAGATATTACTGCTTTGTTGGTAGAGCGTGGAGCAAATGTTAATTCACCAGAATCTGAGAATATTATCCGCATATCAATACCGGATGACGGTATCAACGTAAAATCGAAAATATATGGAATAAAGATTACTTCATCAGCAGGCGGTAATGTAGTCTGCACATTAGAATCATATCAAAGTCAAGAGCCTATTACTTTATTAGGGCATAATGGTGCTATGCATATACAAATACTTACAAATTTAGCGGGTATAGATAATAATGTGATAAATGATATAGCTACTTTATTGATGGCGTCTGGGGCAAATGTTAATTCATTAGTACCAAATCGTATAAACCATATATCAATACCTCACGAATTTACTTTAGTGACCGCCGATGAACAATTAGTTCCTGTGGTGTGTGAAGGCAATAATCCTTTAGCATGGGCTATTAGAATTGGGGAAATAAATTTAGTTGAGTTATTAATAAATAATGGAGCAGATGTCAATGCGTTGGATATTCATGGATTTCTTCCATTTGGCATAGCAGTATTACGCGGGCACTTAAATGTAACTAGCTTGTTAATAAATAATGGAGCAGATGTCAATGCGTTGGATAATAGAGGAGTTAGTCTATTAAGTTTAGCAGTTGCTAATGAACTTATAGATGTTATTACTTTATTGATAAATCATGAAGTAGATGTTGCTAGTAGTAACGCATTGAGATTTTCTCTTGATAATGAGCTAACAACTAATATGTTAATGGAAAATGGAGCAGTTAATACGCCTGATATTCCTACAATATTGCATGATGCAGTTAATCAAGACAATTTCAATCTAGAGGTATTTGAATTATTAATGATTAATTATCTGGCTAGTGGTTTAATACCTATAATTGGAGAAAATAATCATAATAACGCTCTTAGTGAATTTTGAGCATGTGTGGCACTTTATACTAAATATTAATACTATATAATTATAATTACAAAAATTTTTCTTAAAGTATTTTGCTGAATTATCTCAAACAAAATTAGTAGGTAATATTTTGTTTTTTATACAATAATAATATAGTTCTAGAATCAATTTGATTTAATGTCTGCCTTTGCTTGCTTCGTCCTTTTTAGGTGCTGATTGAGTATTGAGTGGGTCAATATTCTGTAGCTTACTACGAATAGTATCAAGAGCTGTTTGCGTGTTTTTATCAATTAGCATTGTTTCTGTCTTTATATTTTCTGGTTTTGCAGCAGGCTTTGCTTCAAGTCCTTTAGTATCAGCTGTTGGTTCTATTTTTGCAGTTTCGGATTTTACAGTAGCACTTGTTTCAAGCTCTTTAGTATCTGGTATTACAGTTTTAGGTTCTGTTTTTACAGCTTCAGACTTTGCCGCAGTATTTGTTTCGAGCTCTTTAGTGTCAGTTTTTACTGGTTTTAGCTTTACAGGGTCAACTTGCGTCGTAACTTCTTCTGTAACCTCTGTATCAGGAGTTATAATTACAGGTTCAGTTGCTATGGTAGGAGTTGATACTGTTTCAACAACAGCTTCTGATACAGCAGGTGCCTCTACTGCAACGGCTTTTTCTTCAGCTCTAGCAGGAGCTTGTTCTACTGCAGGAGTTTTCAATATTGAAAAATCTTGATTTTTAATTAATTTTATTTGAGCTGCTATAAAATCATAATTTTTTATCGCGCTATATCCTTCAGTTGATGAAATCATTGCGATTGGCTCACCATCTACATATTGAACTAAATCATATGCATTAGGTAATAATTTTCCATGAGCATCAACTCTATGTACAGATAAAGTGTATGTCATTCCTTTTTTGTCACCTTCAGTTAAGAAGTTGTAAGTAGAATGATCATCGTTTTTACTTTGAATAATTTTGGAGCCATTTGAGAATGTATATTCTTTATCATCAGTCCACCACATGTCATCGCCTTTTATAGGGTCTTTAGCTGTAATTTTTGTACGAGTATTTTTTACTAACTGTTCAGCTGTGGTATTGGAAGTAATATCGGCTTCTTCAGTGGTCATTTCTTTTTTGCTCAAGTAATTATTTGATTGTAAAAATAATAATTGGCTTACTTGGTTGTCATCTGCTGGTGAAGCTAATGTTCCTAGGTATGTTGTTTGTAATTCTTTCATTAAATCTAAACCTTCAACTATTCGCACAGGCTTTCTAGTTTCTACTTCATCTAAACTTACTTCTTTATCCCAGACAGTGAAATCCTTTTTAACGCCTTCTTTTTGTGCAAGTACCTCTTTAAATATGGATAATTGATCCAAAAGGTTACGATCAATTTGATGAGTTTGTAAAGCCGGTTGTAGCCTTTCTTTCAAAATTTTTATATTTTTCCCTATCCCTTCAAATGACATAGTAGCAGCAAGAGTTTTTATTTTCTCTTCATGTTCTAAGCCAGCTACTGATTTTAATGCGCTATCGATTTTTTTTGTTTCTATATCAGCTGCGGTAAGAGGTTTAGATTCTTCGGAATAAATACCTGATTGTTCACAGAAAGTTGCATAAGCAGCTTCTAATGTTGCCGCTGGTGCATTTTCATTTGTATCAAAAATTTCTGCAAGTTTAGTAATAGTAGCTATATTGAGGTTTTTGGTTGGCAAAAACTTCATCATATAAGCTAGAGTGATAGAATGTTTATCGTTTTCTGGATCAGTGTTTCTAACAATGATGTCAACAACACTCGAGTAATTTTTTGCCAATAAATATTGGTCAATTAGAGGTTTTTGTTGTTCACTTATCATTCTTTTTTGGCTTTTAAATTAAAAACTATCACCTTATGTCTGAGGCTTAATACAAGAATATTACTCTCTCTATAAAGTTGTCAATAAATTTAAAATTCTTAGTAAGTGAGTTTATGTAATGATAATGATAACATGTAGTGATAATAGCAAGGTCAATATTTTCCTTGTTTACACAATATTATTTTAATATAAAAATCTATTATTTTATCATTCTACTTCGTCATTTTTATAAAAGTGAAATTCAGTTTTAAAAATAATTTCAAACTCTTATCTACCCTTAATTAAGAATGTTTAAAGCAATATGTTAACCATTTTTTAATTATTTATCTATAATATGTTAACATTATACAAATTTTAGGAGGCATTAATGTTACAATTATCTAAACTTTTTGATCTAGTTAAAAACTTGCCGGTCGGTAGCGAGCTAGAGGGAAGATTAGAAAGCGAAATAGATAATCAAAAACATCGCTTTAACGATAAGTTAAAAGCTAAGGGATATAATCTTGACGATCCACGTATTGAAAAAGCCAGAATTGCACATGCAGTTGGTCTATATAAAGAGATGTCACATGGACTTAATACTTGTGCTCGGGAAATAGAAAATCAGCTTAAAGCTTCAGGTGGTGAAAATAAAGAGTTACAAGAAAAATTGTCGTCTATGCAAAAGCAAATTGGACAAATTTCTCAAAAAATGGGTGCTTATGCGCAGGCTATGCAGCAAGATCAAAAAGTGCGTGAGCAAGAGCTAGCTAAACAAAAAGAATTAGAAAGACGTTATTTAGAACTAGAACGAAAAAAAGAGAAAGAAAAAGAGTTAGAGAAAGAGCAAGAAAAAGCTAGACAGTGGGATAAATTATTAGGGATGATATTGCCCGATGCATGGCATGAATCTTGGAAACAAAAAACTCAAGAAAGACTTAATTCGCTTAGTGCTGAGTTAGAAGAAAATAAGGAAAAAACACCAAGTATACAAACGCAAGAGCCAGTCAAAGCAGTTGATTCAAAAGCAGCTAAAATACCTGATTTATTTAATGATGTAAGCGTTAGTGCTGGCTCTATAATAAATGCACCGCAAGTTCCGACAACATTTTCTACTATAGAGCGTAAACGTCGGGAAGCTCGAGAGTTTATACCGCCAAAATCAGTTTAACAATTTTTAACTATCCGATTAAGAGAATTTTATAATTTTTATAATTATAATATTTTATATTTAGTGCTATAAAACAAATATGAGTGAAAATACACATAATTTAGAAAATAACGATGGGCACTACTCATTTTATAGATCTACACAAAACTATATTGCTAAATTATGGTATGACTATTCTAACTATGTTACATTTCCGCTTTCATTCATAGCTTTTCGTACTTTTACGCCCATGAAAGCAAATGAAAATATTTCTATACGTTTGCTTGAGGGTGGAGTACTTGCAACTATTGCTGCTGGCGTCGAATATGGAGTAAACAATTATCACTTAAAAGATTATAGTTTAAGTTACTTTCCAGTTATTGGTTTGTTTTTATATAAACAAAACCTGGTAAATACTAACAATGTGCTTAATATAGCTGTTGCAAGTAGTGGAGTTGCACTAGCAAATCATGCATGGCGAACGGGTAATTTAAAATATATTGTGCTTCCAACAGTCAGCTATACGATTTGTGGATTTACTAATGTTCCTAAGCCATTAACGATTGTCCTTACTGTAGTTACAACTGTAATTGATGTTTCATCAAATTATTGTGAAAACTGTGCAAACTGGATGCTATCTGGAACATTAGTCGCAAATAGTATTGCTCATAAATTAAATATAAATCCTGTAATAGTCCTTGGCGTAAGCAGTGCAACAGGTGCAATTTTATCTGACTTTGAGCCTAAAATTTTAGATCAATTATTTACACCTGATCATTTCAAAAAATCTTATTATACTATTACCAAATTTGTAAATCCGGAAAAGTTTAATTTGGCTCTACAACATTATTTGATTTATACCGTGAATATGGAGCTTTTTTTAGGGTTTTTTGGTAACTATTTTTTAAGAAAATGCCAAGAATTAGATAATCAAGTAGTTGCAATTGCTTATCAAAACAACCCAACCTTAAGAACAGCAGAATTCACAAAGTTTGTTATGATGTCCATAAGCTATGTGCTTAAAGTAACTATCCCGTATACAGCTTTTAGATTAGCAAAGTTGAGTGTAGATATTTATAATCAAAATCAAATTATCAATTTGGTCCAAAAAAATCTTTTAGATAACTTATTGGTTGAAGATAATTTTATTCAAGGTGCAAAAAGTAACTACACTGTTCAATCATATTTGAATGACGTTGAAACTGTTGCTTATGACTTTGAAGTTATTAAATTATCAATATTTGGGGTGCCTAAAATAATTCAGCTAGGTAATGTAGATTTATTAACTGCTGCCGGGTTAATAGCAATCGTTTTTATAGATTCTGGTGTAAGTAAAATATTTACTTATTTAGCTCAATTAAAACAATCCTATGAAAACCAAAAATCTAAATGTGAATCAGCATTCGATAAGACTACTACTTATGATAAGGAAAGTGCTATTACTATTAGCCAAAAACATGGATTAGAGTATGCACGCGAAGAATGGAACAAACTACAACAATGTAAGCATAATAATGCATTATTAGAAGAATTATTTGATAGCTTAAATACTGTAGGAACAGATTTTTATACTGGTGAGGTATTATATAAAGGCTTATATGTATTGGTAGGGTATTTGCTTAATAAAGGCGGAATTATTCAAAAAGATGAATTGTTTCTCTATGCCAGAGCTCTACAGGAAACAAGTAATGCGATATTATTTAAAAGCAAAAACATTGCTACTAATGAAAATGTTGAATCAGCGTTAAATAGACTTAATGAATTGGCTAAATTAATAGATTCTGGCAACAACACTATAGCTACAATAAACTATGAAATTGACGCAAATGCTGATGCCCTTACTATTTCAAATCTAGATTTTACTCGTGGCAATAAAGAAAAGCAGATTCACTTGCATATTGAAAAATTAAAACTATATACGGGAAAGATTTATGCTGTGACTGGAGAGAATGGAAGCGGAAAATCTTCTATTACTACTTTATTGAAATATGTGTTTGATCATATTGCAGATCTAAGCTTTAATGTTACTGGCGGTGAGATTATTTATCCTGGTCACTCAATCGCAATGATTCCACAAAAAGATTATATTCCTTTTAACTCGAGTTTAATCGGTCTTATTCTGCATCCGAATTCAACTAACAACCTACTTCCAGGCCATGAAGGTAGGATTGTAGACTTTATTAATACACTACAACTATTTAAAGAGCCTTTCATCAGCAAAGACATTTACGAGGTCAGAGATGATTTGAAAGATATGAGTGGTGGGCAAAAGAAAAAACTATTTATGATCAAACCTCAACTTGATTGTCCAAAAGTTCTAATAATGGATGAAACATTTGGTCCTCTTGATCCTGGTGCACGTAGTTTACTTATGGATCAGATTAAGAATTCTTGTTTAGCTGAATCAGTTGTTTTGGTGGTATGGCATCAGGATAAAAATGAAGACGGTACCTCTTGTGTAAGAGAGAAATTCTTTGATTATGAATTACATGTACAAAGTGAAACTCTGGTTTTAGGAGAAGTAGGAATAGATTGTTTGCATTAAAGTAAGTAAATGAACTTTACAGATTCTTATAAAAAGATCTTCATAAAGACTTTTTATTCTTCATAGAAACAGATTCAGTTAATTGTTGAAATCGATTTGAACCTGCTAACAAATCTTTAGTTGCTTGAAGCTTAATTAATGATTCTATCTCACGTTCTACTAATTCTTTTGCTTTATTATCTGCTTTGCATGCGATACGTACAGTTTGTAGTGCTTCAACCAGTACATTTGCTGCATCTAATTTATCATGAAAAGCTTTATTTATTCTACTGTACATATTATCAATATGGGCTTCGGGCAGAGATACGTCAGAGGCTACACGCAGAAATGTTGCTCCTCCGTCCGGGCCATTGAAACATAGTGTTTTAACATCATTCAAAGCATCTTCAAGTTTTTTTTCTTTCATTTTTTATCCTTTACTAAGGTGAGTTGTGGTGTGTAGTTTGCTTGGTGTCGTTATAGGTGTCACATGAGCTGCTGTCTCTGTTTTTTCTTGAGTTTTTCCGGATACTAACCATGATATGGTTCTTCCGGTAAATTTTCCAAGTTTAAAGGCAGTAGAAAATATTGTAGCTTTAGTTGCAGTTATTCCAGCTTTGGTGGCATTAAGTATTGGTTTAATTGTAGTTGCTTCTTCCATGGTTTTGCGCATTAGTAGTTCTGAAGGATTTTTCCATGGTTTTTCTGTCATAACTTTTACAATACCTTCTTCTAAAGTAAGTTTTTCATCCAATTTTTTCAATTTATCTTTCTGAAATTGATAAGCTTTAAGCCAGTCATTAATTGCCGATAATGCTGTATCTGAGGCTAATTTAACGTAATCACTAAATGTACTTTTGGTTAATTCTTCCAATTTATCTGTTTTTAACCCAAGGTTGGCATCTTCATTAATTATACCGCTTAGTGTTCCGCTAGCAAATGCCAGCATACTGGCAGTAGTTATTCTAGCTAAGTGTGTCGGCAATTTTACTAATGTCTTGTAGCTGTTATGTATCATAAGGCTGGATGCGAGCGAAGATGCTGACATCCTATCTTTTATCTCAATCCCTGTGATGCGTGCTATCTGTTTACCAAGCCGGTACATATTTATCATACTGTAACCCATAGCAGTAAATCCACCAGCTTTGACAGCTATTAAAATTTTCTCTGCATTGTTATTTTTTGAAGAAACAGAAGCGGTACTACGAACTAATTTTTCTGTTATTTCATTTAACTGCGTTAGAGCGTCAGGTGCCAGTAATAAATTAGGAAAAAGTAATATGCTATCTTCTAAAGTTGGGGCTATTTTAGTTACACCTTTAATTTTTTCAGTATGAAAATGAAAATTATTTTGTAGAGTTTCTAGTTCATTGTAAAAAGTTTTCTCTATACTTGTAAGAAAATTTGGCTTTATACTAACGTATTCTTCTAAGGTTTCTCTAGTTGCATCTTCAAGAGTATATTCTCTGACTGCATTATTTTGAGGTGGAAGTGCCTGATCTGCCATTCCTATCAGTAGAGCCTTTTGCGCATTCATTATATTATCAACGACAGCATCATATGCTGCTGTTGAACGCTGGATTGTATAAATTACGGTCATGACACCTAAGAGCAGTTGAGTAAGATTCTCTTTGGTTTTATCTTTAGACATAATCTATATACTGTGACTAATTTAACTTAAACTTTAATTTTAGTATAAAAAGATTAAGAAGTTATTACTTATATAATAAATTAATTAAACTATTAATATTAGGTCTGTTCTTTTAGAGTCTGCTTATATTATTACTACAACCTTACAGTTAGATAATTGGGTATTGATTAACTGATTTTTTTTATGTATAATGCTGCAAATTATAAATTATAAGGATACAAAATGTCGGCATTATCATTACAAGCAACTATCAGAGAGAAAACAGGCAAAGGTCCAGCGCGCAGCTTGCGTAGAGAAGGCTTAATTCCTGCAATTATTTATGGGAAAGGTCATAAAGAAGTTATGATTTCTGTTGGTAGTCGTGATATTGAGCATTTATATAACAAATTAGATTACCTTTCTACTCCGGTAGAAATTAATCTGGATGGTAAGAAACATCAAGTATTACCAAAAGCTGTGCTTAAACATCCTGTTACAGATATAGTTGAACATGCTGATTTCATGTTTTTAAATAAAGGTGAAAAAATTAAAGTTAAAGTTCCTTTATTATTTACAGGGCGTGAAAAATCAATTGGCCTAAAACGAGGTGGTATATTAAATATCGTATTACGTAGTCTAGACTTGGTAGTAGATGCGAATGAAGTTCCTAATGTAGTTGAAGTTGATATTTCAACCATGGAAATTGGTGCAGCTATTCGTTTTAAAGACATCGTTCTACCAAAAAATGCTAAATCTACTATCACTGATCCAAACTATACTATTGCTAAAGTAGTTGGTAAGAAAGCAGCGAAAGAAGAAGAGGAAGCTACAGCTGCTACAGGAGATGCGGCAAAAACTGATGCAGCAAAGCCTGATGGAGCAAAACCTACAGCTGGTAAGGACGCAAAAAAATAATCTCAGTTTCCACGAGTTGATGGATGTTTTTAGTAGTAGGACTCGGCAATCCAGGTAAACAATATCGCAATAATCGTCATAATGTTGGTTTTATGGTTATTGACAGAATTGTTGACCAATTTGATCTAATTTCAAATAAAGAAAAATTTGATTCCGATGTTTTTACTGGTGAAATCGGTGATCATAAAGTAATTGCCATCAAGCCAAATACTTTCATGAATTTATCAGGCAAATCAGTTGCTGCTTTTATCAAGCATTATAAAATACCATTATCGTCTGTAATTGTTATTCATGATGATATTGACTTAGCTTTTGGCAAGGTTAAAACCAAACTTGGTGGAGGAACAGGGGGGCATAATGGTTTAAAATCTATTGATGGGTTTGTTGGTCAAAATTATAACCGTCTTCGTGTTGGCGTTAGCCATCCTGGTGATAAAGATATGGTTTCTGATTTTGTCTTGAGTAACTTTGAGCATGGTACAGAAAAAAATACCATGAATGAACTAATCCACTCTATAGCCAAACATTTTAATATTTTGATTGATTCAATTTCTTCTTCTAATGCTGCATCTGAAACTCCAAATAACAGCGACTTTGAAAAAATTATAAAATCGTTCAAATAAGTATGTCATTCCGGCGCAGGCCGGAATCCATAAAAATTAATTACATAGCGCTAAAGCATGGAACAAAAGCAGTATTGGGTTTATATTCTTTGTTCCAAACCTAATGTTACATTATACATAGGTGTAACAAATAATTTATTACGCAGAGTATATGAGCACAAAGAGGGCTTAATTAACGGCTTTACTAAAAAATATAATGTTAATAAGCTTGTTTACATGCAGGAATTTTATAATATCGAAGACGCTATAACTTGGGAAAAAAGGCTAAAGAAATGGAAAAGACAGTGGAAAATCAATTTAATTGAAAAATATAATTCTGAATGGAAAGATCTGTATGCTACATAACATAATAAAAAATTATTAAGCTGCACGGATCCCGGCCTGCGCCGGGATGACACTCGTTAAGTAACGAGTCTATTTATCATCCAATTATTGACTATCTTAGGATTTGAGCACTATTTTAAAATCGTTTATGCTTTTAATTAATAGTTATTTCTATAGCTATTTTAGTAGTGTTGTTATCTTAAGTATTATCAAAAAGTATGTTTGTTTGACATAATTGTATTTAATCATATATTTAATTTAATATTTTTTTCTCAAAACATAAGATTTATACTTTAGCAATTCCAATACCATTTTATACATATCTCATCAGATTGACATTCTCCGTTTGATCTGCTACCACTATTTTCTTAATTTAATTAAATAGGGTGATATGGGATTTAAGTGTGGTATAGTCGGCTTACCGAATGTAGGCAAGTCAACTTTGTTCAATGCACTGACCAAATCCAGTTTGGCGCAGGCAGCTAATTATCCGTTTTGTACCATTGAGCCAAATGTTGGTAAGGTTGGTGTGCCGGATGACCGTTTAAATAAGTTGGCGGCAATAGCTCATTCTGAAAAAATTATTCCCACTCAAATTGAAATTGTTGATATAGCTGGCTTAGTCAAAGGTGCCAGCACAGGTGAAGGCTTAGGTAATAAATTTCTGTCGCATATTCGTGAAGTTGATGCAATTTTGCAAGTAGTACGTTGTTTTGAAGATGATGACATTACGCATGTTGAAAAATCAATTAATCCGTTGCGTGATATTGAGCTGATAGAAACCGAGCTTGTATTAGCTGATCTTGAGTCGATGACCAAAAAAGTTGATAATGCCGCTAAAAAAAATAAATTTACTCAAGATAAAAATTTTAAAGAAGAACTTGAGCTAATGACTAAATGCTTGGCTTTGCTGTCTGAAGGTAAACCAGCACGTGTATTATTAGCGCAAGGATACAGTGAAGCTGATCTTAAGCCATTACAACTTATCACTTCCAAGCCATATATATACATATGTAATGTTGCAGAAGATGATGTTATAAACGGCAATCATTACAGCGCATCAGTTGCAGAATTAGCTAAAAAAAATGGCGTGTTATCAATTTTGATTTCATCAAAGATTGAAGCTGAAATTGTTACGTTAGATGATGAAGCAGAACAGCTCTCGTTTTTACAAGATTTAGGTCTTTCTGAAACTGGTTTGAGTAAGGTGATTCGTTCTAGTTATGAACTACTTAATCTCACTACTTTCTTCACCGTAGGCCCTAAAGAAGCTCGCACCTGGACTATTGCGCTTAATACGCTTGCGCCACAAGCAGCAGGGGTAATTCATACTGATTTTGAGCGTGGATTTATTCGCGCTGAAGTGATTAGTTATGATGATTATATCAAATATAATGGGGAATCTGGTGCCAAAGATGCTGGCAAAATGAGACTTGAAGGTAAAGAATATCAAGTTGCTGACGGAGATGTGGTTCATTTTAGATTTAATGTTTAATTTTAGGAGTTTGTTATGGCTGATGCTTTCAATTCTATTTCTGGAGAAAAATTACGTAATTTTATCACTCGTATTGAGCGCTTAGAAGAGGATAAAAGTAACGTTGCTAACGATATCCGTGAGGTCTACGCAGAAGCAAAAGCTAATGGGTTTGAACCAAAAATTATGCGTAAAGTGGTTCAACTCCGTAAAATTGATACTCAGAAACTCCAGGAACAAGAAACCTTGCTTGAGCTATACAAAAGCGTATTGAATATGTAGTTCTATTGAAAGGCTTCTTTCAATTATATAAAGGAAATCTATGTTAAATGCCCTAGTCCTTTCTGATCATGGGAATAGATTTCTACGTCTATAAATAACCATTAAGATAGAAAAAATCTCAATCACAAAAACATCCAAACTCTAGAAAATTAATAAATCACAATCAAAAAATTCTAGTGTTAGTCATCATTTCAGCATATATATAACCTGTAGTTGATATCTGGTAAATTTAATTAAATGCATAATTAAAACAACCATAAAGATATAAAACCATCTATAGTGAAAGCATCTAAAATTCTACGAAATTAGTGAATAACAATTTAAAAAAACTCTAGTATTAATTATCATTTGTATAAATAGATAAACCTACAGTTGATATTACAATTCAAATTAAGTATCTAATACATAAGATTTTCAAATCACATTCTTTTGCTAATTTTTCTTTATTTAACAATCGATTAGAGGATGATTTTGATCCATCATTTTTACGTTTCATGATTTCAAATAGTTAAAAAATTAATCAATTTATATTGACGGTTGATAAGTGCTCTGTTATTAACTACTGAAAGTTTTAAAGCTATCGCTATATTGGAGAAAAAATTCATGTTTAGAATTGTGAGATTTTTTACGAATGCTTCGTCAACAAAACTACTTGTTGAAAAGGCTCTAACAGTAGATGATATTGCTATGCAAATTTCTTTCTTAAATAATATATTGGAAGAAAATCTTGCTTCAGCAGAGGCAATTCGCGCTGAATTGTATAAAAGAAATATTCCTGTTCTGAATGTTTCTTCGTTTAATATGGATTACAATCAAGATCTAAAGAAAGTAATTCAGTATATAATTGCTGAATCTAAAATTGATTCTAAAAAATTTAATGATGTCGACTTGAAATTTTCTTTTAAAATTTCGTCAGAGGCTGGTGATTTGAAAATTTCTGACCAAATCCATAAGATTATAAAAAATCGTGAATCTGCATATATAACGGGAGAAAAAAAAGTTAATCTGCTTAACCCGCCAAAAGCTATATGGGCTGTTGGAGTTGGATCGTTAGTAAAATCATTGAAAAAAGTTAAAGAAGTATCATTATTGCCTGAGCGTCAAATATCTAAAGTCAAGCATCTTATAGGTTCACGCACTTCCAAGTTTTTTGTTCAGAAACCTCAATCATTCGATGAAGTCATCAAAAATAATAAGGATATAGAAAAAATTTCAGATAAAGAAGCTGGTATGTAAGGTCTTCAGCCATTGCTGATTTAGCATATATTCGATTGAAAGCCTGATATATTGGCAGCTTCTTGAAATTGACTATTTTATAGATTAACAGAGTTAACAATAAGTAAAAAAGTAGGCCTAATGATAATTAGACCTACTTCAAAACACTATTCTGTTTCTTCTAAAGTATCTTCAATCCACTTCTTATGCCTTTTTTCATCATCATATGCGTTAGATAAAATACTGCTAATTTCTTCATCAAGATCGTCACGATGAATCATTCTATTGTATGCCGTATTAGTATCATCTTCATTGGTATTCATAGCTTGTAAGACTGAGCGATCATTAATTAAACCAGCTAAAATTGCTTTACCTTTCGTCAACCATTGTTTAGCATCAGGTCCTTTAGGGGAAACAATATTTTTTTGGGTTAAGAATTTGCTAAGCTCATCAATGTGCTGCACATGATCGCTTTGAAATTCTAGTAATTTAGACTTAAAAGCTTTATTTTCTAAACGTTCAACTGCGGCTTTATAAGCTTCTACAGCGTCATATTCTAATAATATTAGTCAATAATTGCTTCTGTTAATTCGTGTTGTGTACCTGTGAATGTAACCATAATGTTCTCCTTTTAATATTAAATTTATTACAGAGTTAAATTTAAAAGCGAGCTCACAATTCTATTTGTAATACTGTATTTTTAAAAATGCAATCATAAATATATGGGTGGAGAAATTTATCTGAAACTTTGAAGTTAAGTAGCTGTAACTTAGATTTATTATGCCAGTAGACTTAAATACTGGCGCTACTTAGATAGGGGTAGAAGTCGAAATTTAATTTTAGTATTTATTCTTTTTAAATTCTAAAATCAAATAGCCAGATACTGCTAATATAGTGCAAATAAATATTAATATTGCCACTGGTAATATTGTTCCATCAAAAAATACTTCTGATAATATAATAAGGCCGAAGGCAAATATTTGTCTTAGTGCGGTTAACATTGCTAATGCTACGCCGTTCATATCTGGAAATATTTCCATTGCTTTTGAACAAAATGTTCCGCCCATTAATGCGCTACCGGCAGCCACTAATGCCATAGTTGCACAGATCATATTTACATTATGATCATTAATTAAGCTTACTAAAAGTAACCCACAAGCCCCTAATGTACACAGTATAGTTCCAAAATTCTTGGTACAATCTATTCCGTATTTACTTATGAGTTTCACACTTAGTAAAGAAAATATGATAAATGTAAGCATTGTAGAGGCCTGATAATAGCTAAACACTTCTAGAGTCATGCCGATGTGATTAATAAAGATTACTGATAAATTAGCAATGTAAACGACTGTTGTCGTAAATGCGAAAATAGCCATAATACTATATATAATGAAAGGGAAGCTTTTAAGGACTTTTCCATAGTTTTGAAAAATTTCTTTTATATTAAATCTTTTTCTTTTATCTTCTTGAAGTGTTTCTTCAATAATGAGTAATATTGCTATAAAGGAGATTATTCCTAGAAGTAAAATTACTACAAAATTTGCTCGCCAGTTAAATGCTTCGCTAATCCATGCGCCAATTATAGGTGCTGCAGCCATAGAGGCAGAAATAAAGCTATTCAAAACCCCGATGGTTTTTCCTGCTTTTTCAGCAGTATATTTATCAAAAAACATAGCAGCTCCTATTACCATTGGTACAGAAGTTGCAATACCTTGAAGTAATCTCCAAAATAATAGCATCGCAAAATTATCAGTATAAACACAGCCTATACTGCCAATGATAAATATTAGTAGCCCAATGATAAGCGTTGCTCTTCTACCGTAGGAATCAGATATTGGACCGGCAATTAACCCGGCAATGCACAATCCTGCAAAATTTATACTTAAAACTAACTGAATTTTATTTTCACTAATGCCAAAATAATCGATCATTTGTGGGAAGGCTGGAACATACATGTCCGACTCAGCACAAATCATGATATAAAGTAAAGTTACAAATATAAGAATAGCGATATCGCTATATTTTTTAGCGACGTTACTAAATAGAGGGCCTTTAAGCATAAAAACTCTTACACTAAATTAATATACGCAATAATAACAAGTCAATATCAGATTACAAATCTTATTTTAACCTTAATGTTGGGATTATCGAATATGGCAACAGAGCTTAAAAAAACAACTTGTAGATTTTAAAAAACTTGCTACTAGCGTTCAAAAGCTTAAAGTAATGCTAGAAGAATTAATAGTGCAGCTTGAAGAAAAAGTTGTTATGCCATTAATTAAAGAAGGCAAGTCAAATAGAGTAAAATCTGTCGAGCTACTAGCAAGAACTTCTAGAGTGATGCGGTTTGTTAATAAATGTTAGCACTGTCATATATATTACTGTTCTGCTAGAAAAGCAATTGGTAACAAATGAGCATATAAATGTTCCTTCAGAAGAATATTTATTGAACTATATTCGGCATATGCATAAATGTGGTAAACTTGATTTTATTGCATAAAAACTACTTTAGATTCTCTCTATGAATAAGGTAGCCTCCATCTTGCTGTATGAATATATCTTCATTTGAAGATATTTTATTACGCATTCGATAGATATGTGTCTCTAAAGTATGCGTAGCAGAAGCATCTTTGTACCCGAAAATATTAAGTAATAATTTTTCTTTACTAATTACTCCTTGTTCTTTATGTAAGAGCAAATAATGTAATAATTCATTTTCTTTTTCTGTTAAGCTAATTTCTTCTATATTTTTTTCATCATTAAACTTAATAATCAGACGTTGATACGGGTTAAAATATATCCGTGATGTAATTTGATATATTTTATGTAAGTTGAGGCCTGTGCTATCAATTAGGTTATAAAGTGTTTTGGCGCTAAAAGGCTTTTTAACTATACTGACTTTATATGGGTTAATATCATCAGTTTGATTATTTAAAATTATTATTTTGACTAAGGAAGAGTAATTTTTGATAAATTCCGAATTTTCAGAAGAAATATTTGAGTTAGAGTCAATATCAATAATAATAATATTTTCTTGTGATAAATTAATTTCTTTTTGCAATGCGGCTGTAGAGGCATAGCTGCATACCTCTGTGCCAGGTTGGATATATTGTTGAACTATATCTGTAATGAAGGTGTTTTGGCTTAAAATTGATATTATCACTAGCTTTTTATTATTTTGTTTGATTATTAAAGCTAGCATTTTGTGCTGTAGAAATCAATAAGATGTGCTTTATTTTGATATTATTAAATTTTCTCTTATTATTTTTGTGTTTCTAATTTTTATTAGTGTCTTCGCTCATTTCTTAATTTCTTTAACAAATAAATAATTATTTTAAAATTTATCTATAATTTTAATAATTTATTAACCTTTTGCGCTCATAATAATTAAAACTGATTCACAAAATTCAAAATATTGGAGGATTATGGTGGGCAACTTAAAGCATAAATTCCATCAATTAGTTTATGCTTGTAACATAGGCAAACTAAGCACCTTACTTAATAAGGGGGCAGATGTTAACGTGCAAGATAATAAAGGTTATACTGCGTTACACATAGCTGCGAGTCTTAATAACTATGAGTTAATAGAGTTACTTAGTGCGTATAACGCCGATGCCAATATTTGTAATAAATATGGGGAATTACCTTTGCATATTGCAATCAGGAATGGTGATCTGGATTCTATAGCTATATTACTACACCTTACTAAAAATGTTAATATACAAGATCGTTACGGCAACACTCCATTACATCTTGCTACGAGTAGTAGGAATTTATCGTTAATAAGAGCCTTACTTGCTCGTAAGGCATTTGTAAATTATGTTAATGAGCAAGGTGATACTCCGCTTTCTATAGCAGAAAAAAACAATAATCAGGATATTGTAGCCTTACTAAGGCTAAATGGTGGTGCAAAGACTCTGGATACCCTAGATGCCATAAAATATGCATATAGCAGCTGCGAGCTTTATCGTAAATTATCTATGATATTTTTTAGTTTAATTACTATTGGTTGTTCTGTGATTGCCACAGTTGCTACTGCTGGAGAACTGATTTTAGCGGTAATAGATTCTATCGGAGCTTCTTTAGGGATGATGATGGTTTGTCTGGAAAAACCTTACCGTGAATTTAGGATGCATGAGCGCAAGAAATTCAATGGATTTTATAAATCAGTTGAAGTTAGTTAAAATATAAAAATTTTTTACTGATTAATCTTTATATAATTATAGTGATTGATCGAAGTAATAAAAATTATTTCCAGTTATTTCTGTAATTGCCAGATCAGGGTCAGTTGGGCATGTTATTGAGTAATTATCAAACTTTTTTTCAGACATAATTTGAAAAAAAGTGCTTTGGGTAAAGTGTTCTGGCAAAAGGATATCTAGATCTTTTTGTTTTTGATATAAAGTTAGCATATGAGTAGGGATAGTATATATTAGACTACCTGATTGGTATGGCTGCGAGTATATTTCATTGCCTTGATAAACGATCAATGACATATTAGCAAATTCAGCTTTTGGTCTATTTATGCAACCTAACTCTATTATTATTTGCGTTTGTTCTATGTTTGTAGGTTCACTATATTGTTGCTGGTTAATGTTTGTTTCTAAATTTTCAGAGTTTAGGTATAGATAACTATATATAGTATTAATAGGTAATTTTATTAAAAATTCTACTGCTGTTGATGCTACAAACATTGAAGTGGTTGCAACTTTATAGCTTAAAATAATAAAAGCTGCATTTTTTATATATTGATTATCGTGTTGATATGCTGAGTATTGAACTGCACAAGTAAAAGCTAAAGCTAATCCTCCTGTGACAAAAGATCCTAAAAAATCAACAGTTGAGTAAAAGTAATCCTTACAACTATTAATTGTATTTTCTTCTTGATATTTATAATAAAACTTATTCCAGTTATTATACTCATATGATATATGTTCAAAAGCTGCCTTAGCGGTTTTGAACTCGCAATAAATACTTAATAAATTACTCGCAAGTTCAGGATTACTTCTTATTAAATCTTGTTTATAGTTAGGGTTAATTCTACTTAATCCAAAGGGTAGAGCGACTTTTTCTAACATCCAAACTAAAGAAGATATCTCAAAATTATTTTGCGTAGTATTAAGAGAAAAAGTTTCCGATAAATTATTATTTATAGTGTAATCAAATACGTAAGATGATACAGTATATGTTACGTGATTAACAAATACTGATTTAACGAAGCTAGTGTAAGCAATACCATTGTCGTCACTATATTGATTAAAATAATTATATGGTTTAATGGTTTTCATTCCTATTAAAGGCATGAATAAGTGTTTTCTGAAGATTTCTTTCACTATTTTGCTAACAAATTTATTAGAATTATATGAAAAATGCCCAAGAGCAATTGTCAAAGGTGTTCTAATTACTAATTCTGTACTATTAGTAGACAAAGTCATAAAATAATAAAATAGTTAATAAAAAATAAGATTTGATATTATGTATTAAAGATTAAGAAATGTCAAGATATAATTAAGCAGTTACTAATTGTTAATCTGTAGATAATAGCATATTGGTTAATATTATAATTTCTAATTAAATAGCTGCTAAGTCTATGATTTATATGGATAATCTGATTTTGAATTTCTTTTTTAGATACAGTGACAATAAAATAATTTGTAAAAGTAAAAAGTAATTTAAAATTATTTTTAGTATTAGTTATTTGCTTGCGCTGCTGTGCTATAAAAGGCAGAAAGTGATAACAATTATATAAATAATTACTGCTAATATGATTAGGTAGAGCGTTAATTTAATTACAATTGTGCAATAAATTTATTTATCATTGATACTCTTTTATTAGGATCATCTAGGCTAATATTCAATAGCACTTTATTATCCGGTTTAATCTTTATTTGCGCTGGGTTATTGGCAGCCAATGTCATTATTTTATCCACTTTTTCAGCGTAGTCTTTGCTAAATTCAAACATTATTCCTTTCGGGCCTGCATCAATTTTACGAATGTTATGCTGTAAGCAAAGTTTTTTTAATTTTACTATAGTAATTAAATGTTGAAATTCTTCGGGTAATGAGCCGAAGCGATCAATCATTTCAGCTGCAAAGGATTCAATTTCGTTTTCATGTTCTAGGGTTGAGATTCTTTGATAAAGGCTTAGGCGCAATTCCAGATTTTGAATATAGCTTTCTGGTATTAGCACTGATAGTCCTAAATTAATCTGCGGTATCCATTTTTCGTTTAATTCAACCGAGTTATCATTCTTAAGTTTTTTAACCGTTTGTTCTAACATTTCTTGATAAAGTTCAATACCGACTTCTCTAATATGTCCAGATTGCTCATCACCAAGTAAATTACCGAACCCACGAATATCCATATCATGGCTGGCAACAGAAAATCCGGCTCCAAGAGAGTCTATATTTTGTAAGATTTCCAGCCTTCTAATAACATTTGGTAATAAATTTTTATTCGGTATGGTAAAGTAAGCATAGGCTTTATTTTTACTTCTACCGACACGTCCTCGTAATTGATAAAGCTGGCTGAGCCCAAACTTATCAGAGCGATGAACAATAATCGTGTTAACATTAGACATATCAAGCCCTGACTCAATAATCGATGTTGAGATCAGCACGTCATATTTACGATTTTCAAAATCATGAATAGTATTTTCTAATTTGGTTGGGGGCATTTGGCCATGAGCAGAAACTATTTTAAGCTCAGGTGCTAAACTTGAGACAATATTAACAACATCATCCATATCGCTTATTCTTGGGCAAACATAAAATATTTGGCCGCCACGGTGAAACTCACGCAATATTGTTTCTTTAATAATAATAGAATCATAAGCCAATACAGAAGTTTTAGTTACTAATCTATTTATTGGCGGTGTAGCAATTATGCTTAAATCTTTAATTCCTGTGAGTGACATTTGCAATGTTCGAGGAATTGGTGTAGCTGACAGTGACAACACATGAACATTTGCTTTTTTCTCTTTAAGCTTTTCTTTTTGTATTACACCAAAATGTTGCTCTTCATCAATTATAAGTAATGCAAGGTTATTAAATTTGATTTTTTCATTGAGCAAGGCATGAGTACTGATCACAATATCAACATTGCCTTGATTAATTTCGTCAATTGTTTGTGCTGTTTCTTTTCTATCTACAAACCTAGACAGCTGTTTGATATTGATGTCAAAATCTTTGAACCTTTCTGCAAACACTTTAAAATGCTGTTTACATAATAACGTAGTAGGGCAGATCATTGCTACTTGTCTCTTAACATTGTCAGCGGCTTTTAATACCATAAATGCAGCGCGGATTGCTACTTCGGTTTTACCAAAACCGACATCACCACATACTAACCGATCCATAGGAGTACCTGAAGCCAAATCATTTCTTATTGCTTCTATTGAACTTAGCTGATCTTCAGTTTCCTGATATGGGAAGGTAGCACAAAATTCATCATATATTCCTATATTAGGAACGATAATATCATGTTTTCTGTTTAGTCTTTCAGCAGCAATTTTTAGCAGATATTCTGCTGATAGTTTAATTCGATTTTTAAGCTTAGCTTTTCTTGACTGCCAAGATGCACTGCCCAGCTTATCTAGCTTAACATCTCCTTCGATGCCATATTTACTTATTACTTCAATATTTTCGACAGGAACATATAATATGTCTCCATCATCATATAAAATCTTGAAGCAATCATGTTTGGTTGTTGACAGTGTTACGGTTTCTAAGCCTTCAAACCTTCCTATACCATGGTCTATATGTACGACTATTTCTCCGGAAACAAAATTACTTACTTCCTGAACGAGCTTTTTGAAGCTTTTATGCTTTTTAGTATTTGAATTTTGGATCTTTATGCCGAAAATTTCTTGCTCGGTAATTAAAGTAAAATTTTCTGTAGTAAATCCCTTTTCTAATGGTGAAACTATTAAGATAGGGGTTTTTGTTGATATAGTAGTTTGATAGTCCCATCCATCATGTTTAGTAAAGTTAATTTCATGATCATGGAATATACGTTCGATTCGTTCTCTAGAGCCATTGCTTAAGGCAGAAATAACAAAATTCTTATTAGCTATTTTTTTTAAAATTTCGAGTGCAGAAGTTTTTTCTAACTGAGCAAGATGCAAAAGATTTTCATTTGGCTTAATGTTTAATTCTATTTTTACGCTAGTATCGCTATTATCCGAAGCCTGACAATATATTTTAGTAGAATTTTGAGTTACGGCCTCTAATTCTTTAGCCTCAAGGAATAAAGCATTTGGTGGAAGTGGATCACTATAAATTTTTTTATCGATCTTAATTTCTAGCTTTCTTTCATTATAGCAGCTTTCAATCTCTTCAAATTGCTCAGTGATAGCTTGTTTTGCTAGATAATCGAACATTATAATATTATCCTGACCTACGAAATCAAACAGATTAGTCAACTGGTCATAAAATAAAGGTAACCATTGTTCAACACCGGAGAAATGCCAATTTCCTCTTGCGATGTTCTGCATTGCGTCAGAGGCTGTAGCATTAGCACCATACTTATTAATTAGATTTTGCTTGAATTTCTCTATAGTTGCTTCAGATAATATAAGCTCAGAAGGCGGTGTAATTAAAATTTTGTCTATTTTTTCTGTAGAAAGTTGGGATTCAGCGTCAAATATTTTGATGTTTTCAATAACATCTCCAAAAAAATCAACACGATAACCGCTATCATTATCAGCCATTATATCAATAATACTACCTCTAACTGCAAATTCGCCTATAGAGTTTGCTGTAGCCGTACGCACATAGTTATGATTAATAAGATATTTGATTAAAGAGTCTCTATTATATTTTTGCCCAATTTTGATTGTTAGAATTGCCTTGTTGATCTCAGTTTGTATAGGGATCTTTTGAATTGCGGCATTTGCTGAAGTAATAATTATTTTTGATGAATAGGGGTTTTGGGTGATTCCAGTTAACACTCCGATACGTTTGGCTAAAATATACGATGAAGGAGAAGTTAAATCATATGGAATACTATCCCATGCTGGCAGATGTAATATTTTCTTGTTCTTTATGAACCAGGAACAAGTAGTAAAAATTGCATTGGCGCGTTGTTCGTCACGGGCAATATAAATAATATTGTTCTTTGTTTCATTTGCAATTTTAGCAATAGCATAAAACTCACTACCGTCAATAATAGGAGTAAGGCTACTAGCTTTATGTTTTAGTAATGGTTTGATATTTAACAATGTCTTTAGTCTTATTAAAATTAATAATTTTTCCCATTAATGAATTTTGCCATAGTAATGGTACAGGTTTTAGCCCTGTCAGCCAGCGATAGATATCGCTATCTGATTCTTCTAATAATATAGTAAGCTGTTCTAATTCCATTTCATTAAGCTTGCTTATATCACTTCTGACAAATCTTCCCAACATAAAATCTGTTTCTTTGCAACCGCGATGACAACTTCTATAAATCAGTTTTTTTTTTAATAATTCATTCATATTTAATAATTTTTTTATATAAATTAAGGTGTATTTAGTGAGCAAAATCAAATTTTACACAAAATGTTGTATGAAAAATAAGTCAATTACAATTTTTAAAAAAAAGTAAAATAAAATTGTTTACTATCGGAACCATATAATGCATCTTTAAATTAATCCAAGCAGTAAAATTGTGAGTTATGCGCAGTCATTTTCTATAAATAT
This sequence comes from uncultured Rickettsia sp., assembly GCA_964515755.1. Taxonomy (GTDB): domain Bacteria; phylum Pseudomonadota; class Alphaproteobacteria; order Rickettsiales; family JABSSG01; genus JAGVLN01. Next base: position 51,287 of record CAZEVK010000002.1, on the reverse strand, counting down.
AGCGAATTATAACGCAGATATCACTAATCTAGAACAATTAATTTATTAATTTTGAGGAATATTGTGACTTTATTACTTCAGCCAAAAATCTTAGAATATACAACAGAAGATACATCTTCAAGAACATGGTTGGCAGTATCTAATTCTTTAAAAAAAGAATATGGAGAAGAAACATTTAAAAGCTGGATTAGTAAGCTAGATTTTGTTAGCTGCGCTAATGGTCATCTTGATTTTACTGTACCAACCAGATTTATTAGAGATTGGATTGCTACTCATTATGAAAAGCGCTTGTTAAAATTATGGCGTCAGCATGATATTAATATTAAAAAAATCAATATTACTGTTGAGCCGAAAAAGAATCCAAATACTGATATTGTAAAATCATCAGAAAGGGCAAGTATCGGAACGCCTGTATCGAATGAGCCTAATGCAGCCGAGCATGCTAATACAAGCATTACTAATTTGGATCGTCGCTTTACTTTTGAAAATTTTGTAGTCGGCAAGCCAAATGAATTAGCATATGCTGCTGCTAAAGCAGTTGCAGATGCAGGTGTAGTACAGGCCGGGTCTAATCCGTTATTCTTATATGGCGGGGTCGGATTAGGAAAAACTCACCTTATGCATGCAATTGCTTGGCATATAAATAAAAATAATCCTAAGAGGAGGGTGGCTTATCTTTCTGCTGAAAAGTATATGTATCAGTTCGTAAAAGCTTTACGTAATAAAGATATAATGAGTTTTAAAGAGCAATTCAGATCAGTAGACGTGTTGATGGTAGACGATGTGCAATTTATTTGCGGTAAGGACAGCACCCAAGAAGAGTTCTTCCACACCTTCAACGAATTAATTGATAATAACCGTCAAATCGTTATTTCTTGTGACAGATCTCCTTCCGACTTAGAGGATATGGAAGAGCGCATTCGTTCAAGACTAGGCTGGGGACTCGTTGCAGATGTGCATAGTACTACTTATGAACTTAGAATTGGTATTTTACAATCTAAGCTTGATCAAATGAATATTTCTATTCCAAAAAATGTTGTTGAATTTTTGGCGGCAAAAATTTCATCAAATGTTAGAGAACTTGAGGGAGCATTAAATAAAGTTATTGCTCATTCTAATTTAATCGGTCGAGAAGTTACATTAGAAGTAACTAAAGAAATTTTACGAGATTTACTGCGTTCAAATGAAAGAGCGGTAACTATTGAAGATATTCAGAAAAAAGTTTCTGAAAGATTTAACGTTAAAGTTTCTGATATGTCTTCATCTAGAAGATTAAGGTCGGTTTCAAGACCGCGTCAAGTTGCTATGTATCTGTCTAAATCCCTAACTCAGCGAAGTTTTTCAGAGATAGGTAAGAAATTTGGCGGTAAGGATCATACTACCGTAATGCATGCAGTTAAGAAAGTAGAAGAATTAATGTCTATAGACATAGAGTTTGGTGAAGATATTAGGTTATTAAAAAGAATTTTAGAATGTTAGTTTAGGTATAAGTATGATTTTTTCTATAAATGTTACCAAATCAATATTAATTAAAGCATTAGCTCATATCCAGACTATTGTAGAGCGTCGAAATGTTATTTCTGTTTTAGGAAACGTTAAAATCGCGGCTGATAGTAATGGTTTGTTGGAGTTAACAGCTACGGATATGGCGATTGTTATAACTGAAAAAATTCAAGTTCAGGTTACTCATCCGGGTGAATTTACTGTATCTGCGCATATGCTATTTGACATAGTACGTAAGTTAGATGAAAATTTTGATGTTCAACTTACTATCACTGAAGATGCGCCAACTATATTAAATATTTCTTCAGGTAAAAGCTATTTTGCTTTATCAACTTTGCCAGCTAAAGATTTTCCTATAATTGACAGCGATAATTTTAGCCATAATTTTACTATATCAGCAAATAGGCTGAAAGAAGTTATTGATAAAACTAAATTTGCAATTTGTAATGAAGATACCAGATATAATTTAAATGGTATGCATTTAAATTTTGACGGAACACTTAATGCCGTTACAACTGACGGCCATAGATTATCCATTGTGCAAATAAATGAAGTTTCTGATTTGAATGATTTTCCACAAATTATCATTCCTAAAAAAACAGTAATAGAGCTTAGAAAAATTATTGATGAGTCCAAGGAAAATATAAACGTCTCTTTATCTTCGCGTAAAATTCAATTTATCTGTAATAACATCACGATGATTTCTAAACTCATAGATGCTAAATTTCCTGATTATGCAGGATTAGTGCCACACGACAATCATCTTAAACTTGAAGTAGATGCTAAATTATTTGCGAAAGCAATAGATCGGGTTTCTACAATTAATGATGAAAAATTCAAAGGGATCAAATTATTCATAGAGCAAGATATCATCACATTTACTGCAAATAGTGATTTGGGTGGTAGTGGTAAGGAAGTAATCTCGATTAAATCTAATGTTAGTGAAAAAGTCGAAATTGGCTTCAATGCTCGATATTTATTGGAAGGTATGATGGTAATTACTGGCGAAAAAGTTCTATTATCATTAAAAGATGGCTTCTCTTCAATCCTCATTGAGGATAATGATGATAAGTCATTTAAATATATACTTATGCCAATGAGAATTTAGAGGGTAAGTCTTATTCTATTATTCATGCTTTCTTGTATTGCCTGTCATAATTTCTACTGGGAGTGGAATTTAATCGTAAAGATGCTATCGAATATATAAACTCTTAATTAACCCTAAAACATAGGTTTGGGCATGAATTGAATATCTTTTTTAAGATATGGTGTGCAAATATGTTTTCTACATTGTCTATCTTAATTTCTAACGTAACGAGAGTTAATTCTAAAAATGACTTTGAACATTCAATTTTTAATTGAGTTTTAAGTATAATTTTACCTATAAGCTGAATATTTTTTGAGAAATAATAGATGAAGAGTATGTGCAAATGCTTACTAGAGCAAATGTTTTACTGAATTTATCAATATTTTTATTCGTAATTATTAAGCGATTTTAGTCGATATTATTAAACAGCTTCAACGCTTTCTACTTCAGGTACATAATGTCTAAGCATACTTTCGATACCATTTTTTAGAGTTACGCTAGAGCTTGGGCAGCCGGAACAAGAACCTTGCAGTTTTAACTTTACTATACCATTTTCAAAACTATGGAACGTAATATCACCACCATCTTGTGCAACAGCAGGGCGAACACGATGCTCAATGATTTCTTTTATCTGCGCAACAACATCGCTATCAGTTTCTAAAATCTCAGTATCTTTATGAACGCCATCACTTTTAAGAATCAATGGTGCACCTGAGGTAAAATGTTCCATCATGGTAAGCAAAATATCAGGCTTTAAAACGTTCCAATCAGCATTTTCACTTTTAGTGATAGTAATGAAATCTTTGCCAAAAAAAACGCCAGTTACATTGACATTATGAAACAATGCTTTAGCCAAAGGTGAAATCTCACAATCCTCACGTGAAGTAAAATTAATTGGGGCATCTGGATTAACTTCCTTCCCCGGCAAAAATTTTAACGACAAAGGATTAGGCGTAGGCTCGGTTTGAATAAACATAATTTTGCACAATTTTTATCAGTGAATTACGATATCTTTATATAGTAACTCGCTTAAAAAGTCAAAGCTTGCGTTTTATTTTAAAAATCCTGCTAATTAGTACGCACTTATAGAAATGTTAAAGCGGTTAACACTTTTTACTGCTATTTTTTTGTAGGTTGAAAGCTAACTCAAAAAACAATCTTAAATTGTTTTTATCATTACTAGCCATTTCGCTACATACTCTCTTGTAAAGAGAAAGTCATATGGAACAGTAAGAGCTTGCTTATTAGGCTAATATTAATCTGCGCTGATATTAATATAGATATATTAGTGATTAGCTTGTTTTGATTATTAAACTAGATGTTGATTTTCTCCAGTATAAAGATCGAAAATGTAAATATTAGTTGAGGCAATAAATTTCTTAAATCTACTATCATGCGAAGGATTTTTATATTAAAATAGAACCGGATTCCTGCCTCCCCAAGAATCCGGCCTACGTCATTACTAAAACTTTACTTCAACTGTAGCGTTAATCCCTACCCTAAAGTTATGAGATGAAGAATTAGTAATACCTTTTGCTCCAAAAATATTAGCAGATATATTTGTGCCTTTTTTCATGAGACCATGATTAATGCTAAGACCTGCTATTGCATCAATATACTCTTTTGGACCACCTGGGTTAAATTTAGCTTTCATACCGAGAGCTGTAACTTTAACGTCTTTTGATCCAACTCTTCCACTTGCTTCAACTCCAACGTTGAAAGAAGCATAAGTATTTTCACGTAAGTTTTTTTGGAACTCGACTTGTGTGATACCAGCAAGAGTATTGACGTATCTGCTATCGACTTTGATCACGGAAGCGCCACCAGACTCTGTATAGCCTGAGAGATATTGTCCTAAATAACTAACTGTAGCAGAAGGAATTACGTTGAAATGTTTAAATTCGATGCTTTTACCTAAAGTAGCGGCTGGTCTAAAATAGAACTCGTTATAAGTGCCGGTATTATATTCAATACCGTTAGCAGCAAGGTTGTTATAAACAGTTCTTCTATTTTTATTTTGAGCATACCCGATCGGTACATTTACATCTACAAAAACATTATTAGCAAATTTAATAGAGCTATAACCGCCAATAACTACACCATTAGCATTTATTAAATTGTTAACATCATCACCAATTGTAACTCCGGTAGAGGTTACGTTTGAAGAATCTCTAGCTTTAAGCTGTCCTTTAGTTCCACCAGCATATGCTCCGATCACGGTTTTTTCGTTATAGTTTTTATCAAAACCGACAAGTAATCCACCGACAACACTATCAGTTTCAGAAACATGTTTTGCTTTCGGTCTTTCTTGATATGAACCAAATGCATCACTCCAATAATAATGCGCATGACCGTTACGTTGTTCGTCAATCAAGCCGGAAAGTCTATTATGGACTGCACCTGACATTGAGTCTGTGATTTGTTTAGTCATTTGGTTGGCAGCGGTGAACCCAGTTCTACCTATAACAGAAATTTGATTAGCTGTACCGTTTGCATCAATTGTTATTAGATATGCTTTGCTATTTTGAGTACAAACCGTACCGGTAGCACTAGCAATAGAACCCTCAGCATAAGCAGTTTCTCTAAGAATAGAAGTGCATGTGCTCATTACCGGATTTCCTGTTGCTACCCCTAATATTCCTGCGGTAGCAGCTGGAGAAGGGGCTATATTTGGGTCCAGCGTTGTTAAATTGCCGTCTATCATTACCGTAGCATTTCCTTCATAGCTAATGAAATGGTTACGGTCTTTACCTCCATCGATAATATTTAATACGTTACCAACGCCATTACCTAGGCCATCAGCTGCACCGTACACAATTCTTCCAATCATATAACCGGCAGTGTTATAGTTGATAGTGTTATATGAGGTGTTCGGAAAAGCAGTAGCTCCTGTAAAATCAACTGCAGCAGCTCCAAATTGAATTATGGTTCCTGCGCTATTATAATTTAGACCTGCGCTTGTTGCTGCTGTAAGCCCAGTGTTGGTATAAGTATTATTATCTCCTCGCAATACAACAGCGCTAGCTCCTTGATAGGTAGAGTTGGCGCTTAGGACGCCGCTATTTATTATTTGATTGTTATTACCATTGATATTTATTGCAGCTGCACCATTAACGTTTAATTTACCTACTGGTGGGCCCGCATAATTTAGTGGAGCTGAGTCTGTTGCCGTAATAGTACCGCTATTAATAAAGGTATTAGAACCACCTATATCAAAAATACCGGCAGCGTTGTAATTGCCGGCAAAAATTGTACCACTATTGACTATACTACTATTTGATACTCCGTTTAGACCAAATCCATTAGAATAAAAATTACCTAATGAATTTGTAGTAACCGAGCTGATTAAGCCTGCGTTATTTACATTACTACCACCGGCACTAGTAAATGAATCAATAGCAATGGCATTTACATTATTATTTGTATAAGCAGAGATAGTTGCACCCTTGGCATTTAATATGTTGTTATTGCTTCCAAGTTCTTGAAATATTGCTACTGTTTGAGCTATATTTCCTATACCGGAGATGGTACCATAATTTGTTAGGTTATTATCGTTTCCTGTAATACTTATAGCATTATTACTAACTAGATCATCAGTTTGAACATTAATTGCACCGGTAGATTGTACGATACCCGTATTATCACCTACTGTTCCGGATAAAGATTGTTGTGATGTGGTTACTGTTGAAATATCAAAATTAGAGCCTACGGAAGCTGCAAAAGCAACATTCATTGCAAATATCGAAACTGTTGATAGTAATGTTATGATCTTTTTGTTTTTCTCCATTTGTTCTGCTCCATCAAGTAAATATTTAACTTAGAATTTTCAGTTTAATATGATATTTATTTTTATTGCAACTAGAAATTGCGAATTTTTATATAATTTTTATAAAACGGTAGAAAATAAAGAGTTTGTTAAATAAATTCAGAAATAGCCTTAGTATATGTAGTGCTTCTGTCTAAGTCATAATATAGCTTAAGTATATAAATTAAAATTTATGTATGAGCCGAATTTCTTTCTAAGCAATAAACTTAAGGTTTTTTAATCAATAGTTGCATCTACATTTATTCACTGTGCTAAAATAGACACACCTGTAAGTAAAATACAGAATAAAATAGTAATAATTAATTATTTGTTGCTAAATTAATTGTTATTGTTTAGCATATTAACCATGCGTAAATGGATTAATTTTTTCAAAAAATTTGCTATTGAAGGGTTTGGTAATTTTACCTGGCTAATCAACAACAGCACTACTTTTCCATATACATATTCACCAAAATCTTTTTTGGAAGATCAGTTGAATTTATACTCAGATTATAATAAAGCAGCATTAAAATTGAAAGAGAGTAAAAATGACAACTAGTAGTAGAAGATATTTTGGTGATTCACCTAAAGCAGCAAAAATTTATGCACGTAAATATTTTCCAACTGCAGATACTGGTGAAGCTGAATCAGTTAGCGGAGCAAAAGTACAAAATTTTCCAACTGCACAAGACTTAGCAGAATATGATGCGGTGTTTGAAGGTGGAGCTGAAATGATTTTAAAGCTTATCAAGCGTGAGCAGAGCCATCGACATGAATGGGAAAATAAAGCATTGAAAATACAAAATTTTGGTCGTCGCTTTGGCCAGGCTTTGTTTGCTTTAATTGTGATTTACTTATTCTATGCTACTTTAACTTTAATTAAATCTGAGTACGTAATTAGCGCCTTTTCTCTTTTAATTATTGGTTTTGCTGGTTTGGCAGCAAGTCTGTTTTTTATTAACAAACAGCGTTTTAATATTGAAAAACGCTATAATTTCTCAAATCGTTATAACAATAAATATCGAGGTAGATAATGTCATTGCCGCTGTTAAAGGGCTTTGTTTATTTAGATAGTATTGATCCGACTATTCAAGTAAGTTTACGATATGCCGGTGAGAATAATTTTGTTGGCGCTTCTGTTGATGGCTATAATTCAGAAAGGGTAATCATAACTCAACCTATAGCCGACAGACTAAAGCAAATACAAGCTGAACTAAAGCAAGAAGGGTATAGTCTTGTGGTTTATGATGCATATCGTCCGCAAATGGCGGTAGACCATTTTTATCGTTGGAGCCAGGATCAGCAGGATCAAAAAATGAAATCATGGTTTTACCCGCATATTGATAAGAATAAGTCATTTGAACTTGGCTATATTGCAAGAAGATCTCAGCATAGTTCAGGTAATGCTGTTGATATCTCTATAATTGAAATTGGTAAGAAATTTCATGAAATAAACGCTCAACCACGCAATTTATTAGATGGATCACAGATCATGTTTTTAGATGACGGGACTGTGGATATGGGCTCATCTTTTGATTTATTTAGTGATGCTTCTCATTATGAAAATAATCTCATTGAAGATAAGTATAAGATTATGCGTGACTATCTTAAAAACAAAATGATTAGCCATGGTTTCAAGCCATATTCTAAAGAATGGTGGCATTTCTCTCTAGCTGAAGCACTATTCCCTGATAGCTACTTCAATTTCCCGATTGAGTAGGGGGATCTTACCACCAATCAGCTGGACTACTACTCCTACTTCCTCTGCTTGGGCTTCGTCCTCTTGCACTTTCAACTTTTGGAGTTGAAGGCGGAGTTATCTCGCCATAACTAGATGGATGATGTGTCGATGCTGCTATATGATCTTTTACCTTTTTTTGTGTTGGCTTTAGTTTTTTTGCCTTTTTTTCTTCACGTTTTTGTTTTTCCTGATCATCATATTCTTTTTGTTTTGCTTTTTTATTAGCTATCGAATTCTCTGCATATTGTGTCCAGCCTCTTCTAACCATTGCATTATGCTCTTGATCATCTTTAACTTTTTGAGCTTCATGCTTAGCTGGTTGTTCTTTTCGAAGTTCAATCGCTTTTTGATTATTTCTCTCTTTTAAGCGAGCAGCTACATCCTTGAATTTGCTATCAAGAAAATCTGTGGGGCTTTCAGGAGGACCCATAAAGAAATCTTTTACTCCATTAAAAAACTTCATCATATCACTTCTTATTTCGTTTCGGCCTTTTCTTTTAAAATCATTTAAATCATCAGTAGCAGCCATTTGCTTAGAAATTGCTGCAATTTTCTTTTCGGTACTTTCATCAAAACTGTAATTAGGATCAACTAGTTGTTCTAACTCAATAATACGTTTAGTTAAAACCTTTTCAATATCGCTTATTCTGTTTAAGTTTTGTTCATTAAAAGCTTCATTTTCAGGTTTAAGTGTGGTTTGTCGCGCTTCTTCTATAACACTATTATGCCATTTTACTCTTCCCTTATAGCCAATATCTATTATTCCAAAATTTTGATTTTCTGCTAACATTTTTAAATCTGCTAAAACTTCTTTTTCAGCAGCTCTCTTTTCTTGAGGTGTAATAATTCCTTTTTTCTTAGGTAAATCTTTGAAATCTTCAGTTCCACGTAATGATGTAGTTCTATATGGTATTCCAAGTTCTTCTTGGCGTTTTACTATAGCCTGATGTCTTTTGTCAAAAAAATCAGATGGACTTTCGTCATCAAAAATACCAACGCTGTTCTTTATTGCTGCACGCCTTATTCCACCTTCACCTTTCCTTTTAAAATCATTTAGATTTGGATTTCTAGCCATTTTTTCAGAAATTTCATCTATTCTTTTTTCAGTGTCCGGATCTCTACTAATATCATATTGATAATTAAGGGTCCTTTCTAAGTTAACAATAGCTTTAGTTAAAACTTTTTTAATTGCCTCTCTCCTCTCAGGGTTAACAACACCCGCCCAATGTGATTTGTTGAGAGAAGCTTTACGTGCTTCTTCAATAACTTCATTATACCAATATACTCTTTTATCATATGATGCGTCTTTCATAAATTTCTCCTTGTACTAAGCAATAAATTTTATTTGCGTCAATTTACACAGAAAAAGGTTAAAAAATGGTTAAGTTTACTGGCTAGCGACAAAAAAATAATTAATAAAAGTATTACTAAAATATATTATTAAAAACATTATATTTAATATTCATGTTTATTATAGAGTGTTTCTATAGATAAGAAGAGTTAAGATGTTGTTAGAAAAATTAAAACTATAGCGGCTAAGAAATAAGCCATATAGAAAAGCAATAATGTTATAAAAAAACCTTCATTCTCCCCACTTATACTTAAAATACAGCTAATCTTTTTACTTACTTTAGCACTTCTATTTATTTTAAATTACCTGAAAGATAGCAATTATTTTCTTGTCGCAAGTAAAAAATTCTGCATAATCAATAGTTATGAGCAATAATCCTAAAGCAGTAATTTTCGGTATAAAAGGAACACAGTTATCTTCTGCTGAAGAAAATTTTATTCGCGAATACAACCCTTTAGGCTTTATATTATTTGCTCGTAATATTGAAAATAAGGAACAGGTAAAGCAATTAGTTGAGAAATTAAAAGCCGTTGTAGGACGTGATGCTCCTATTTTAATTGACCAGGAGGGCGGCAAAGTAGCCAGGTTAAAACAACCGAATTGGCGACATCCACCGGAAGCAGCAATATTTGGTCAACTTGCTAAATACGATCAAAAAATAGCCGCAAAGGCCTGTAAGATTAATGCCAAACTTTTGGCCTATGACTTATACCAATTAGGAATTAACACAAATTGCGCACCAGTACTTGATATTTTTTTACCGGATGCGCATTCGGTAATTGGTAATCGTGCTTTTAGTGACGATAAAGATTTAATTTCTATGCTTGCCTTAGAAACGATCAAAGGTTTTAGCAATTGCGGTGTATGTCCTATAATTAAGCACATTCCTGGACATGGTAGGTCTAAAGCAGATAGTCATTTAGAACTACCTGTTGTTGATGTTGATCTTAAAACTCTGCGTAATACTGACTTTTATCCGTTTACAAAACTAAGAAATAAAGCAAAATGGGCAATGACTGCACATATACTTTATACTGCTTTAGATAAACATCAGCCAGCAACTTTTTCACATAAGGTAATAGAGGAAATTCGCCAAAACATTGGATTTAAAAGCATTATCATCACTGATTGTATTACTATGAAAGCGTTAAGCGGTAGTATGGCAGAAAAAGCTAAGAAATCTTTAGATGCAGGCTGCGATATTGTTTTACACAGTAGCGGCAACTTAGAAGAGATGACAAATATTGTAAAAGTTTGTCCATCTTTAACTGATAAGCAAATGAATATTATTAAAGCAAGTTACAAAAAACTTACTCCACCTGCGGCAAACTTTAATTTTCAAAAGTCAGTTCAGAAGTTAAATCAAATTTTTGATAAATTTAATATTACCTCACACTACATTCCTCAATTTGATCCTACTAGCCAATTACATTAATTTCAAAATTTTTAACTTTACATAATACTAAATTAGTTTATATTTGGTATGTTTCGTGGACGCATTAATCTTAAGGAGTTGATATGAAGACGCAACAAATTTTAAGACATTACCACGGTATATTAAACGTTTTTATAATCCTAAGGCTTTCTTTAAAAATTCCCGAATTTTTTTGTAACTACTCAAAATTAAATTGCAGTCAGGTTTCTGATTTATACCAAGCTGTTTTTAATCCTAACGTCGCTCGCATAGGAGCTGTGGCATATGTCAGCTCAGCTTTTGCTATAAAATGGATTGATAATAGTGCTTTTCCTGCTTTAACTTTTATACAATTAACGGCACTTGTATCTTCATCATATTATTCTGAATACCAGGAGCAAAAGTTTGGAAATGTAAAAACACAAGTTTCGGGCTTTTTACAAAATAGTCAAGATTTGCAGTTAGATAAGATAGTACAAGTAATGCATAATTTATCACAAATAGATAATGTAAATTTGCGTGTATGTCTTGAACCTGCTGTTACAGTATTAAGCATAGGTTTAAATTCAGCCACAGGGTTCTTAAATTCTTATACTGCTCAAGAAATAAGGGAGCAAAAGTTAAAGGAACTGGAAATCAGAAAAACTAAAATGACTGAAAGAATAGCTGAATTAGAAGATGTTGATAACCCCAAAGCAGAAGCCTCACGATTTACATTAGATAACGAAATTAAAATAATAGATGAATTTATGGCTTTCTTAGCATTGGAAATAGATAACCATGCAATTTTTGCTACCTATTCTCCTTTGCTTTTTGGTTTTGCGTTAATTGGATTACAGACCGCAAGAGCTTATATTGCAAGATACCAGGCCATAGATGAAGAAAAAGAAATTTTAAGTAATTTGCAGAAATTAATAAAATTTTATCCGGAAGGAATTTTAAATGACTATTTTGATTGCAGTAAATTTTTCGGAGAGAAAGCATCTGCGATGAATGAAAAAATAATTGAAGTAGTTATGGATAAGCAATGTACTCTAATAGAGCAAACAGATGATATCTGTGGTTTTCTTTCGGATGTTACTAGCTATCCTGTACACGCTGCGGGATTAGTTCATGAATATCAAAGCGTAATGGGGGGATAATATTTTTTTACTTTTATAAAAAATATTATACAATTATCAAAAGAGTTTTTGCATGATAAAATATATTACTATCTTAATTCTGTCTTTTAGTATCGGTTGCAGCTTGGCTGATGACATACCGAAAGTATTCGTAAATTTTATGCCTGATGGTACTGAAATAAAAATCCAAAATAATATAGTATATGCAGTATGCGACGGCAAGTTTCAGATTGTTAGTGATGGGGCATATGAGCTTGCTGATGGTAGTCTGATAGTTGTAAAGAATGGGGAGTTAACTAACTTAAATAGAGTAAGAAAATGGCTAACTCCTGATGAGGAAAGTACAAACTCATAATCACGTTCACCTTAGTAAATTTTTGTTTCTATAACGTAAGCTTTTTATCATTTTTCCATATGTGGGAATTTAGTTCTAAAAACAGCTTTGGATTGTTTGTAATTATTAGAAATTATTAAATTGTCCCTCTTTTTCACAAAGAAATTAAGCCTAGCATTTGCTTAAATTTGTACATAAGCTCCAATATCTCTATCCGCTGACATAAGCCAAAAAGCACGGCAAGAAGAGAAATAATATAGAAAATCTAGACCTTTCCCTAATTCATTAAGCAAAGAGATTTTATGATTTCACAATTCTATCTACCATTTATTCATCAACAATTAGCCAGGAAGGATTTTTATTATTTTCTGGAGAGATCGTTTTCAATAATTAACCCGGGAGAAATTTTTTCTTCAAATTGGCATATAGCAGTAATGGCTGATTATTAACGTGCCACCACGTTCGCTTAAGTCAATTTGTGTAAGTGTTGCATTTCCCACTTGGTTGCTTGACAAAAATCCAAGTAATAAAATTGTTGTGGCCAGTTATAATAACCATCTGAGTTATAAACATGCTCTTGATAGTCGTCATTTAATTCGATCTCCTTTTTATAAGAGTATTTTTCCTGATATGCTAATTTCAGATGATCAGGATCAAAAATATAAATTCATTACATCTAAGCGTGGATCACGTTTTGCTACTTCAATTAGCGGGACAATAACTGGAGAAAGAGGTAATATTTTAATAGTTGATGATCCACATAATGCACTGGATATTCATTCACAGATAAAGAGACAAAAAGTTCATCGTTGGTTTGGTCAAAGCTTTTCTTCGCGCCTTGATGATAAAAAGAAAGGGGCAATAATCGTTGTTATGCAGCGTTTACACCATGAAGATTTGACAGGTTTTTTATTAGATAATCAGCCGAAAACTTGGCATCATTTAATGATTCCAGCAATTTCACCTGAAGATAAAATTTATTATGAGGGTGGTTATCCTTATTATTTTAGAGAAGGTGAATTATTACATCAAGATCGTGAAGGATATGAAGATATTGAGCGGGCAAAGTCTGAACTTGGTAGCTTCGCTTTTGCTGCTCAATATTTACAAAAGCCGATTGTTAATGGCGCTAGTATGATTAAATCATCTTGGTTGAAATATTTTCATTCTGAACCTAAATTTTTAAGTATAATTCTAAGTTGGGATACAGCGATTAAAACAGCTCAGAATAATAGCTATTCAGTTTGTACTTGCTAGGGTAAAACTCAGGATTCTTTCTATTTGCTTGATGTAAATCGTCAAAAGCTTGAATATCCTGAATTAAAACGTGAAATTATCGCAATGATTGAAAAATGGAAACCAAATGTCTCATTAATTGAAGATAAAGCAAGTGGGCAGACTTTGTTGCAGGATTTACAACGTGAAACTAATTTTCCATTCATCGCGATGAAGCCAATTCATGATAAAGTAATCAGGTTTGCTAGAATAACACCGTTATTTGAAGCTGGAAAAGTATTTTTACCTAAATATAGATCTTGGTGTGTGGATTATGAAAGTGAAATTATGCTGTTTCCATGTTCAATTTATAGTGATCAAGTAGACTCTACCAGCCAGTATTTCAGTTATATATTTAACAGAAATACCGCTAAACCTTCCATAAGATCAACTTTGTAAATATTTAAGAGTAAGTACATAGATTTGTGCACGCTTGAATATCAATAATTAGTTAGAATGTTCAATTAAAAATTAATTTTTAGTTGATTTTTAATTTAATAATTGTTAGGTTGAAAACTTAACACAAAGTAATGGAGTTTTAATATGTTTAAATTAATATGCGGTCTAGAAAAAGCTAATTTCCTTGTTAATAAAACAGGTATAGAAATACTGAAATATTCTAATTGTGAACCTTGTGGCACTGTAAATTATAAACTCACAAGCTCTAGTAATGATAATTCACTTTCTGTAATTTTTGATATAGCTGGAAAATGGAGTAGAAACGGTTTAAGTCCTCATAATCCTGCATATAAAGATACATATGATAAATTATTACCAAAAGAAGATCTATCCGCTTATAAGTATGTAGGTTTGTTTGAAAATAATAATCGGCTTCCTGATGTGCTTAGAGTAAATTCTGATCATAATGTTGCTCCAATTTATGAATCTATTAAAAATGATGATGAGGAAATATGGCATAAATCTAATTACTTGAAATTTCCAATTTCAGTTAAATTGCAACCAGGAATTTTTAAGCAAGCTAAGACTGAATCATTAGGAGAGCAACATGTAATAGATCAATATTTTCTAAATTATATTAAAGAAAATGGTTGGAATGAATGTATTTCAATAGAAAATCATGAAGCTTTGAGTAATGATTATGCTGATTATGTAAATAGTGTTAAAGATACAGTGAAAGCAAAATTAATTGAAATATTAGATTCAAAAATAAGAATTTGTAACGTTGACGGGGTTAATGTGGCAATAACCGGTTTGGGTAATGTTCAACAAGATATTGAAGATATGTGTCATCAACTTGGTGGTACATTTCCTTCTATTTATGAAAGAATTGAAGCATTTTGTGATCAAGAAGTAAAATCAGATTTACCATTTGTAGGTAATGAAGTTTTTAATATCACATGTGGAAATTATCATGAAACATTGCCGGAAATTGGTTTTGAATTAGCAGGCGTATCGCATGAAGAGCTGTAATGATTTATGTATAGCTTGCTATAAATAATACTCAACATTTAATAATAATTTTTAAAGGGTTATCAACAGCAAAAAAATACTGTAAAAATAGTTTAAGCAAAGTTTATAGCCAAATTAGCAGGGAGTAAATAAATGTTTACCAAACAAACAATCCGATCTGTTTTAGCTTCATCAATGGGTAACATGTTAGAGTGGTTTGAATTTACTCTCTACGCTTATTTTGCCAGTATTATTGGCCAGTTATTTTTCCCTCAACATGATCCTTTTTTTTCTAAAATTTACGCTTTTGGTACGTTTGCAGTTGGTATTGCTTCACGTCCTATAGGTGCTTTGATTTTTGGCTATATTGGCGATAAATATAGTCGTAAAGATACAATGACCCTGACGATGATGCTTATGTCAGTACCGACAATGATTCTACTTATTACCAAATCGGTATAATTGCGCCTATAGCTTTAGTAATTCTCAGAATTTTTCAAGGAATTGCCCTTGGTGGTGAATTTGGTTCCTCTTGTGTGTATTTATTTGAATCGGTTCCTCAAAAAATGCGTGGATTTTTTGGTAGTGTTTCAATTACAGGAGCTGGTCTTGGTTTAATACTTAGTTCTTTATCAATTTCTGCTATTGAGCATTATTTTACAAATGAAGAAATTCTAAGCTATGCTTGGCGACTACCGTTTATTATCAGTGTTATAGGAAGTTTACTGGCTTTATATATGAGAAAAAATCTTATAGAGACCGAAGACTTTAAAAAAGTTCGTTCTTCTAATCAACTTAGTGTTAATCCGATTTCAGAAATGTTGAAATACCATAAGCTGACTATTTTTAGGCTATTTACAATTTTTCTTACATCTCATTCTTCTTTTTTTGTAGTGTTTATTTATGGTAAGACCATGATGATTGATAACCTTGGGGTTACTCGCGGTACTGCCGGGGTTTATATGTTATATACAATTTTGGGATATACTCTGGCTACCTTAATTTTTGGCTTTTTAGCAAATTATATGAGAAAAATTTACTTACTCTTTTTTGGGTGCTTAGGTATTTTTTCTTTAGCTCTTCCATTTATAAATAGTTTTGCACAGAGTAGTCAGAGTATAACTCTATTAATGTGTATTTTAATTGGATCATTTGTTGGTATAACGCAAGGTATACTCAGCCCTTACGTTTCTTCTTCATTCCCTTCCAATATCAGAGCTACAAGTGTTTCTTGTTGCTATAACTTTTCATCAGCTCTATTTGGTGGACTTTCTCCGGTTTTGTCGATGTGGTTGGTACGGGAATATGGTAGCGCTAGTTATGTTGGATATTTTTTAATGACAATGTGTGCTATATCAATGCTATCTATGCTATATATGATTTTTGTTTTAAAAAATTATGATGACGCTGCTACAAATTGATAAAATAAGAAATATTTTTGCATGATGCTATTTCTCTGACTTCTATTAGAAATCTAAACAGTTAGTATTTAGCACTGATTCAAATGTTACTCAGTAATTTCAAATAAAAAGCGATAGTGTAAATTTAGAAATATCCTTTTTCTACGCATCATGCCTGGGGATATACAGATCTAATTAATGTATTTATTAATCTGAAAATATAACTAAATTTTTTCTTAAAAAATATAAAAACTCTAGAGATGAGAATAATAAAAATGCTTAAAATTGTTATTCGATTTTTAGACGATTTTATAAATAATTTTAACCTTTTAGGTGAAATTATGTTGGAAGTTTTCTAAATATCTTTAATAAATAACTGTCATTTATTTAAATACAGAACTAATAGCAAGTTTATATACACGGCAAGAATTAGTATTTCTCGCTAATATTCAACTTTTATGCGATTATAATATTAATATTCTCTTTTTAGAAGAAGGATATGGGGAAGCTTTAATTTTTAAAAAGTTTTTCCAAATAGCATAAGTTAACTATTACATTTTGATTTGGATAAAGTAAAGCTCGTAAAATTTCTTTAGTGCTCCTAGTAACAACTTTATACTTAGATCAAATAGCTAGTACCTCTTATTAATATTCAACTAATACATTATTAAAGGAATATAATTTTTAAACGAAAACATACAATTATTTAGTCTTCTGAAGATTTAGAAGAATAATATAAGCAACTAATTACTGCATAATAGAGATAGTAAAATTTTTTAATTCTCTTAAAGGCAAGTCTATGATTACTCAAGAAAGTTAGCACTTCTTACTAATATTCAACTAGTACGTTTGTGTTAGAAAATTAGAATTTCCTATGAGTGTTAGCGCTCATTCATAGTTATTTTTATTACTAATAAATGAAAAATTAGTAATTGACAAAAAACCAAAATCAGACTAAATCATTTTAATGAGAACGATTCTCATTCTCATTAATTATAATAAAAAGGAGTTTATTTATGATAGGGCATTTTGTAGGGGTAGGCGTACAGTTTATTGTAGAGAGGGCATGTAAAGTAACTTTAAATAAAGCAAATGTTTGTCCAATTGTTGGGATTGTTGCCCACGAGTTTATTGCAGAGCCGCTGGTAAACTCGCTGTTAATTAACGGGAATTATGAGCATAATGATTTTGATATTAAGCAGCTTACAGCAGGAGCAGTAGGCGCTGTGACATTTAGTCAAGCTATAGAATATTTTATGGGTGATGATCACATAATAATCAGTTCAATAGCTAGCTTAGCAGGAAGCTTTGCTGGTGGTAATATTTATGATGCATTTGCACATTAATAATGTGGTAATGTCAATTTAAGTGTTGTATAGGTTTATTTAATACCAAATAAACCTATATAGTATTTTTATGAATGCAAAAATTGAAAAATTGTTATTTAAAAATAATATAAAACTCACTGATCAAAGAAAATTAATTCTTAAAATAACCCTTGATTCAGATGATCATCCAAGCGCAGAGGAAATTTACCAAAAAGCGCAAAAACATGATCAATCAATAAGCATGGCTACTGTTTATCGAACAATTGCTTTATTAGAGCAACATGGATTTATAGATAAATTAAATTTTAATGACGGTAAGGCTAGGTATGAATCTAAAGACAAAAAACCTCATTATCATTTAATTGATATAGAAAGTGGTGATATAATTGAGTTTGAAAGTGAAGAATTTGAAAAATTAAAAAATTCAATTGCTAAAAAACTGGGATATAAAATTGTAGAGGACAAACTGACTTTATATTGCGTTAAATCATAAAAAAATAGATTGAACAATACAAACTTATCTTAGTCATTTTTTTGTTTTACCCATATTGTTATTTTAAATTAAAACTTGAGTTTATCAATAGCTTAGAATTATTATTTAATGTTTTTTTTGAGAATTGATAGCTTTATATTTTTTATCAGTTTTACAATGTAAAAATGATTTTAATTCGGATAAATTTTATCATAAAGATTTTAACTTTATATAAAACTGTCTATATATATTATCTATCAATGACTGCACTAAGTAACAATTTTGCCTTCCAATAAAATTTCTATAAAAATTTGACAAACTATTCAATATTTGTTAAATAGTTCACTATTTCCTTACAAACTTTTAATTAATTGGGGTCGTTATGAATAATACAACACTAAATAAATATATAGAAAGTTATTGCTTTTATCTTTCTTCAAATCCTCCTCCACCGAACAATCCTTTATCGCGTTCATTAGAAACCATTTCTTTAGCTATTAATATTCCAGGATATTTATTATCTAGTTCAATAGGGGTTGCAGTAGGTTTGGTTGAGAGTTTACCAGTAGAAGCAGTTTTATTTTCTTTCAAATCTATCGGAATTTCTGTACCTTACTCTATAAATAAAGTAATTTATACTGGAATAAATACTGCAGTAGGGTTTTTAATACCGCGCGCTGCGGCTTTTTTAGTGTCAGATAATATTTTACTTGCTAATACTATTGGTGTTTATGGCGCTGGAGCAGCATTCCTTGGTTCGTTGAATGCTCAGCAAGGCATTAATGATGAAGATAATGAGCTTTTTGCCAAGAGTGTTGTTATGAATAGTATTTCATACATTAATTCACTAGTAGTTGCTACTTGCCCAATAATACTCAGTGCTAAAGCAGTAGATGCATTAGTAGAAAAAATGGAAGCTGCTAAAATAGTTGATTATTCATCTAGTAGGACACCATTCACTTTTATACCGGAAGCTTTATATTCAGCAGGAGGTATTGAGCAGAGTGGTTACGATAGATATCCGCTTCATAACGCGGCTGCACTAAATCAAATGGATAGAGCTAAAGCGCTTTTGGCGTCTTTAGATGAATTAAGAATAAAAAGAATTCTTACTGAAAGTGATACTCAAGATAGTGGTACATACACCGCGTTTAACTTAGCAGCATTTCATGGACAAAAAAATATGGTTGAATTTTTTGTCAATAAATACGCTGATTTAGGCATTAGTATTAATACACCTGATGAAGATGGAAAAACAGCGCTAATGGTAGCAGCTGCAAAAGGACATTGGGAGGCTTTCAATTTTCTTGCTGATAAATATTTAGAATTAGGTTTTCATATGGATGAAAGGGATAGTTCTGGTAATACAGCTATTCATTATATTAGTGCTGCTCTTTTATTCTCTGAACCTTCTGCTGAGCAATTTGATTTATATAGTAAAATAATACAAGTTCTTACTAAAAATGGAGTGGATATTAATGCTTTAAACCACCTAGGAAAAAGTGCTTCGTATATAGCTGAGAATAATGATGTAAGTAGTGTAAAAGCTCAAGAAATAGCAGAAAATATCGAACAGGCTCACCTTATAAGTAAATTGTTAAATGAAAATCCCGATATATCTACTTTAATCTCTAGGATGATGAAAGGAATGCTTAATATTAAAAATGAAAAAAGTGATGGCAAAATCATTACTGAACTATTACTGCAAAGTAATGTTAAACAAAGTGGGTTGAATGGAGAAGAAGTTACTTCTGCAAAAGACTATTCTTATACTTCTTATAGTACTTTAGAAGAATATTATTGGGAGATAGGTACAATGGGTAATTCGTCTGAAAGTGAACTATAATCTGGCATTTTATATAAAATGTGGATGGAATAAATTAAATGTCCGTGACAGATAATTAAACTTATTTGCCACGGACATCATTTTTATCTTAGACTAATTTAATGCTTAGCATTAAAGTTCATCATGATCATCTCGTATAACATTACCTGATACATCAATTAATGCTTCGTCAAAAGAAGGAGCTCCTTGGAAAGTATTCCAATGAATAGGTATACGTCCTTGATTTCCTTTAAGGCTTGAAGCACCTGCATCAGCAGCATTTAAGAATTGTAAGTCTGTTCTTGTGCTAGTACAATCCTGAGGGCCTTTGAAGCTCCAAGTTAGACTTTTTTCAATTGTTATATTGCATGTGTTTTCAGCTCCTGTACCCAAATTTTTCACATGAATAGGAATTGTTGAACCAAGCGGTGCCCAGAAAGAATCAATGTTAATAGTATTGATGTTTGTTAAACTAACATATGCTCCAACACCACCTTTAGCTGGGTCGCTATCTATACTGACCGCAATAGTTTGATCCTTATTTATAGCAGCACCTGTTACTTCTGGTGAATCCAAAGCTACATAAAAGAATGTTTGTGCAGCTTGTGGATAATCGTATGTAGACAAACGCAATTCTAATGCTTGAGATTTATCTGGAGTATCAGATGTTAAAATCATTTGCTCAGGATTTTTTATAATATATCCGTTTAAAAAATCTGCAGTAACTTCAGCTACAAATAATTTTTGCAATTCATATCTCCAATTTGCAACTGGCATTTTAGAGAAGTCTATATCAAGACCGCTAGTACTGTCATATACAAAGTCACTACTTGTTAGTTTACCTGAAATTGTTGATGATTTAAGTGGAAAATATCCTACTTTTTTGAGGTAACAACTTGATTTTGTGAAATCATCACCAGGTATTCCACCCCAGCCTGGATCAAAATAATGGTTTAACATTATTAATACGTCTCCTAGATTCTTTTCAACTCCATACCACCAGAATTTACTTTCACCGCCTGGATAATTAATACCTGTCATTTCAAGTCCAGGATAATCTTTAACTGAGAAAACTTTTATTGGTGTAGAATGTTGTATATCCTTTCCGTCATTCGGAGCATCGATATAATAACTTAAGCTTTCTTGTGTCCATACTAACGTATAAGTATGGAATTCTTTAGGATCATAAGTAGATTTACCATCCTTATCAGTTATTGTAAAATATTGTTCATTTGCAGTAACGTCTCCTGAAAATGCAATACTAACTGATGGTAAGAATGAAGCCGTAATGTTATTCACTTTGATTGTATGATCGCCTTCTGGCACTCGCCAAAAATTGAGCGTCATAAATTTATCATTAGTTGGTGCCGGAGTGCCTTTTGGTATACCCCAAAGATCACCAGCTGTCCAATAAGGAAGAGTGGTATCGCTTTGACTTAGTAAAACCTCCCAATTAACAACATCTGGAGTGTAACCAATAGCTTTGGCCATTTGCTCTATAAATGCTTTATCAGGCATATCTTTAACTGCATCATACAATTGGCTTATATTAGTAATTTTATCAGTTACAGTAACTCCAATAATTTCAGATGCAACATTTAAAATTAATTGATCCCAATTTATTATTTTGACTTGAGAGAAATCATCGATAAATAAAATTAAGTTATTGATATGGCTTTCAAAATCACCAAGCGGCGATTGCTTAATAATAGCTGCTAATTTACTCCATTTTTCATTAGGATTACCAGTTATTGCTCTTCCTATACCTAGTTCTGATACAAGGTCTTGAGGGAAAGCTGCTATGGTGCTTTGTGGTAAAGCCCATATTGTTTTTGCTAATTCATCAAAACTTGATACAGGATTTGGTAATTTCAGAGTAGCTCCTACTTGTCGAGCAAACTCTCCTGCTGATAATTCAATTGCCTTAGAAGCAAATGTCACAAAATTGATAACATCTGAATGTCCGAATTTTGATACAACGTTTCCGGCTAATTGTGTGTTTGGCATTGATTTCATTTGGTTAATCAAAGCAAACCAATTGGCGTCATTAATAGGTTGTAAAAAAGTACCTAAAAATTTAGCAACTTGATCATTAGTACCTTCTAATTTAGATACTAAATCGCTCCACTTATTAGTATTTTCTAATTTACCAACAACTTTTATTTTATTTAGTAATTCAGTACTGTTTGATCCTCGTGTTTGAGTTAAAATCTGTTCCCAAGTTGTAATATCAGGATGACCGGCTAAATTAGCTACTATTTTTGCTTTGTTATCAGCTGTATATTCTGTTTTACCTACTTGAGGTGCGCAGACAGCATTTGGTAAAGTTCCAATACAAGTTAAAGCTTCTTGGAATAATGCTTTTGTATAAGGAACATACTCCCAATCTATCTCTGTCCATCTCCAAAATTTCGCTACATCTGGGTAATATCCAGGATTGGGTTGTATAGATTGTACAAAAAGCCCAGAAACAGTAGGTTTATTATCAACATTAAGCCATCCTTGAAAAGTATACATTCCGTATGAAGTAGGCTGTCTTGAATCTAATTGAACGCCAGAGTATTTAAGATAATTTGATGGATCAAGTTTTGAAGAATATTTTACTTTAGAATAAGCAGAATCAATTATTGGTCTGCTATTCATTGAATATTTGTGTGCCATGATTAACTTTCCTACATTAAAATTTCGTTAAACAATATCAATCTTTGGATTAAAAGTGCTTTGCAAATTCATCCCACCGTTGATCGTAGTACCGAGTATTATAGGTGTCAATTAGATTTTATAAATTAATTTACTATGCATTGTAAGCTTAATTTACAAAGGCTTTGACTTTATTTTTATAAATTTTTAAAGTGAAAAAGCAATAAAAGGCTGAAGAATTTATAGTTAAATTATTTATTTGATATAATACTACTAGTTGTATTTATTTTACTTTTATTTTATAGGAGTTTGTACTTATACATAGTTGAGCGAATAATAAACAAATAAGTCTTATTAACTATAACAATAAAAGGTGTGATTATGGATGTAAAAAAGCTAACAATATCTTTTGGTTTAGTAACCACAACAATATTATGAGAAACGTATGGTAATAAAGGCGTAGGTTACATATCGAACAAAATACACGAAGCAGGAAAAGCATTAAATGCAAAATCTGGCTACACTGATTGGTTTAAGCCTGATTACATAGTAGGTGTCACCTTAGCGAGTCAAATTTTTATTACGGCATTGGGGGTCACTCTCCGGTAGTAAATTTTGTTGAAAAATCAATTATAGGCCTAGTATATTATATCCCTACAGTATTAGTTTATGAAGGAGGTAAAAATATCGTTTCTAGCTTTAATTTTGTAAATACTGATTTGGTTAAACCTATTGCAGGAATTGCATCGATATTTGGTAGCGGAGTTATAGGAGGATTTTTTCAAAACCAGATTAGTAATCCTTTACATAATGTAGCGCTAAATACTGATATCGTTGCTAAGAATATTGGAACTATATTATTTACAACATTTACTCGGCTAATAGGTAATGCTAAAGCTGAAGCTGTAGAAGAGCACTCTATATCAAATGTAGAAAATATTGATGCAGCTGGTGTAGAAACACTTTTATTGGGCGAAGATCAGCCACATAACTCTACAATTATAGAGCATGCTTAAGACTGGTTTCCATATTTACTAAGATATATTTATTGAAAAAGTAAAAAGCCATGTAAAACTCTATTTCTCACCTGTCATTAAAATATAAAATGAGCAGGGTAATTAGTAGGTTTACATGGCTTACTTATGTTAATAGTGTTTTTCTATAATTCGTCGTTAACAGTATAAAACTCAAAATTGCTACTTGATCCAGCTAGATAACTATGATCTCCTAATAATGTAATGCCAACATCATATCGCGGAATATGTATATTGGTAATCGGTTGATTATCAGCATCTTGGCTACTAGAAAAAACTAAACTGCTTTTGCTTGTAACTCCAGGTAATAGAGCAAAACTTAATGTTTCATTAGGCTCAAAATCTTTAATCAAATTAGTTGATTTTGCAGGCTTAAAATTAAACCTATCTTTACCAGATCCACCAGTTAGTATATTATTGCCCGGTCCGCCGCATACAATATCATCGCCTTCACCACCATCAATAATGTCATCACCAGGGCCACCGCATGCATAATCATCACCTGCGCCAGCATTTATTATATCATTACCTGTAAAGCCATGAATTATATCATCACCATCAGTACCTTCTAATTTATCATTTTTATCAGCGTATTTGTCGCCATCTATTTTATTTTTATGATGGCCATGATTACAAGAAGTGTGTGAATGCATAGTTATATTCCTTATAATTAATTTTTATTTGTAAATTAATCCTTATTAATTCGACTAACCTTATATCAAAATCCGCTGGGGTGTCAATATTTTTTGATATTATTTCCCCTTTTTTTGTAACTACTTTTTAGATAGATAAATTTAATCTAAAAAAACAAAATTAATCGTTTTTTTTATTAATAAAAATTTTACTTTTATTCTTTTTTAGAAAAAAATTAAAAGTGTATGAGATTAAAATTTATGCATTACTAAAAATTTTTTATATTTCTATGAAAGCTTAGGCGCAGAATTCTCTAGAATTTACCATTGTTTCACGCATATATTATAAAAAATACTATTTTTAAATTAGCTTGAAACTATTGTTAATAGAATATATATTCTGCTTTCGTAATTTTATTATTTAATTTTATTTAAGGTTATTTTTATGAAAGACAGCAATGAAATACCTAATATCGCTCCTAAAGAAAGCTTTGCACTTCGCTTTTCTCATCCTATGTATACTCATCTCTTGATGAAGGCTTTGATCCAAATTTTGCTAGTTATAACGAAATATTAAAACATTTAGGTCTAGATAATTTCTACGTGCCAAAACCAATACCTGAGCCAATTAATTTACTTCTGAAGTACTCAGCTCAGTATAACGGCGCTATGAGCGTATGTGACTTGGTACTAGAAGGTGCCAATCTTTATACAGACAATTCTGATAATAATTCTACTAGTTTGGTGACATCTTTTGTAAATGTAGGATTGATATTTAAATATCTCCATCCTGCTTTTGCAGCGATAGCTCCTATTAATTTGGGAATTAATTTATATTATAGCACTCAAGATATTGAAGATTTTTCCTATATAGCTACACAATCTATAGCAATTGGTATGTTAAAATTTGTAGGAGCCGAAACCATTGTTAGTTTAGCATTTTCTGCTGCAATTACTCTTTCAGTTATGAAGAAAGCGACTGAGCTGTATAACAATCTCACCTTTGAAGAAGTTGCGCAGGATGTAATAAACATCGATGTGGTAAATACAACAAACTCTACAAATTCTTTTGATGAGTTGTGCTTTTATGAGGAATTCGAAGAAGCTGCTGAGTTAGGCTCTGTGGCAAATACTGAAGATATTATGTAATAGCTTTCGCTTTGTAGTGAATCGGTTTGTTAATTATTAATTTGTTTAACAACTTCTAGTATTTATAAAAAATTTATAATGTAGATACGTTGTAACGTGAAGCAATTATCTTTTAATTAAAAATGGGAGTGTAAGATGAAAAATTGTTATGAACAATACAAAGAGTGAAATCAAGATCCTAATAGAGATAAGAATTCAATCTTTGCAAGGGTAGTTTATGCTAATTATAGTCCGAGTAGCAAAATGGCTCCAATAAAATTTGTAATTGAAGGTGAAGATTGTCCTTCGTGTTCTACAAAAACCAGTGAAGGAAAAAAGGGTAATCTTTATTCACCATGTATGTTAGAAGAA
Organism: uncultured Rickettsia sp.; assembly: GCA_964515755.1. Lineage (GTDB taxonomy): Bacteria > Pseudomonadota > Alphaproteobacteria > Rickettsiales > JABSSG01 > JAGVLN01. The sequence continues at coordinate 25,415 of CAZEVK010000002.1, read as the reverse complement.
GGGCCTCCGTATAAAATTTACTCTGATTGTGAAGCAAAATTAGTAGGTTAAAGCGAGACTGGTGATTTGTAAAAATTTGTCTTACATAACTTAGGCTTACATTATGAGCGTTTTGCCTTCAGCTTCAATCAGTGCGATTGTTGCTCTTAGCAGCTCTTTTACGCCTTCATGAGTCACTGCGGAAATTAACATTACTTTCTTATTGGTATGTTTTTCTAGCTTATTTTTCTTTTTGCGGAGTTCTTCTTTAGACAGAGCATCACTTTTGTTAAGGGTGATAATTTCTGTTTTCATTGTTAGAACTTGGCTGTAATTATTCATTTCTTGACGAATGGTCTCATATGACTCAACTACATCATTAATAGAAGCGTCAATCAAATGTACTAACACCATACAGCGTTCAACATGTTTTAAGAATTTGATTCCAAGCCCAACCCCGTAACTTGCACCTTCAATAATTCCTGGTATGTCAGCCATGATGAATTCTTTATTATCAACTCGTACAACACCTAGTTGAGGTCTTAAAGTTGTAAAAGGATAGTCAGCGATTTTTGGTTTAGCTGCACTAACAACTGATAAAAAAGTTGATTTGCCTGCATTAGGTAAACCGACAATACCGACATCAGAAATAAGTTTTAAACGCAACCAAACTACAATATCTTCGCCTTTTTCTCCTGGTACAGCTTGTCTAGGTGCTTGGTTAATAGAGCTTTTAAATCGAGTATTACCGATGCCACCTCTTCCTCCACGTGCAATTTCGATAATTTCATCAACGACTGTCAAATCGGCAATGCTAGTTTTACCATCATCTGCAAAAATCTGAGTGCCAACAGGTACATACAGAATTAAGTCTTCGCCATTTGCGCCGGTACAGTTTCTGCCTTTACCAAATTTACCGGCTTCAGCTTTAAAATGCTGTTGATATCTGTAATCTACTAGAGTGTTTAAATTTGAAATTGCTTTGATGATAATCGATCCGCCATCTCCGCCATCACCACCATCAGGACCGCCAAGCGGTATAAATTTTTCACGACGAAAGCTAACGCTTCCACCTCCGCCATCTCCAGCTTTAAGATGAATTTTTACTTCGTCTAAGAATTGCATTTAAATTGACCGTTTATGAGAAGCGGCGAGCAGGGTGACTAAACAATGTTAACGAAAACTCTGCCAGCTGATCTTGTGAATCTTACAATACCTTGTGTAAGAGCAAAAAGAGTATGATCCTTACCCATGCCAACATTTTCTCCCGCATAGTATTTTGTACCTAACTGGCGAACTAGAATATTACCAGGTATTACGGTTTGACCGTCATTTTTTTTAAGACCATGTCTACGACCTGCGGAGTCACGACCATTACTAGAACTACCACCAGCTTTTTTTGTTGCCATTATTTACCTCAAACTACGCTATTTTAATATCTTTAATTAAAACATAAGTGCTATATTGACGATGACCGTTTTTACGACGGTAGTTATGTCGTCTTTTTTTCTTAAACACTATAACTTTATCATCACGAGATTGTTTAACAATTTCGCCAACAACCTGTGCATTTTTTACATAAGGTTCACCAACTAATGTATCTAATTTATCTTTTTTTATCAAAAGAACATTGCTAAATACAATTTCACTTCCCAGCTCGCCCTCAAGCTTTTCAACTTTTAGAATTAAGTTTGGAGCAACTGTATGTTGTTTTCCACCTGATGCTATAACTGCGTACATTGTTAGTCTCTTTATTACATAAAATTATTTTAAGTCTAGACTTTTATACATTTTATCAGCACTTGTCAATTATATTTGGCACATATTCTTGCTAGTTTGACAAATAATTCTTATCAGTTTGCTAAGATTAGATAATTTCTAGGTAAAAGTAATAATAAATTTAGAAAATTTTTATTTTATATAATCATTAAATTTATAATATTTAAATTTATTGTTGCAACAACATTAAAAAAAATTTATATTTATCAACAAGATACTATAATACAACTAATTTAACTAACATGAGGATTTAAGCATATGGCTAAAAAACAATATAAAACTAATAAAAAAGATAATAGTGTTTTCGAGAAGTCAGTAAAACCATATTATTACAGTTCAGCAGAATGCTACATAGCTTATTCTAAAGATAACGTATTATCTCCAAAATCAGAATTTTCAGGATTAACACCTGAAAAAATAAAGGAAATATTTGGATTTAAACTTTTATGTGATGATCTTAGTAAATCTGTACGTGAAGCAGAAAAATTTCGTTTTGAAAAAGATATTAAAACACCTTTCCCAAAGAATATAGCAAAAGAAATAGATTCTTACGGGATAGAAACAAATGCTATGAATTTATTTGTTTTACATAAACTCTCTTCAAAAATAGGTTTTGGTATATCAACTTATGCTGCTTTGAAAAAGGGAATGGTAATTGCCGAGTATGTAGGTGAAAGAAAGGATGCGCATACTAAAATTGAAGACACATCATATCTTTTGATAAATGATGACGGTACTAATATAGATGCAAAAGATTACGGTAATGCAGCTAGATTTTTTCATCATTGTCCTTCTGAGCATGCTAGCAAACAAGTTATGACTGCTAATTTAGCCATTGTACCATGGAAAACTTCAGAAACAGTAACAAAAATATTTTTTGTAGCTATTAGAGATATTAAGGCTTTTGAACCTCTTTGTTGGGATTACGGTGATAAATTTAGCTTTGAGCACGATGTAGAGTTGTTAAACTCACAAAGCTATGAACCTTTAATTGATTTTAACAAGGACGAACTCTAATAATATTATGTAAAACCAATATCTAATAATTAAGATGTTGGTTTAACCGGTCTTTGTTTAATGCCGTGTATTTTCATAAAGGCTAGGATATCTTTAAGCTTAGCCTTTGCTGCTTTTTTGCCTAATTGATACATTTCTTCTTTATGATTATCATCAAACATTCCGTATCTCGTAAGGTCAGGATGAATATCAATATCAGCAGCTTTCGATTGAAGTCGAGCAAGTTCGTAATATGAGATGCATAAAGCTTTATAAGTTATTTCAAGTGCGTTACTTGGCAAAATATTGTCTGGTGTCGAACTAATATCAATAGCAATGACCATCTTTGGATTATATTTCTTGGCAACTGAAACTGGTACAGGATCAGAAGCTCCGCCATCAATTAAAGTTTGATCATATAACCTTATAGGGGCAAAGGTTATGGGTATAGCTGAAGATGCATAAACAGCCGGAGCGATAGGGCCAGCTTTTAATAAATAAGTTTTGTTAGTGTTGAGGCTAGTAGCAACAGCAATAAAAGGAATTTGTAAATCTTCGATATTTTTGCTACGCAAATTCTCATAAATAAATTTTTGTAAATGATACCCTTTAGCAACTGCTTGAAATGGCGCAGGGAAAGTTAAATCAATTAAATCCCATTTAGTCAGTCGCATAATTTTTTTATGTATGGCTTTATAATCAGGGTTATCAGCGTACATTGCTCCTATTAAACTGCCGGCACTAGTACCGACAATTAAATCTATAGGGATGCCATTATTAACTAAAACTTCAATTGCTCCCAGCTGTACAATAGCTTTAGCACCACCACCTCCTAAAACTAAAGCAACTTTTACATTTTCAATTTTTGGAGCTGGTGGTTGTTTGTTCGGAACCTGCACTTCAAAACGATGAGCGCAGCTAGATAACAGGATAATATAGACAATAATAATAAAATGTTTAATGCTCATATTATTATTTCTTTCTATGATTTATTTTTTTCGCCGTAAGGATCGTCTTGATCTGCAACAAATTTACCAGAAAAAGCATAATCGTTTGTATCCATCTCTGACAAGATAATTTGCACAGCTTTAGGAGGAAGGTCTAAAGAAGAACAAACCGCATCAGTTACTGAGGCAACTAGTTTACGCTTCTTTTCTTGATCACGGCCTTTTATGAGATGTATTTGAATAATTGGCATAATATTCTCCTTAAATTAAATTTTTACGTGGTTTTAGATAAAAAACTCCAATAAGACCAATTAATAATCCTACAGGTATTACGCTCAGGCTAACAATATAAGATGATGCAGGGTAAATAGCAATATTATTAATGATTTTCCCTTCCCAAAGTAAATGCATGATTTTTCCTATACTTGTATGAAACAAAGACCCAAAAGACATTATAATCATATTAGTTAGCGCTGTTACTAAGCTTTGATGAGCAGGGCTAACGTTTTTACTATTCATATATATAGCCAGAATTTGATAGGAACAGCAAATACCAATCACAATAAATAATATTGCGGTAATAACCCATTCAGGTCTTAGCCACAGCAATATAGAAAATATAGAAGTCATAATAATTCCGCAAAAGATCATTAGCGTGTAAAAAATTTTGTATTTTTCAGCAATTGTTGGTAGTAAAGGAGAACCAATGCACATGCCAATAAATATCAATGTTGGCAATGAAGTTGCTAAATTTCTGCTATATTCATAAACTGTTTCTAAAAACGGTACTGCCCAAACATCGGCAAATCCTTCTAATGGTCCCACCATAAAGCCAGAAAATAATGCTAAGGCAATAACATGTTTGTTGGTGAATACTATTTTTAGATCATTTATAACATTAGCATTTGATACTAATTGAGTTTGTTTAGACTTAAAAAGATAAACTAACCCTGAAATAACAAAACCAATAATAATAAAAACAGTGATGATATTTTGCCAGCCAAATTCATTGCTTAATTTACTTACAGGAGTGCTGCCATAAATCGCCCCTAATAGGCCAACTGTAACAGCGCTTCCTAACATTCTCGGAAATAAACGTTCAGGAAAAAAGCTACTTGTAGCCTTAAAGACTGATAATATTGCCCCGGAAGAGCCGGCACCAACAAGGAATCGACCAATTATTACGTAATTCCAATTATCAGCATATATTAACGGTATAAGGCCAATAACACTTGTGGCAAAAGCTACAGCAATAATCGTACTGATTTTATAACGATCTAGCATTATTCCGAAAGGTAAATGCATGAGTGTGTATCCAAGATAGTAAGCAGCTGAAAAATAACCAAAATCAGCGGCAGTAATTGAAAATTGTTGCATAATATCAGGCATCATTACGCTTGGAGATACTCTTAATATATATTGAAAAAGATAGAAAAAACTGGCAATACTCCAGATAAACCATGCATATGGGGTGATTTTATTAATAGAAATATTTTTGCTCATTCTAAAGCTCCTTACTGAGTTTTAAATTTAATTAGATTATAAAAATGTGGATGAGGAGTATAAATCATAGCAGCTTAGCTGCTAAGGAGAACTAAAGATAATAAAAATGTTTTGCTATATATGTTCATAAATATTATTATAGCCAGCGGGTTTTAAGTGTCAAGGGGCTTATATGTCAGTATTACAAATTATTTATGCGCCTAATAAAGTTTTTCAAAGTAAGGCGGAACCAGTCAAAGAAGTTGACGATAACATAAGACAATTAGTGGATAACATGTATCACACTATGGAATTTGAAAAAGCCGTTGGTATTGGTGCAAATATGGTTGGCATCTTACAGCGTATAGTTGTTATTGATTTAAGAGAAAATAATATAAGCAAACCTTTTTGCTTAATTAATCCTGAGATCATTTGGAGTTCGGATCAAAATCAAACTTTTGAAGAAGCATCTTTATGCTTTCCAGGCATTGTTGCACCTGTAGTTCGTCCTAATGCTATTAAAGTAAAATATCTTGATTATGACGGTAAAACACAAGAAAGTACATTTGAAGGCTTTCCGGCAACAGTGGTTCAACATGAGTTAGATTATCTCAATGGTAAAGTTTTCCTAGATCATTTATCCAAAATGAAGCGCGATATTTTACTAAAAAAAATGCAAAAATATATGAACAGCCATAAACCACATATTCATAGCGCAGAATGCCGTCATTAATTCTAATTTAGCTTTTATCTAAAAAAGAATTAGAGCTAAATAGCATATTAAAATAACGCAAAACAATATTTTCCATTAATATTTATATTTTTTTGTAAATTAACCTAACAAAGATTAATTATTCTCTTTACAAAGGTGCTTTATAGGTGTATAAAGCTTAATTATTAATTAAATTATAATATTTGTTATTATGTCTATCATGCAGTGCATGCTTATCTTGTATTCTTTTCGTACCTGGTGATCCAGGTATTTATTCATCGTCTCACAATTAGTTTTATCAAAATTTTATAATAGCTTCGCAAAATAATTAGTTAACCTAATTTTTATTGAATATTGATAAAGCCGAACTTTTACCATTAAATAAATTAAAAAATTTTAGGATTAAAAATGACAAGTTTAGTAAAAACAGATATGAAAGAAAATGAAAAAGAAATTGCGGTAAAAAGCTGTAGCTACGCAGATATAGGAAATATATTAGTTAGCGCCGGGTCAAAAGCAGCTTTTATTGATGGAATAGCTAATATAATTTTAATTGGTACTTTTACCCCGCCCCAATTAACAGTAGCTAGAATTGGTGTTGAAACTAGCGCAGCATTTGTTAGCTATGCAATAAGGGAATACGCCACAAAATGCGTTGATGATATGCAGTATAATGGTGGAATTATAGGCGGCTTTTCAAAATATGGAATTAAGGGCAGCAATCCAATTATTGGCTCGATTAATAACCTTGGATATGAAGTATGTAATTTTTATAAATTAAATCCTAGTTATTGTGCTATTGTAATAGAAACAGGCGAAGAAGTAGCCAAAAGCTTGCTAGGCTTGAGTGATTCTTTAGTTACAGCAGCATTATTTAGTGGAATAATTGCTAGCTCAGTGATAGTTACGAGCGCAGATTATGTTTATGAGCCAATAGATAAATATGTAAAAGCTGCTTTTAACTTCACAGCGGTGGATACAAATATTAATGCTTTAGTACCAGGGCATCAATCTGATACGTGCTTTGAACAAAGTTATAATCAGTATATGGGTAATGATATATTTGATAAAGATATGTGTTTATTAGGAGATGGTAACGCTGATATATAGTTATGTGGTTTATAGGCAGTAAATTATGTTATTTGCTGCCTATAAGAGTTTATTATTTATCCTATTAATTTAATTTTCCCCATAAAATCATTCTTTTAAAAGGATAAAAATATGGACCGGAGCCAAGATTTTTTTCTAGCTTAAATTGATATAATTTTAAAAATTCTGCAAATTCTTTATCTGTTAAAAGTCCTTGATAATATGTGAGTAGGGTGCCTTTGCTCCATTCTATCAATTCTTTTGTTGAATCCCTAGCTTGGCCATAAACCTTTGTAAAACATAACTGTTCTGATAGGCCGCAATTATAAAAAATACTGGCATATTCCTCTAACTTTAAGACGTGAAATGGTCTTGTTTTATTTTTGAATATGATAGGAAATAATTCCAACGCAACTTCTTCTGCTAAATTATGTGTTATATGATCATGATTATCAGGTATTTGTATAGCTATCTGTCCATGATTTTGCAAATAGCTAATAATTTTTGGAATAGTTGTATAATGATCTGGAACCCATTGTAAAGAAGCATTAGCAAAAATTAGGTCGAACTTATTGATTGGATTAAATTTGTCTATATCAATATTTTCAAAAACTAAAGTATCTGATTTAAATTTATTAGCTTCAATTAACATTGATTGTGAGGAGTCAATTCCTAAAGTATGAGCTGACTTTACTCTTTCATGTAATAGCTTGGTTAGTTCTCCCGTTCCACATCCTAAATCAACGACATTAGTAAATCCATCTCCTTTAATGCAACTCAATAAATCAAAAAAGGGCTTAGATCTTTCGTCTTTAAATTCATTATATTTACTTGGGTTCCAGCAATTGTTTTTTGTTGTCATTTTCATTCTAACTATATTTATGTTATAACTAATAAAGTAATACTGTTAGAATTCTAAGGCAATAATAATTTTGAATTTTACATTCTAGACTGAAATACATCCTGTATTTTATCTACTCTTTTTCATTTTATGAACTTATATTGAAATTAACGAAGAAAAAGTATATAAATTTTTAAGCTTGCCTATTCTCTATCCTTCATATCTTTTTAAGAAACATCATTACTTTAAATTCCATATTGTTATTATTATTTTGCCATTCCCGAAGTTTTTAAACTAGATTGCAACTTTAAACTACTCGATTGTACAGTAGGTTCTTTTTTAATAATAGTTTGTTTTAAAATTTCTAACCTATCAATATCAGTTTTTAATCCTTTCCTTAGTGCTATGTCTAAAGCTTGTTCTACATAATTATAACTTTCATGGAATGTATCTTTTTGAAAAGATATTTTACTCTGTAACTGCAATAAATGTACTCCTGTTTTACTATCTAAATCTATTGTTTTAGCAAGTTCTTTGGCTTTAAGCTCAGCAGCGTTGAGATTACCTAATTCTAATTGGCTACGTAGATATCTAATTGCAGTGCGGTCATAATCATCTTTTGCATGTGGCTCTTCAGCAAAAATCTTCATGGCTTTTAAATAATATTCACAAGCTTTTTTATTGTTATGATCAACGTCCTGTTCTAATGCACCAGCATTAAAATATATTTTTGCTTTAGTAAAGTTTTTTACTTTCGAATTATCTGTAAGAGTAAGAGCTCGATCTATCCACTCGTGAGCAATTTTAGTAAATTTTTTTTGTTTATCGGGAGATGGAGCTTTTAAACTAATAGAGCGATAGGATGCTGATAATAAGTAGTAACTTCTACCGAGCAAATCAATATTATCAGAAGATTCTAAGTACTTGCGTGCATTCTCTGCTATTTTAGCTGCCATTTCAAACTTACCAATGTAATGGTAACAACTAGCTAATCTTAAGTTTACCACCGCTTGTTCTTCAGGGGTTAGATTACCAGTATTTATCGATTGCAATCCTAAATTTATTATTTTTGGCCAAGCTTCTTGTTCTTTTAATTTAGGATATTCTTGAAAAAATTTACTATCTGATTTGATTTGTTGGCCACCAATTTGATTGGACTTTATATTGCATGAATTTAGGATTAAACACATGCAGAATAACAATATCAGTTTATGTTTGTAATATTTCATGATTAGAAATCAAGGCTAAAATTGTTGTTGTTGCAGTGATAACCTGCCTTAATCACAGCTGATGCAAAATTAAATCTCTCCGGCTCATCAATTCTCACAATTCCACCAACCCTTAGTTTTTCAAATCTTGTTGCCCGCTGAAACTCCTAGGTTTACCTGGTGGAGTCAGGCGGAATCGAACCGCCGACCTTTTGAATGCCATTCAAATGCTCTACCAACTGAACTATGACCCCATTAAAATGCAATTTATGCGAAAATTGATACTTTTGCAAGAACCAACTGTTATACGTACTAGTAATATACAACAGGCATAAATATCAATGAAAACTTAGATTTTCTGCGGTTACTTTACTATACGCATGAAAGTTTATTACTGAAAATAATTAAAATTATTTTTTGCTGTAGATTATTTCACTATGAATATTTTAAAGAAATTTAGCATGAATATTAGATTTATACATAATGTTTAATATCAGTTTACCTAGCTAAAAAATCATTTCTTAAATTTGCCATCTCTGTCTATTTAATATTGTCTTTATGCTTCCAGGTTGTTAAGGCAGTAATAATATAATTGCATACAGACCCAAGCACACAACCAATTAAAGCAGCAATTGGCCAATATACTGCTCTATCAAAAATAAAGATAGAAGACGCAACGTTAATAATTCCTCCGATAGAACAGGCAATTGAAAAAGAAATAAGACCTCTTAACATCGCCATGCCGTATAAGCGTCTATCTCTGTACGTAAAAATGTTATTAACAAAAAAGTTACTAATCATTGCAGCTGAAGTAGACACAATCTGTGAAAAAATAAAGCCTAAATTAAAAATTTTCAGCATGATTGCAAGTAAAACCATGTGCAATAACAAGCCTGAAAAGCCAACAATAATAAATAAAACTAACCTTATTGGTATATATTTACCAAGTATTTTATCCAGAATGAGCGTAACAAATTCTAAAATTGTTAAAAGATCTAGCTTACTCTCACCGTTGACTCGCTCTCGAAAATGAGTCGGTAATTCAAGGTATTTTAGTTTAACTCTGCTAAAACGGCTAGTGCTTACTATATCTAAAAGTATTTTAAAACCGATTCCTGAAAGCTTAGGAATTAAAGGAGTAACAACATTTTTTTTAATCATGAAATAACCACTAAGCGGATCACTTAATTTTATACCGGTAATCATGGTAGAGAGTGCATTTCCTATAGAACTAAATTTCTCTCTAGTGTTGCTTAAACCGCTAATAACCGAATTTTTTAAAAAACGACTGGCTATTATGAGATCTAATTTATCTTTCTTGATTTCTTGCAACATTTTGTTAAGCAAAGCTGGGTCGTGCTGCAAATCAGCGTCAATAACGGCTAAATATTTTGACTCTGATGCATTAAAACCTTCTATACATGCTGAAGATAAGCCTCTTTTGTCGACTCGGTGAATTAGCCGAATATTATCATATTGTTTAATAAGCTCATTAATTTCGTCTATAGTGCCGTCTTTAGAATCATCATCGACAAAGATAAGCTCATATTTAATAGCGTTGAGAGCTTTTTTAATTTCATGATATAATGGGATAACATTGCCAGACTCATTAAAAGTTGGAACTATAATACTTAACTCAAATTTCATCTAACCTCTTTTACTATTATAGGATATCTTTATAATATAGACAGTCAAGCTAATTGCAGTTTTATGAAATGTAAATATTAATCAATGTTTTGAAAATGACCGATAAAAAAATTCTCAATATATTTATTATGTTTTTGTTTGTAATAAATATTTTACAAGCTGTGTTTATGAAGCTTGAAAGTCATGAGGCATATTATTGGATATATTCTTTGTATCCATCTTTTGGGTATTATGACCATCCGCCAATGATTGCATGGATTATATATATTGGAAGAAGCTTATTAGAAGGAGAGTTAGGAGTTAGACTTTTATTACCTTTTTTATTTCCAGGTAGTGTTTATTTTATGTGGCTCTCATCTGAGAAGAAAAATATATTATTATTCATATTAGCAATTTCTTCATTTCCTGTGCTAATGGCTAGTGGATTTTATGCTCTGCCTGATGCGCCATTGATCTTTTTTTGCAGTTTATATTTCTATTATTTAAAAAAATATCTTGAGAATGATAGTGTTATTAATGCATTAATATTGGGTGCAGTAACTGCTTTCATGGTTTATAGCAAATACCAAGGAGGGTTGGTTATAATACTAACTCTTTTAGCATCTCCAAAAATATTCCAAAGAAGGTCTTTTTACTTAGCTCTATTAACCTGGGCAGTCGTCTTTTTACCCCATATTATTTGGCAAATAAATAATAATTATCCAACATTGCAATTACATGTAAAAAGACATGATTTTGATGGTAATGGCTCAGATTTTATAAATTTTTTACTATCTCAGCTTGTATGTGGCGGAATTTTTATAATGCTATTATTGCTGTATCATCTTATTAAAGACAAGAATAATTCAATCTACAATAGAATATTAAAATTCAATATATTAGGGGTATTTATCTTTTTTGGAATTATCGCATTAAAAAATCATGTCCAAGGACAATGGACCGTTACTGCGTTTGTAGCACTTAGTATTTTTTCAGCTTCAGTAAATTTTTCATTCCTAAAAGCAAAAAAATATAAATTAGCTTGTCTGATAGCGCCTTGCATAATTTTTATGTTGATTCGAATAGCAGCATTAAATAAATTTGATGCTGATTCACCTCTAGCGACTCTAAATAGAATCAGTAAGGCAGCAGAGGAAACGTCCAAGATTCAGGAAATTTGCGGTTCTCAAAAAATAGTTGCCAGTTCTTGGCATAATTCTTCAAAACTTTCTTTTTATTCTGGAGAATTTGTACCGGATTTTAGAAGAAATAAGCAGTTTAGTTTAATTGACTATGATTTTCCTGCTAATATTGAATATTGTTTTGTGAGCACTTATGATATACCAGGTTCTATTCCTGCAACATTAAGTAACCGTACTGTTTACGTACTAAGAGATGCAGACCTTGAACATTGCTGTAAATAAAAATTATGATGTTGTAGTAGTCGGAGCTGGTGCAGCTGGGCTTATGGCTGCAGCTCAAGCTGGTAAGCAGGGGAAAAAAGTTTTACTTATTGAAGCAACAGATAAAATCGGAAAAAAAATTAGAATATCTGGCGGAGGGCGTTGTAATTTTACAAATTTATATACTTCACCTAAAAATTATCTTTCAAACAATATGCATTTTGCTATTTCAGCTCTATCAAGATATACACAGCACGATTTTATAAATTTAATAAAAAGCTATAATATAGCTTACCACGAAAAGACTTTAGGACAGTTATTTTGCGATGGCTCGGCGACGCAAATAATTAATATGCTGATTGAAGAGTGTAAGCAAAGTAAAGTGAAGACGTTATTAAATTGCTCTATTTCTAATGTTAGTAAGAATGAGGGGTTTTATATTGAAACTAATCTCGGTAATTTTCAGGTTAAGTCCTTGGTTATTGCTACTGGCGGGCTTTCTATAACAAAGCTTGGAGCGACAGATTTTGGTTATAGGATTGCTAGGCAATTTGGTCTAAATATCATTCCAACCAGGCCAGCATTAGTGCCATTAACAGTTGGAGATGAAGATTTAGTATTTTTTCAAAAATTGAGTGGGATTTCTATTTCTGCAATTACGCAATATCAAAAAATTGCTTTTAAAGAGAATATATTATTTACTCATCGTGGTTTAAGCGGGCCAGCAATATTACAAATATCTTCTTATTTAAATCTTGATAAACAACAATTTATAATAAATTTATTACCTAATACATCACTAAAAGAAGTGTTATTAGAAGAAAAAAATAGCAAAGCTTTGATGGTAAATTTTCTAAAACAATATTTACCTAATAGATTTGTAGAAAACTGGTGTCAGGATAATATAGAACCAAAACGCATTGTTGATTTTAAGCCAAAAGAGCTGGAATTTATTGCCAAATCAATTAATGAATTTAAAATTAACATTGCCGGAACAGAAGAATATTCTAAGGCAGAGGTAACAGCAGGAGGAATTGATACTAAAGAATTATCTTCTAAAACCATGGAATCGTTCAAAGTACCAAATCTGTATTTTATTGGAGAGGTGGTTGATGTTACAGGCTGGCTTGGAGGCTATAATTTTCAATGGGCATGGTCTTCGGGTTATGCAGCTGGGATGAATATAAATTAAATTTGCTCAAATTATTATTGCTTATAAAACAATTACATAAAATCTTTACTCTCAGATAAATTTGACATAACCTTATTTTACTAACGATAAACAAAGGTGTTTTATGAAAGCTATTTTAAAAACTTCACTGCTTATACTTTTACTTCTAACAGGATGTGCAAATTCAGTACCAAAAGACTTACTAATGGGGTCTCCCTTAAATGATTCATGGAATACTTTTAAAGAGCCGAATGTCGATGAATGCTCTATTGCTTGCTATACAGAACAAAATAGACGTTACGTGGTTACTGGATATTACCTAACTAAAGGTAAGTATAAAGGCAGAATTTGTCACCCTGATAATTTCACCGGTGAATTATCACGCAAAGACTCAATATATAGCATTAAATGCTTGTCTTTGCCTAACTGCAAAACAAATATTTGCTGGGCTGGCGGAGATACCGGCGGATTTGTTGGTAAGAATTAGAGTCACTTGTGCAGTAGATTAGGTTAAAATACTCTGCATTTCTAGCATTTTAGATAATTGATAAACTATAAGTTGAGAAATTGATTGTTATTTTTCAGTAAATATGCTATTATCTTGTCACAATATATAATTAAAGGTTAAAAGGTTTTAAAATGATGCGTACTGCGATTTATTTATTTGCTTCTGCAATTATACTTACTTCTAATATCTCTTTAGCAGAAGACATAAAAGGGTTTTATGCAAGAATAGATGCAGGTGCTTCAATACCTAAAGGAAGTAAAACTTCTTTTAAAACAACCCCTATCTATAATCTTGGAGTAGGATATCATTTTAATGATGTTTTTAGAACCGATCTAAATCTACAATATAGACCTTTAACTATAAAAAACTCTTTTGTTGCGGACAAAGCAACTAACTATTCAGCATTGTTAAATGCATATTTAAATCTTTCAGATAGTAAAGATGATGTTATACCTTATCTTACAGCCGGAATAGGGTATGGAAAAAACAAATTATCTAACTTTACTAGAAGCTCTACTACTGGTTCGATCACTGGAACAATTGTTCAATCCGGAAAAACTACTAGTAACATAATCTTTAATGCTGGTGCAGGGATAACAATTGCGGTCATTGATAATTTAAGAGTAGATATAGGATACAGATATTACCGACTTGGGAAACTTGAGGGAACAGTTTATACTAGTACTACTAATGTTAATAAAACAGCTTCGTATTATAAAGTAAAATCATTATCTACTAATGAAATTACAGCAGGGCTAACTTATAAATTTTAATAATTGAGGTTTTTATGTCAATTTTATCAAAATGGAAAGATGTGATGACTGATTTAGGATTAGAACCAACTTCAGTACCAACTACAAAAGAAGCTAAACCATATTACAGAAAACATTTATTATCAATACATCCTGATAAATGTGCAGGTTGCTCAAGCGAACGTATAGCTGAGCTCAGTTCAAAAACTGTTAAATTTGCTAATGATTTTAATTCTTTTTACAAAAATCCGGACCAAATAGAGCCAGTACAAAATGCTTTTAATGACTACTTGCACAATAATACAGCTAAATATTTTACTAACGTTGATATCTCTGTAGAAGATAATGAGTTATTATTAGGCGAGCTTTACTACGCTTTTGGATTAGATAGCTTTTAATTTCAAATATATCTATTTAAAACTTTCTTTAATCAATGTCATCGAAGCAAAGCATAGCTGATTTCGTCATCGAACAAATCGAAAATGCTGGTGCAGTATCAGCACGCAAAATGTTTGGAGAATATGGAGTATTTTGTAATGGCAAAATGGTCGGCCTGATTTGTGATGACCAATTTTTTGTTAGATATACAATTACTGGTAAAACATATATAGGAGAAGTTACCGAAGTTCCTCCTTATAAAGGAGCAAAGCCTTATATTCTAATTGATGGCGAAAATTTAGAAGATAGTGAATGGCTAACGAAATTGATCAAAATTACAGTAGCAGAATTGCCAATCCCCAAAAAGAAGCCTAAAAAAAAGAAGAAAAATATTTAAATTTATTTTATATAGAATTTTCGTTTGCTTATAAATCTGCAAGGAACTTAAATTATAATTTAAGATAATTATTTACATAATGCAATTACGCAGTATATAACAAATATCATAGACAATAACATTAGCGAGGAGCAATGCACAAAAAATATTATTTATTAATTGCGGCATTAATAGTAGTTATTTCAGTAATTTCATTTATTTTTATGGGAAAAAATATGCAAAATAAGCCATTAATTGATCGGGAAGTATTCTTTGGAAATCCAGATAGGGTTAGCGTTAAAATTAGTCCTGATGGCTCTTACCTTTCATATATAGCTCCGCTTGATAGTGTACTAAATGTTTATGTAGCGCCGCTGAATGATATATCAAAAGCTAAACCCGTTACTAACGATAAAAACAGAGGAATAAGAAATTACAGCTGGACATATAAAAAAGATGTTTTGATTTATTCCCAAGACGTTGATGGAGACGAAGATTTTCATCTTTATAAGGTTGATCTAAAAACAGATAAAATTACTGATATTACTCCATTTGAAAAAATTCGTGCTTACATATTTGGTAGTAGCTTAGAATATCCAGATTTACTTATGATTGGGCTTAATAATAGAAATCCGAATTATCATGATGTATATCAATATAACCTTGATTCCGGAGAGCTAAATCTTATTCTACAAAATGACAAATATGCAAGTTTTATAGTAAATGAAAAATTGGAAGTAGTGTATGCGTCAATTATGCATCAAGATACTGGTGATGCAGAGTTTTTTGATATTAGTAATCGTGCTGATCCAAAATCTTTTTTAAAAATACCTAGTGATGATGTTAACACTACAAATATTATAGGGTTCAACCAAAATGGTGATAAATTATATTATGTTGATTCACGTAATAGAAATCTATCCGGCTTGTTTGAGTTTAATACTAAAAATTCTACTTCTAAGCTTTTAGCAGAAGATTCTAAAGCTGATCTGGAAGATATCATTGTAAATCCGGTAACAAGCGAATTTGAAGGTTATTCTGTCGAATATATCAAAAATGAAACTATAATTATCAATGACTCATTAAAGGCTGATTTTGATTTGTTAAAAAGCAAAGAAATAGGAGAGTTGCATTTAGTTAGTCGCCCGCTTAAAGATGATAAGTGGATAGTAGCTTATACTACAGACACAGGGCCGATAAAATATTATTTATTTGATCGATCTAACAAGGAAAGTAAATTTCTATTTGTAAATAACTCAGCTCTAGCTAATGAAGAAGCAAAGCTTTGTCCGATGGAAGGTTTAATAATTCAATCAAGAGATGGGCTAGATTTAGTGTCATATTTAACCTTGCCTAAAAGCAAATTAGCTAATGGCAAATTAGATAAACCATTGCCACTTGTGTTAATAGTTCATGGTGGACCAAGAGCAAGAGACGGATGGGGATATAATCCACAACATCAATGGCTGGCTGATCGTGGATATGCCGTACTTAGCGTTAATTATCGTAGTTCTACAGGTTTCGGCAAAAACTTTATTAATGCGGGAAACGGTCAATGGGGTGCTAAAATGCATGACGATCTTCTAGATGCTGTTAACTGGGCGGTTGATAAAGGATATGCAGATAAAAATAATGTGGCGATATTTGGCGGTAGCTATGGTGGTTATGCAGCTTTAGTCGGGCTAATATTTACTCCAGACTTTTTCACTTGCGGAGTTGATATCGTTGGACCGTCAAATCTAGCAACTTTGATTAACAGCATTCCAAGTTACTGGGCGCCATTTAGAAAATCTTTGATTGATATGATCGGTGGTGATCCTGATACAGAGCAGGGCAAAGAATTTTTAAAATCACGCTCGCCACTTTCATTTGTTTCTAATATCAAAAAACCTTTACTTATAGGGCAAGGCGCAAACGACCCACGAGTTAAACAAGCTGAATCAGATCAAATTGTTGCTGCAATGAAAGCAAATAAAATTCCAGGAACATATGTATTATATCCTGATGAAGGACATGGCTTTGCGAAACCTAATAATCGAATGAGTTTCTATGCAATTGCTGAAGAGTTTTTAGGAAATTGTATGAATATGCCTTACCAAGAAGTTGGTAATACAGTACAAAATTCTTCAGCAGTGATTGAGAAGTATTAATTAGCAAAATTAGTATGTAGCGCTGCTATGCTACTTACGAATTGTTCGTGCGTAATATTATTAGTGATATTTTATTTGAATCGAAGCTTAGTTAGAGATTTATCTATATAATATCGCTAAAATTGCTACAAAGCCCAGATCATTACATGCCTCTAATAAGCAAATCGTTTTAGAAAATGCTAATTTGACTAAGTAATTATGATAATCGATTTATTTCTACAATAAGTATTGTTTATTCTTGTATTTCAACTAATACAAGAATTTATTTTACATATATTTTTAAGTCAATTCGTAACATTCTGATGAAGCGTATTTAGAAGATAATTTTGTATAAATATGATAGTTGACAAGAATATTTATTATATATTAGCATATTATCAATAAATATATATAACAGGTTAATACTTAAGGATATTATGAAAAGTAGAAAGATTCAAATAATTAGGTGCGAAAAAGAAAGGCATTGGGTTGGTGACGGTTTTTATGTGAGCACCATGTTCTATTATGGGGTTGACGGGCATAATATTAGTCCGTTCCTACTATTAGATTACGCAGCACCATCTGAATTTTCACCTTCTGATATTCCACGTGGTGTGAGTCAACATCCTCATCGAGGTTTTGAAACTGTAACTATTGTTTATGCGGGTGAAGTAGAACATAAAGATACAGCAGGTAATTCAGGTAAAATTGGACCTGGTGACGTCCAATGGATGACAGCAGCACATGGTGTTTTGCATGAAGAAAAACATAGTGTTGAATTTAGTAAGAAGGGTGGCAGAATGGAAATGATACAGCTTTGGGTAAATCTTCCTGCTAAACATAAAATGTCTAAGCCACGTTATCAAGAAATCTTAAACAAAAACATACCAATAGTGGAACAAGAGGGTAGTTCAGTGCGTATTATTGCAGGTAGTTTTAATAATTTAAACGGTGCAGCAAAAACTTTTACGCCTATACATCTCTATGATATACGCCTTAAAGCTGGAGCTTCACTTAGTTTACCTGTTGATAAAGGTTTCAATGCCTCGCTTTTAGTGCTTGATGGTAAGATTCAAATAGAAGAAGAGACTATTGTTTCGTCAGAGCTAGCATTATTTGATCAAAATGAAGGAGATGTGATTATTTTGAAAGCTGAAAAAGATTCCAAAATTCTATTCATGTCAGGTGAACCTATTAATGAGCCAATTGTTGGAGAAGGGCCATTTGTTATGAATACTGATCTTGAAATTCGTCAGGCATTTAGTGATTATCGTGACGGTACGCTTTAATAATCGAGGAATATAACGCTTGTATTTTACTGTATGTTTATAATTTAGCATTATTATAAGTTAATAATTATCTTGCATATAACTCAAATACTGTTATAGCATATTAAATATGCAACCCACGATTACATTTTTTCAATTCAATCATTTATGCAATTAATCATATTTTTAACTTATAAATTTTAAATTTAGTGGAGATAAATTTGAGTCTTAAGGATATTGTTAAATCAGACGTCTTTCCTAGTATACTTCTTTTATTTGCGCTTACATGCGCCCTTATATTAAGTAATAGTCTTTTTTATAAAAATTTTCTAAAAATAATTTATTTCCCTATCAACTTTGAATTGAATGATTTTCAAATTCACCACACTCTTATAAATATTGTTAATCATGGGTTAATGACATTCTTTTTTCTTCTTATTGGTCTTGAGATGAAGCATCATATAACAGTAGGAAAGTATCAAGATAAGCATAAAATAATTTTGCCATGTGTAGCTGCAATCGGTGGGTTTGTAGTACCATCTTTAATATATTATAGCTTAAATTTTGATACTGATAATTTAAGAGGGTGGGCCATACCTATTGCAACTGATACAGCCTTTGAGCTTGCTATTTTGTCATTTTTTAAAAGAAAGATTTCATTAGATTTGAGAGTTTTTGTATTAGGATTTTCATTAATTGATGATTTTTTAGCTATTAGCGTATTGACAATATTTTATTCTAAGGTTGGTATTACGCCTGCCTTTTTTATTAGTATAGTTCTTGTTGGCGCATTGTTTCTATTTAATTACCATAATGTGCAAAAAATAAAATATTACTTATTTATTGGGTTCTTGTTATGGATAGCCTTAGAAAAAGCAGGGATACACGGTACATTAGCCGGTGTATTCATTGCTTTATTTGTTCCGGTTAAACCAATTGATAATTCTATATCTCCTTTGAAAAGACTAGAATATATCTTAACACCTTATGTTTACTATATAATTTTACCTATTTTTACATTTTTTAATTCTGAACTGAACTTTAGTAATTTTGTGGTACACGACTTATTTACAAACCTAAGCTTAGGTATAATATTAGGATTGTTTTTCGGTAAGCAAATAGGTATATTTTTATTTAGTTATATAAGTATAAAATTAAAATACTGTTGTTTACCTGAAAATACATCATGGTTAAAATTTTATACGATTGGAATACTTGGAGGTATTGGCTTTACATTAAGTTTATTTATTGGAGAAATAGCTTTTAATGATCAATGGACACTTAATACGACGAAAAGTGCTGTAATCATTTCCTCCTTTTTATCAGCTATAGTAGGGATTATATTTTTAAAATATTTATTAAAGGAAAATTAGAATGTTAAAAAAAACATATTTAGTATTCAGCTTTATATTTTTTCTTTCTTTCTCATTAATTACTTTGATATGTCACGCTAAAGAAAATAAGTGTGTATTAAAAGTCGGTTATGGCATAAATCCACCTTTAATGTACATAAATGAAAAAACTGGAGAACTTTCAGGATTTGATGTTGAGCTATTAAATAAAATTGCTCTAATAACTGACTGTTCTATTGAATGGATTAAAATGCCGTGGAGAGAAATATTAGAATCCATCAAATCAGGAGAAATACTATTAGCAAGCTCAGCAACTAAAACTGAACAACGTGCTAAATATAGTAATTACACCATTCCTTATAGAACTGAAGTTGTAAAATTATATGTAAGAAAAGCCGAAAAATTAAAAATTAAAGCAGATAATTTAAAAAGCTTTTTAGAACAAACATCTTTAAATGTTGGTTATAGTGACAGTTATGAATATAATAAAGAAACTGATGAGTTAATGCTAAATCCTAAATATAAAGATAGGTTTGAGTCTGTAATAGATAATTATTTAAATTTTTATAAACTTCAAGGAAATTTCATTGATGGAGTATTAATGGAAACTTTAATAGCAAATGAAATTATTAGGTCTCACAATTGGGAAGGTGTGTTTGATTCATATGATTTTATAGTAGGAAATAATGATCTAAGCTTTATGATATCAAAAAAAGCTGATCCAGATGGGTATTATTTAAAAATCATAAATGATGCTATAGTTGAATTAAAATAATAAGCTTCAGTAAGTAGATTTTAATCCGGATAAAAATTATCTTTTTTCCATTGCTACGAGCACGAGCAGGTAAAGTCAAGATCAAAACCACCTACCTTTTCGCTTAATTAGTACGAAGCCGAAGAGAAATATAGGTTTAAAATATGAAAAAAAATATATATACTGCACAAGAAATTATAGATTTTTGGTTTTCGGAAAAAAATAAAGCAAATTGGTTTATTAAAGATAGCAATTTTGATAATGAGATTAAACAAAAATTCTTGCAAACTTATAAAGAAGCCGCCTTTACTAATAATTTAGCTGATTGGAAATATACTCCTGAAGGAAATCTTGCACTTATTCTGATACTAGATCAATTTCCAAGAAATATGTTTAGAGAATCACCTAGAAGTTACTTTACTGACCATAAAGCATTAGAATTTAGTAAGTATGCTATAAAATCTGGTTTTGATAAAAAATTATTGAATAATGAGTATAGACAATTTCTATATATGCCGTTTATGCATAGCGAAGACATTAAAGACCAAGAAAAAAGTCTAAAATTATATACCGCAATAAATATAGCTAAAGATTATGCAAAAATGCATATGGAAATAATAAAGAAATTTGCAAGATTTCCTCATCGTAACAAAGTTTTAGGTAGAAAATCTACTAAAGCAGAAATTGAATTTCTCAAACAAACCAACTCTTCTTTTCAAAGATTCTAAAATATTTCTATTCAAGATTTAGAATATTATTAACTCTTTATATTGTTAATTTTAAGTTAATTATTCTGCTTATCGAAGAATATATAGGCTTGACAGGCGGTTATTAATAATAGTAATCTAAAGTAAGTCTTAATTATTTATAAAAAATTATGATAGAAAATATTAATAAAAAGCAAATAAAAATAGAAAATGCCTATGGCTTTCATCCGGGAAATTGGGGAGATCTTGCTATCTTTCAGGGGGATTATATCAATTTTGGTTATTGGAAAGATATCTTAGGTGGTGAAAAAATTACAGTACAAGATCGTGTTAGAAGCTCGGCGGCATTATATGGATATGTTATTAATAATCTTCATGTGTCAATTGGCGACACTGTACTTGAATTAGGTTGCGGTAGAGCTGTAGGGATACTTGATGCGGTTGAGTATATGGATGCATCAAAAATAATAGGCATAGACTTTTCTAGAGCACAAATAGAGAGAGCTAAAATTAAAAAAAGTAAAAAAGAGAATCAAAATCTTAAAGAAAGTCTGAAAGCAGAAAGGGCTAAACAAGATTTAGACTCTCTTGAAAAACAGTTGAATTTGACCTTTGCTAATATCCAACATGAAATGGAGGAATTTGTACAAGAAATGAAGCTTGTAACCGAAAAAGTAACTTTACTTAGTGTGAATAAGAAATCAAAAATTTTTGATAAACCTCAATGTCCTATCATAAAAGAAACAGGCTTAACGCAATTTAAACAAGAATGGGCAAAAATCATTCAGTATAATAAACAAAAAATTAATAAAGTAATAGAAGCAAAAAATGAAATAGCACAAAAATTTAATGCTATAGAGTTTTCTGTTGCTCCAGCGGATTCCTCGGGATTAGAGGATAACAAGATAAATAAAATTTATTCTATAGAAGTTTTTCAGCATATTGAAGATTTTAATGCTCTTGCAGTTGAGATGAAAAGGATATTAGCTCCTAAAGGAATCATTTCTTTTTGTGCTCACCTTTCTACTAGTCGTACTAATTATGACAAATTAAGACAGGAAAAATTACTAATTGATGAAATTGAAGTTTTAGCACCAGTTGATGAGGTAGTTAGCACTTTTAAAGGGAATGGGTTTAATGTGGAATATCATTCCATAGGAGCTTATGTTTTTGATAGGTATGAGCAATGGGTAACACAGGTTAATTATGCGCAATGGTCAACAACTAAGGTTAGTATTACAGATCCATCACATAATATATATGAGTCATATAAGGCTGGTTATATAGATTATTATGTTTTTACTATGAATGTATTAAGTGGCGAAGTTAGCAATTTAAATGCATTCAAAAGTGATCAAGATGCAATATGATAAACTACATAGAAACTATTTTTTCTAATTTACCAAACAGTATTTATTGGAAAGATTCTAATGGAATATATTTAGGCGCAAATATGCATGCTGTACGTATGGTGGGCTTAAATTCTATTAAAGACCTAATTGGCAAAACGGATTATGATTTTACCTCAAAAGAGAAAGCAGATCAATTTAGAAAAAATGACCTTATAGTTTTGAATACTGGAAAAGAGCTTTGTATTGAAGAATTGTCTGTTTCTAAAGATGGTACTGAGTTAGTTCAATTGTCAACTAAGAAGCCTATCAAAAATGATACAGGTCATATAGTTGGGATAATGGGAGTTACAGTTGATATTACAGATCTTAAGACAAAAGAAAAAATGCTTTGGGATCAGAAAAAATCTCTTGAAGAAGCATTATCTGCAAAAAAGAAATTCTTTAATAGTTTGAGTCATGAAATTCGCACGCCTATACATATTATAAATTCGATTGCAGATGAGCTATATAAAAACTCTACTCATTTTTCCAAAGAAGAATTCAAGAGCTTTCTTGGTATATTGCTACAAAATAGTAATAAGCTCAATAAACTTGTACTAAACTTATTAGAAATAGCAAAAAGTAATCGAGGAGAAAATTATTACTGTTTTGAGAAGAAAAATGTCATTGATACAATACGTGAAACAATAAATGAATTTGCAACTATAGCAAAAATTTCATTTAATTCACAGTATGAAGAAATAATTTGTAATATTGACATATTAAAAATAGGGCAGGTGATTAGAAATTTGCTAGATAATGCAGTAAAGTATGGCAATAGCAAGCATATTGTATTGAAATTATCTAAATCAAAGGTCGAAAAAATTATTACAATTAAGATAAAAAATAATGGAATAAATATATTAGAAAAAGAGCAGGGAGAAATTTTTGAGCCATTTTTTAGAGGTAGTAATGGTCAAAATAGATCAGAAGGTACTGGTTTAGGGTTAGCAATATGTAAAGAAATAGTAATGGCGCACAAAGGTAAAATTTGGATTGATAATAAAAAATTGGGTACAACCATTATAAATTTTACAATACCTTATATAGAATTATGAGAAAGAAAATACTATTCATGCGTGATTCGCATATTATTATTCCAGTCGTTATGCAGACAGGTCTCGTTGATGATAGTGATATTAAAAAAGCAGAAGAGTTAGGTGTAACCGATTATATATGCAAACCATACACAAAAGAAAATATAAAAGATGCTATTACCAAAATGCTTGAATTAACAAATTCTCGTGGTCAAAAATAATTTTTTTATCAAAGTCCCAATCATATTAATAACATAAAATCACCTTCCCTAACATATATTTTACTCATAATGTTTATTATGGAAACAAAATATGTGTTTCTATCCATTTATCTAATTATCTTTATATTCATAATCTGCGCGTCCTTGATTCCCGACATCTGCAACAGTTCCAACTTTATTTACTGTTCTATCTTTATTTAAAGTTTCAACCTTATTTGCAACCACTTCTATCTTTATTTAAAGTTTCAACCTTATTTGCAACCACATATATCGCGTAAAATGCTTTTATAGTCACTAGGCTCACGCTTAATAGAAAAAATATTCAACTGCACCTGCACTACCTTCAACTGGACATGCTAGGTCGCTTTCTAACGTCATATCTTTAATTTTAAATCGTTGATTCCATCCTGCCGGGCCGGTTGTTTTAGATAGCAAACAATCTCTAATTTTTTCTACTACTTTTAAATATTCAGTATGACAGCCCCATTTATACCAAGTATTTATATCTTAAGGTAATCTAGGTAATGAAATTGATGTAGAAATTATTATTGAACGTTTTTCTTGATTATAATGTGGTTGTGCAATATTTATATTGTCACAATTCTCTTTGTTTTTTGTCATAATAAACCCTTGTATAATAATTTTTAGCTATTGTAACATTCATATTTTTAATTTATCAGATAAACGTTTGGGTATGTATTATATTTCAAAACTAAATTAGTTTATAAGTATAAGTCAAGTTGGAAAGACGATATTACCGTAGTAATTTTTGATAAGATTTTCAGAGAGCTTTCATGTAAATCTTTAGAAGAAGCTCCACAAGCATCCGCAATAATATATACTTTATAATCCCTATCGTGCGCCTCTCGGGCAGTACTCTCAACTGCCATATCAGTAGACACACCGGTGATCAAAATATTTTCAATTTTATTGCATTTAAGATACATTTCCAAAGAAGTAGAATAAAAAGCACTAATACGATGTTTTTCTATAACAATATCTTGAGCCTGTTTATCTAATTTATCATGAAATTGGATTCCCCAGGTATTTGATTGAAGAGCATTTTGCTTTTTTACGTGCTGAAAAATAGGTGATACTGGTGAGCACGATCTATAAAGTGAATCAAACATAACTTTGACAAAAATAATTAAAAGTTGGTTTTTTCTTGCGTAATCAATCACAATATTGTTTTTTTCTATTACATGATTTTCACTTATAAATGAAGAAGAAGAAGAAATTTTACCCTGAGGATGGACGAGGTCATTAATTAAATCAATTACTACTAATGCAGTATTTTTCACTTTTTCTT
>CAZEVK010000001.1:0-129674 GCA_964515755.1 uncultured Rickettsia sp. | reverse complement strand
TGAATTTTATTGTGGAGCCATAAGTTTGCCTTACTAGTCTTAATATAAAGTTTTATCCTATATGATTCTTTAGTTTTTCATCTTGTTTAGCTTTTGACTGGTCAGCGTTTTTAGCCAATTGTTTTCTGGCTTTGGATAGTTCTTCTTTTGCTTCTGATAAAGTTACTGATGGGTAAGTGCCTATTGATAGCAGCTGCAGCTTTTCTTTTCTACCAATTCGTATTTCATTCTCCAATACTTACTACCATTTGGTTTGATTAGTATATATAAACCAGCAGAGTCACTAAGCTTATATTGTTTTTCTTTAGACTTTGCTGTTCGTATTGCAATGTCTGTCAGTGCCATCTGGGGGGCATCAGCTTCTATTAAAATTTATGCACCCCCAGAACACTCCCTAAATTATGTGGATTTAGCAGAATTTTAATGGAAGTTATTGATAAATAATTACACCAAGCTTAAGCTTTAAGCCAATGTTTATTGGAGGTTGTTGGAAGTTATTGGACGCAGAGCTGGCGGAGGGAGTGGGATTCGAACCCACGGTAGACTTGCACCTACGGCAGTTTTCAAGACTGCTGCCTTAAACCGCTCGGCCATCCCTCCAATAATTATTTACTTTATTTTCTTGTAAAAGCTTTACAAATACCAAAGCAAACATAATGACTAATTCGAGCGTAATGAAGATATAGCTTGTGCAAAAACGATTAACGTTTCGAGAACTGGAAGCCTCTTCTTGCACCTGCAAGTCCATATTTCTTACGTTCAACAACTCTACTATCGCGAGTTAAGAATCCGCCTTTTCTTAAAGCTTTATGTAAAGATGGGTCGAATCTATCTAAAGCTCGGCTAATTCCGTGTCTGATCGCTCCGGCTTGGCCAGAAAGACCACCACCTAATACTGTGCAATCAACATCAAAAAGCGCTTCATTTTTAGTAGCAACTAAAGATTGTCTTACAACCATTCTTGAGGTTGGGCGACCAAAATATTCTTGAATGTCCTTGCCATTAATTGTAATTTTGCCTGTACCAAGTTTAATCCAAACTCTTGCAATGGAATTTTTTCTTTTTCCTGTGCCATAAGATCTACCTAAAGAATCTTTTACAGGCTGTAATACAGTTTCTTCTTCAATTTCAATTGCTATTGTCATAGATTATTTCCTTGAGTTCTTTTTATTCATTGCAGCAACATCTAATAATTGAGGTTGTTGTGCAGCGTGAGGATGTTCTTTGCCTGCGTATACATGCAAATGTTTGAATTGTTGACGCCCTAGAGGAGACTTTCTTTGCATCATACGTTGTACAGCTAATTCAAGAACTCTTCCCGGAAATTTGCTTTCTAAAATTTTTCCAGCAGTAATCTCTTTAATACCACCAGGATGCCCTGTATGACGATAGTAAATTTTTCCGTCTAGACGATCTGATTTATGACCAGTTAATATAATTTTTTCAGCATTAATCACTACAATATTATCTCCGCAATCCATGCTTGGCGTGTATGCCGGGTTATGCTTCCCACGGAGCATCATAGAGATAAGAGAGGCTAATCTACCGAGCACAAGACCATCAGCATCAATTAAATGCCACTTTTTCGCTACTTCAGCTTGTTTCATTGAATAAGTTTTGAACATTTTTTACACTTTTTCATACTGTTGAATTATCTAAAGTTAATATGGAGAAAAAAAACATATTGTCAACAATTTAATCATTTGAATACAAATTACGTATCAAAGATTATTAGTTAGATAGTGCTTAATTATTTGCATTCATTATGTCTAAAACTATTTGCAATACATAACATGCTGCCATTTTATCGTCTACATTATCTTTTTTAGCAGGTGACATGTTGGTGTGTCGTAATATTTGACGCACAGCCAAAGTTGACAAGCGTTCATCTTGAAAGTAATAGGGTAAAGGCTTTTTAGTAATTAATTCCTTACAAAACTTATCTACTGCAGCGCAAGTGTTGCCTATGTAACCTTTTGCCTCAATAGGGTACCCAAAAACTATTCCACTTACAGCATTTTCATCTATTATATCACAGATATACTTTATATCGAATTTTAAGTTTTTTCTTATAAGAGTTTTATAAGGTGAAGCGATTATTTTCTCGCGATCGCTCAGACTTAATCCAATTTTTTTTGATCCGTAATCAATTCCTATCAATCTACTATATTGTCCCACGGACTTTTTGAAGTCTATTATTGTAATGGTATTATGCATTCAATATATTATTCCTTGAATAGTTTTCATTTATGGTTATTATACCGATCAATCACTCTATCTATGTACTCAGCAATTTACTAAGTATATAGCATAATTCAAATTGTATCAAATAACATGAGGTTCTTATGAAAAGATGGTTTGGGATGAAGCTTTGGAAACAAGTTCTCACAGGTTTAATAGCAGGTATAATTGTAGGTATGGTATTCGGCGAAAAAGCAAGCTATATCAAGCCTGTAGGTGATATTTTTATAAGACTTATACAAATGATTATTGTACCTTTAATATTCTTCTCCTTAGTTAGTGGATTAACCGGGATGACTGATAAAGTATCGCTTTCAAGAGTTGCTGTAAAGTCTGTAATAGCATTTTTGGCGACAACGTCACTGGCGATCACTATAGGTATGGTCGCTGGTATTTTTTTTGAACCCGGTGTAGGGATTTCTGTTTCAGCATTGCATTCCAAAGATTTTAAATTGCCTGAAATTGGCGCTAGAGTTTTGGATTTTACTGCAGTTATAAATGATACTATCCCTAACAATGCATTAAGCGCGTTGGTTACAGGCAATATATTACAAGTTGTATTTTTTTCAATATTTACCGGTGTTATCCTAAATATGTTAGGTAAAGAAGGAGAGCCAATTATTAAAGGGCTTAAAGTTTGTGCTAGATTAGTATTTAAGATGATTTCTGTGATTATGTATTTTGCGCCTTATGGTGCATTTGCTTTAACTGCTTCTGTTATTGGAAATCAAGGTTTAAGTGCATTACAAAATCTTTCGGCATTGGTGTTTACGTTGCTATCTGCAATGACTGTGCAATATATTATTTTTGGCATATTAATTGCAATATTTGGTAGATTATCTCCATTTCCATTTTATAAAAAAAGTTTAGAATATCAGGCAATGGCTTTTTCTACCAGTAGCAGTAAAGCTACGTTACCTACAACTATGAGTGTTTGTTTGAACAAACTGGGTATTTCTAGTAATAGCACTTCTTTTGTTTTACCATTTGGCGCAGCTATAAATATGGATGGTATGGCGATTTACTTAGGTATATGCACAATGTTCTTTGTACAAATTTATGGTATTCAACTAACCACAGTTGATTATATTATTATTATGCTAACCTCAACACTTGGTTCTATCGGTGCTGCTGGAATTCCTGGTGGAACATTAATTATGTTACCGATGGTGCTTTCAGCTTTGAATCTGCCAATAGAAGGTATTGCATTTATTGCAGGTATTGATCGAGTGCTGGACATGATGCGTACTACTATAAATATTACCGGAGATGCTACTATAACTCTTATTATCGATAGTTCCGAAGGTACGCTAAACAAGAAGCTATATAACACTCCTTCTAGCAAGATTTTAGAGAATAGAGAGTTGTTTAGCTAACACGTATCTGTTAATAAATTTCTTGCAATTATCTAATAACTATCGTATAAAGCTCTAATTAACTACTTTATCACGTACGCAAGAATAATTTTTAGTGCTCAGTTTTGAGTTGTTTCTTGCGGAGGTTTAACTAAAAATATAGAGGTTTACATGACTGCACTTCCTACTTTTACCATTAAAGAAATGATCGATTGTGGTGTTCATTATGGACATAAAGCAATGCGTTGGAATCCTGAAATGGCTCCTTACATCTACGGTACTAAAGATGGGGTTCATATTATTGATTTACAACAAACTGCGAGTTTTTTATATCGTGCTTTACAGGTAGTTCAGGATGTTGCAAAGAGAAATGGTAAAATTTTATTTGTTGGCACAAAGCGTCAAGCTTCTGAACATATTAAAGAAGCAGCAAAAAGATGCGGTCAGTTTTACGTAGATAAAAGATGGTTAGGTGGTACATTAACTAACTGGAAAACAGTTTCTCGTTCTATTAAGACTCTCTATAATTTAGAAAAAACAATTGCTGGCTCCGAAAGTGGAGAGGGAATAAAGTTAAGTAAAAAAGAATTACTTGATATGCAAAGAAAATGTCAGAAACTAGAAGATTCTTTAGGTGGTATTAGAGAAATGAACGGTAGACCAGACTTGGTTTTTGTTATTGATACTAATAAAGAAAGTTTAGCAATTTCTGAATCACAAAAGCTTGGTATTCCTATTATAGCTGTTGTTGACTCAAATTCTTATCCACATAATATAGATTATATTATTCCTGGAAATGATGATGCTACTAGATCAATTACATTTTATTGCCAAATGATTTCTGATGCGGCGTTATCAGGCATTGAGCATTCTTTGATTTCTTCTGGTGTTGATATTCGAAAAGGAATAAATAGATCTTCAAATCAAGAAGAAGTATTTGAAGAAATTAACTTTACCAAAAAACCAGAAACTAAAAATAAAAAATCTGTTTCAGTGCTTACAAAAGCGGAAGCTGTTTCGGAGGCTAGATATTTTGCTGAAAAACAAGATCTAAAAATTTCTGATGATGAAGAAGTAATTACAGCTCCAGCAATAGTTTCTATTAATAATGAAAAAACTCCTGAAGTTAAAAAGCTATCTACAAAAATAAAAGTTGAGGATTTAGCTGAAAAAATTGATGAGAAAAAGTCTAAAGTTGCTGCTAAAAAAGCTCCAGCAGTAAAAAAAGTTGCTGAAAAGTCAGAAGAAAAATCTGTTGCAGCAGGAAAAAAGAAAAAAACAGTTTAATTTGTTAAAATATAGGTAATTGATATGAGTGAAATTTCAGCCGTATTAGTAAAAAAATTACGCGATACCACAGGTGCTGGTATGATGGATTGTAAAAAAGCGTTAGCTGAAGTAGGTGGTGACATTGAAGCAGCGATTGATTGGTTAAGGAAGAAAGGTCATGCTGCTGCTGGTAAAAAAGCTTCACGTGTTGCTGCAGAAGGCTTAGTAGCAGTTGCTACAAATCAAGATAAAACTGTTGGTGCGGTAATAGAGCTTAATTCGGAGACTGATTTTGTTGCACGTAATGACAAATTCCAAAAATTAGTTGGTGAAATAGCTAAAAAAGCATTAACTGTTGACTCTTTAGAAGCTTTAAAAGAAATTAAACTAGATACAGGGCGTAGTATTAGTGAAGAAGTAATAGAGAATATTGCTGTGATTGGTGAAAACCTTAATTTACGTAGGATGTCACGTATTTCTGTTAATAAAGGTGTTGTTGCTAGTTATGTGCATAATCATGTTGCAGCTGATATGGGTAAAATTGCTGTTCTAGTTGCTTTAGAGTCAGATATTTCTCCTGATATTATTCAACCTTTAGGTAAACAGATAGCTATGCATATTGCTGCCTCTAAGCCTATTTCATTGACAATAGATCAAGTTAATAGCAAAGATTTACAACGAGAAAAAGATATTTTTTCAGAACAAGCTAAGAATTCTGGTAAGCAGCAAGAAATTATTGATAAAATGATTGAAGGGCGTATCAAAAAATTTTATCAAGAAGTTGTTTTGCTTGAACAACTTTTTATTATGGATGGTAAATCCCGGGTACAAGATATATTAGACAATTTTGCTAAAGAACATAAAGGTACTTTAAAAGTTACTGATTTTGTATCTTTTGAATTGGGTCAAGGCATTGAGCAAGAAGAGAAGGATTTTGCTAGCGAAGTTGCTGCTGTTATAGGCACCAAGTAATAAATTTCTAAATTTATATAGATGCTTGCAGTTATTGGTATTTCCTTGTATCTTTGCGAGAGAAATTCTTGTCGTTTTTTAACTATTTAACTTAAGAAGAATTAGAAAAAGTACAAAAATAAGCGTTATTTTATAACTATAAAAATGTATAATATTATGCAAAATATGAAAGATGATTTGGTTAAAAGGATGGAAGGGGCGATTAAGTCTCTGCATCATGATTTAAAAAGTTTAAGAACTGGACGGGCTTCTCCTAATTTGTTAGATTCAGTTATGGTTGAAGCTTATGGAGATAAGCTTCCTATTAATCAATTGGCTAATATTACCGTACAGGATCCTAAATTATTATCTGTACAAGTATGGGATGCAACTACAGTCAAAGCTATTGAAAAAGCTATCAATGCTGCTGATTTAGGTGTTACTGCTTCTGCAGATGGGCAATTAATTAGAGTACCAATACCTCAGCTTAATGAAGAGCGTCGCAAAGAAATGGTTAAAGTTGCACATAAATTTGCTGAAAATGCTAGAATCGCTGTTAGAAACATACGTAGAGATGGTGTTGATCTAATTAAGAAAATGGAAAAAGACCAGGGCATTTCGCAGGATGACATTCATAAAGAAGTAGATGAAGTACAAAAGTTAACTGATGATTATATTAAAAAGGTTGATCAAGCCTTAGCTGAGCGTGAAAAAGAAATTATGCATATTTAGTTTGAGCTTGTAACTTTCAAAATCTTGTAGTGCTATGATTCAAAGCAAGTCTTTCCAGGGAATAATAATCGCTCTTGAGGCATTTTGGCATAAGCATAGTTGTGCGATTATCCAGCCCTATGATTTAGAAATGGGTGCAGGAACTTTTCATACAGCAACTGCGTTATATTGTTTAGGTGATAAACCATGGAGAGCTGCTTACGTGCAACCTTCTAGGCGTCCTGCAGATAGTAGATATGGTGTACATCCTAATAGACTACAGAAATTCCATCAATTTCAAGTTATCTTAAAACCATCTCCTAGTAATATTCAGGAAATTTATTTAGATAGTTTAAAAGAAATTGGTATTGACTCAAGCGAACATGATATCAGATTTGTTGAAGATGATTGGGAAAGTCCAACTCTTGGTGCATCTGGTCTTGGTTGGGAAGTTTGGTGTGATGGTATGGAAATAAGCCAATTTACATATATGCAGCAGATGGGTGGTATTGAATGTAATCCTGTTTCTGGCGAGATTACTTATGGGTTAGAAAGATTAGCTTTATATATTCAAAACAAAGAAAATGTTTATGATTTGGATTATAATGATTATAAAGACGTTCAAGAACGTATTTCCTACGGTGATGTTTTCAAAGTTGGTGAGAAGCAATTTTCTGCATATGTTATGGAATATGCAAATGTTAAAAAATTACAAGAGCATTTTCATGATGCCGAGCAAGAGTGCGAGGTTTTATTAAGCCATAATCTTACGTTGCCTGCATATGATCAATGTATTAAAGCTAGTAATTTATTTAATATACTTGATGCTAGAGGTGTTATTAGTGTTACGGAGAGAGCATCTTACATTGCTAGAGTTAGAGGAATGGCTAAAAAATGCTGTGAATCTTGGATAAATAATTCAGTATAGGAGTAAATAAAATGGCTGAATTATTACTAGAAATTTTTAGCGAAGAAATGCCGGCAAGAATGCAAAATCAAGCTGTGATTAATCTCAGTAACTTATTTGATGAGCAGGCAAAAAAATCTGGAATAAGTTACAAACAAGTTAATTGCTATGTTGCACCTAGAAGGTTAGTTTTAGTTGTAGATGCTATTGAAAAAATTACTACTAATGAGGCTCTTGAAAAAAAAGGACCAAGAACTGATGCTCCTGCTGAAGCAATTGTTGGGTTTTTAAAAACTAATAATATTACCAAAAAAGACTTATATATTAAAGAAATTAAAGGTCAGCAATTTTATTTTGCTAATATTACAGTTGCGATACAAAATATTCAGGAAAGTGTTACGCAAGTTATAAATTATATACTGCATAATTTTCCTTGGCCGAAAACAATGCGTTGGGATGAAACTAATGTTAAATGGGTTAGACCTATTCGTAATATTTTATGTGTTCTTGATGGTGCTATATTACCGATAAGTTTTGGTAAGCTTATGGCGAATAACGTGTCTTCCGGACATCGTTTTATGGCTGGATATAATTTTGCAGTTAAAGATTTTACTGATTACACAATGCATCTTGCAGCTCATAATGTGATTCTTGATCATAAAGAGCGCAGAGGAATGGTTTTATTTGAAGCAAATAAACTTGCAGATGATTTGAATCTTAGATTACTAATGGATGAAAATTTAATAGATGAGATTGTAGGTTTAGTTGAGTATCCGATATGTTTACTTGGTAAGATTGATAATGAGTTTATGGAAGTTCCAAAAGAAGTACTGATAGCTACTATGAAAACTCATCAGAAATATTTTGCCTTGCTTTCAAATAATAACAGTTTTGCTCCATTTTTTATCATGGTTTCTAATATAGTTGGTAAAGATCCTCAGCAAATTATTTCAGGCAATGAGAAAGTTCTTAGAGCAAGACTTTATGACGCTAAGTTTTTTTATGATCAAGATAAAAAAAATACACTAGATTCACGTGTTGATGATTTAAAAAAAGTAGTATTTCATGATGAGCTTGGAAGCCTTTTTGATAAAACAAATAGGATTATAAATTTATCAAAAGAGATTGCAAAAATTCTCAATTTAGATATTAACATTCTTGAGCGATCAGCACGTCTCAGTAAAGCTGATTTAACTAGTAATTTAGTTAAAGAATTTCCGGAATTGCAAGGAACAATAGGTCAATATTATGCATTAAATGATGGTGAAGATACGCGTGTTGCTAATGCAATATCTGAGCATTACCTACCGGCAGGAAAATCTGATTATTGCCCAAAATTTATAGAAGGAGCAATTGTTTCAATAGCTGATAAGCTTGATTCAATTGTTGGATTATTTTTTATAGATGAGGCTCCAACAAGCTCTAAGGATCCATACGGATTGAGAAGAAGTGCTCTTGGAATTATAAGAATAATGATAGAGCATAAATTGGATTTGGAATTATACGATTTAGTTGAATATGCTTTAAAATCTTATGAGGATTCAGATAAAATTACTGGTTTAATCCAAAAAGTAATTTTCTTTTTTCACGAAAGGTTTAAGTATTTGCTCAAAGATAAATTTAGGTATGATCTTATCAATGCAGTTGCGCCAAATGGTAATATATATTCTTCTTATCAAAAAATAGTTGCTTTAAAGGATTTTTATAACAGCAACAATGGTAAGGAAGTACTTACTATATTACGTAGAATAGCAAATTTTATACCGCCAGCTTATGCTAAGTCAGATTTAAAAGTTAATCAAAAATTATTTTCTGATGACTTAGAAAAGAAATTATATGCGGTCATTGATCAAGTTTCGAATGAATTGAAAAAAGTAGATATAGTTAGTCAATTTTCTATGCTAAATATGCTTGTTGAACCAGTGAATTATTTTTGTGATAAAGTTACAGTAATGGATAATGATGAAAACATAAAAATTAATCGTATAAATTTATTACGAAGTATACAAACTTCTGTGAATGAATTGGGAATAGATTTTTCGATGATTGAATTTTAATTTGAGTAAAAATTATATGAATAGCAAAATGAAGTGGATTTATAATTTCGGCAATGGTCATGCTGATGGTAATTCATTAATGAAAGATATATTAGGAGGTAAGGGCGCAAATCTTGCTGAGATGTGTAATTTAGGTTTACCTGTACCTCCAGGATTTACTATTCCAACTAGCTTGTGTAATTATTACTATGAAAATAACAAACAACTTCCTAATGAATTAAAAGCAGAAGTTAATTCTGCAATGCAAAAAATAGAAGAAGCTTTAGGTAGGAAATTTGGAGATGTAACAAATCCGTTATTAGTTTCAGTTCGTTCCGGGTCAAAAGAGTCTATGCCTGGAATGATGGATACCGTACTTAATCTTGGCTTAAATGATGAGACAGTGATAGGGCTTGCAAAAAAACATAAAAATGAACGTTTTGCATATGATAGCTATCGTCGCTTTATTCAAATGTACTCAGATGTGGTACTTGGCGTTGATCATTATTTATTTGAAGAGTTAATTGATCTAAAAAAACAAGATCTTGATATTACGTTGGATGTTGATTTAACAGTTGATGATTTAAAAGATTTGGTTACTCAATTTATGGCAATGGTTAAGCAAGAACATGGTAAGGATTTTCCGCAAGATGTGAATGACCAATTATGGGGTGCGATTCATGCGGTTTTTGGGTCATGGATGTGTCAAAGAGCGATAACTTATCGTAAATTACACAATATTCCGGAAAGTTGGGGCACAGCCGTTAATATTCAATCAATGGTATTTGGTAATATTGATACTAACAGTGCTACTGGAGTAGCATTCACGCGCAATCCATCAACCGGAGAAAAAAAATTATACGGTGAGTATTTAATTAATGCTCAAGGTGAAGATGTCGTAGCAGGGATTCGTACACCACAATCTATTATGATTGATGGTAAAAATCCTGATGCTGATTTGCCAACTATGCAAGAATCAATGCCAAAATTATATGATGAGTTTGTAAAAGTTATCAATAAACTAGAGACTCACTATCGCGATATGCAAGATATTGAATTCACGATTCAAGAGGGTAAATTATGGATTTTACAAACTAGATCAGGTAAACGGACGGCTAGTAGTGCTTTAAAAATTGCGGTTAATTTAGTGAGTGAAGGTTTAATCACTAAAGAAGAAGCTATAGCAAGAATTAAGCCTGAATCTTTGGACCAATTGCTTCATCCTACTATCGATTCTAAGGTTAAATATCAAACTTTATGTAAAGGTTTACCGGCTTCACCTGGCGCTGCATCAGGTGTTATAGTATTCTCTGCTGATGAAGCTGAAAGAAGAAAATCTTTGGGGGATAAGGTAATTTTGGTACGTACGGAAACTAGTCCTGAAGATATTCATGGTATGTATGCAGCTGAAGGTATTTTAACCAGTCGTGGTGGAATGACTTCACATGCAGCAGTGGTAGCACGAGGTATGGGCAGACCTTGTATTTGTGGTGCAAGCAGTATGTCTGTGGATTACAAAAATAAACAAATTACTGTTTCTGGACATACGATCAAAGAAGGCGAAAAAATTACTATAAACGGTACAAGTGGAGAGGTTATAATTGGCGCTGTGAAAACAGTGCAGCCAGATATTTCTGGAAGTTTTAGGCAAATAATGGAATGGGCTGATGAGATTAAAACATTGCAAATCAGAACTAATGCCGAAACTTCTATTGATGTTAAAACTGCTCTAAGTTTTGGAGCAGAGGGAATTGGTCTTTGCAGAACAGAACATATGTTTTTTGAAACCGATCGTATTATGTCTGTACGCAAAATGATTCTTTCTGATACCGTTAAAGACCGTGAAGCTGCGTTAGCAGAAATTTTACCGATGCAAAAACAAGATTTTATTGATATTTTTAATTTAATGCATGCTAGGCCAATTAATATTAGGCTTCTTGATCCGCCTTTGCATGAATTTCTACCTCATACTGATGTGGAAATGAAACAAGTAGCAGATGCAACAAATCTTGATCATGCTTTTGTTGAGAGTCGTTGTCGTCAACTATCAGAAAGTAATCCAATGCTTGGTCATCGTGGTTGTCGCTTAGGCATAACTTTTCCGGAGATTTACAAAATGCAAGCTCGAGCAATTTTTGAAGCAATGGTTGAAGTACAAAAAAATAGTGACTTTAAACTATCTATAGAAATCATGATTCCGCTAATTGCGACTAGCAAAGAATTGGAGTTTTTGCGTGATTTAATAGTTAATGTTGCAAAAGAGGTGGATCTACAATTTAATTTTAAATTAGAGTATCAAATTGGTACGATGATTGAGTTACCGCGTGCGGCATTACGCGCCGGTGAGATTGCTCAGTTTGCTGATTTCATGAGCTATGGAACTAATGATTTATCTCAAACCACTTTTGGAATTTCACGAGATGATGCCGGGTCATTCATTCCAACGTATAAAGAGCGTATGATTCTTGAGCATGATCCGTTCGTAAGATTAGATGAAGATGGTGTTGGTGAACTAATTACTATCTCTGTTGAACGTGCTCGTAAAACTAAGCCTGGTTTGAAAATTGGTGTTTGCGGTGAACATGGTGGTAATCCTGAGTCAATTTTATTTTTCCATAAAACTGGCTTAAACTATGTTTCTTGCTCTCCATATCGTGTGCCGATAGCAAGGCTTTCTGCAGCACAGGCAAAGCTTAAATTTAGTTAAGTTTATTTAATTAATATCTGTATGTTACGTATATTAAGCGTTATTAAAAGAATAATTGCAAAATTACCATTAGGGCTTCAAAGATTTTTTCTAAGTGCTGCCTCATTTCTTGTTGAAGAAAATAAAATAAAGGGTTTTCTAGAACATAATAGCTTTAGTAGTGAGATTAAAGATTCAAAATTTAATTCTAATATATTGTGGAATTTATATCGTGATGGTGAGAGTCTTTCCCATAGAAAAGATCGTTATCATATTCTTGAAGATGATGATTGGAGCATGATGTTAGTGTTTGGACTGAAAAGGTAGGAGAAAATTTATATGGGTTTCATAGATATGAATTTATGAATCCTTCCGACCATGAATTAGAAAAAGATAGTTTATTTGTTAGAAATTATCATTCTGAATTTGACTGGCGACTTAAAAAACTACTTGAGATAATTAAAAGTAATTGATAAAGTTACAGTGTGTTTAATACTCTATTGAGTATTATTAGTTTCTAAAAATTTCTTGATTTTTAGCATATCATACCAAGCAAGCTTTTTTTGCGAAGGTTGTCGTAGTAAATAAGATGGATGAAAAATTACTGTCGAAGCAATTGGTTTTTCTAGATATTGGTTAGTATATTGCAATATTTTTTGTCTTTGTTTAGTGATCGGGCCTAGGTCTCCAAATAATGCAAAAGAAGCAGTGCCGCCCACCAAAACTATTAATTTTGGATTTATCAATGCAATATGTTTTTCTACAAATGGCAAACAAATTTCAACTTCTTCTTCGCTAGGGCGTCTATTTCCTGGAGGTCTCCAGAAAATAGTGTTGGTAATATAGGTGTTGGTACGATCTAGTCCTACTGACTTTATAATATTATCTAATAATTTTCCACTATCACCACAAAATGGAATTCCTTTCAGGTCTTCATTTGCTCCTGGTGCTTCTCCGATTAGTATAATCTCAGAATTTGGATTACCATCAGCAAAAACTGTATTGGTTGCTGTTTTCTTTAACAAGCATCCTTCAAAGTTAGTTACTATTTCATATAATTGTTCAATTGTTTGGCATTGATCAGCAAGTTTACGCGCTAACAAGGCTGCTTCTTTAGGTGGGGTGTATTTTTTTACTACAATTTCTAGCTCTGGAGCTTTCTCTATTTGTATAGACACTTTTTCTTTCTTACCATAGTTACGAGTCTTATTTGAATGGATTTCATCTACTCCCATTTCTTTATACCATTTTAATATTTTAATATCGATTGGTTTTAGCATCATTAAGTTATATAGTGTTTTTTAGTACGATAAAAGAATTACTGTTATTTGGCAATTAATTATATAGGTGGCCTTCGATGAACGATCAAATGAAATATACTCTGACGGTCGATCATCTACATGTCAATATGAGAGTAGATAAGTTTATGGCTGAATTACTTCCAAATCTTTCGCGAAGTAAAATTCAAAACCTTATTATAAGTGGGTCAGTTACAACAAAAAATGGTCAAGTGCATGATTGTGCGTACAAGGTTAAAGAACATGATGTGTATGACATTATTATACCTGAACCTTCTCCTTCACACTTATTTCCTAATGATATTCCTTTAGATATATTATATGAAGATGATGATTTGATTGTGGTAAATAAACAAGCTGGCCTAACTACTCATCCAGGAGCAGGTAATAACTCCAATACCTTAGTTAATGCTTTATTAGCTCATTGTGGAAAAAATCTTTCTACTATTGGAGCAGAACATTTGCGTCCTGGTATTGTTCATCGGTTAGATAAAAATACTAGTGGTGTGATGGTAGTAGCAAAAAATGATATAACTCATACTTCTTTAGCCTTACAAATACAAAATCGGGAATTATGTAGGCAGTATACGGCTATAACATTTGGCGTGCCTAAACCACTCTCGGGAACTATTAAATATAATATTAGTCGCAGTGATAAGGATCGCACAAAAATGGCAGTTATTGCTATTGGTGGTAAAACTGCAGTAACTCATTATGAGGTATTAGAGATTTTATCTAAGGGTTTGGTAGCTGTTATTAAATGCAACCTTGAAACTGGTCGTACTCATCAGATTAGAGTGCATTTTAGTCATAATGGTTATCCGATAATTGGTGATCAAGAATATGGTAATATACGTCATAAAAAAACCAAAGCTTTTAGTCAAGAAGTACAAGATTATTTACAGAATTTTAAAAGACAGGCTTTGCACTCGACCTTTATTAAGTTTACTCATCCTATTACGAAAAAAAACCTTGAATTTACTGCTCCTTTACCAGATGATATAGCTCAATTAATTAATCTAATGAAGCTTTGAGATTGGTATAGTAAAATGCAAATTTTATATGTTGGTAACGGTAATTATAAACACAATGGTAGTCGATATTATGATGTAGGACGTAAAATATTGAATGGATTAATACGAAATGGCCATAATGTATATTTTTTTAGTGATCGTGATATATCTAGGTCATCTAATATATTTGGTTCTTTGAAGTTAGGTAAGCGTCATTGTAACAATGCCTTTGTAGATACGTGTTATAATTTTGCGCCAGAGCTAATTCTCTTTGGTCATGCTGATATTATTAATGTTGAGTCTATAATTAAGGTTAAAAATATATTGCCTAAGGTCAAAATGGCGCAGTTTAATGTCGATCCAGTGTTTCGCCCAAATAATATTGTCCAGATAAATTCTAAATCACCTTATATGGATGCTACTTTTATTACTACCGGTGGCGATATTTTAAAAAAATTTAGTCAACCAAAAGGATTGGTTAGTTATATTCCTAATCCTATTGATAGCTCTATGGAATGGCCACGTTGTCACGAAAGAAGTGATCAACCTAATGATATATTTTGGGCAATGCGCTCGGGGGGAGGATTTTCATATCCTGGTGATCCAAGATTTACCTTTCCAATATATTTAGAACAAACTGGAAAAGTAAAAGTTGATTATCATGGTATTAACAGTAAACCGGAATTGTTAAATGCTCAGTATTATAAAGAAATAGAAAAATCTCGTATGGGAATAAACATTAGTGTTGAGCGTGCATTTGTAGATAGTCCTATTGCTAGCGCTGAAGAATTATATTTATACTCATCTGATCGTATTTCGCACTATATGGGAAGTGGATTGCTTACATTAGCAAAAAGAGGAAATAGGCTTGAAGATCTATTCAAAGAAGATAAAGAGCTTGTGTTTTTCGATAGCAAAGAAGAACTTCTAGAGAAAGTTATTTATTTTAAAAATCATGATGAAGAGCGAAAAAAAATTGCTTATGCCGGTTGGAAAAAATCACATCAGCAATTAAACGAAAAATTAGTTGCGAAATATATTTTAGAAATAACATTTAGACTAGAATTGACAGAAAGTTATGCTTGGCTTACAAAAACATATTAATTTTATAACTAAATATAGTAAAGAATCATCTAAAGTATTTTTTATTAGTTATATTTTTTATATCTTAGTGCAATACCCTGTATCAGCTGCATTTGTTACTACATTTTCATTTTATGGAATACTGCTACCAGCTTTTATTTTTTTTGTAATTTATAACACAGATAAAATTATACATATTATGAATAATCCTATGGTAAAATTTTATTTGGTATTGTTTTGTTATATAATTTTTCATGCATTATTTCTTACTCAAGGCTATTATGGTTTATCCAAAACCATTGGTAATACATTAGTAACGGTAGTATTTCTAATTTCTACAATTACTTTTTTTGTTTATGCGGATAAGGATTTTATTCATAGATTTTTCTTTATATTTATTATATTGGCTGGAGTATGCGCAATAATTTCCCTGATATTCTACTATTTTTATCCACAAACAGACCCGAGGCTTTCTCCAATAGGTCGTGCCTCAAATCAAATATTAGGATCATTCACTTATGGAATTGCAGGAATCTTATCTTTATATATTTATAATAGTTCAGCTTACTTAAAGCAGAAAGCAATATGTATAGCAACAATAGTAATTATAGGATTTATGATATTACTTACTGCAAGCCGTACACCAATTTTTGCATACATTTTTTCTATTGGAGTTGGTGCGGCTTTGTATTCTAAGTCATTTACTAGTATGTTTTATAAAGCAGTAATACTTATGTGCGTGTTGGCTTTGATAATTGTCACCTTATATCCATTGCAAGATATTATATATGATTATTTTAGATCTCTAATTTCGAGAGGAGATTCTTATAGATTTAAGTTATGGGAAGATGCTATAAATAGAATTATTGAGCATCCATTATTTGGAAATGGTATGCAGGCACGTTTAACACCTCTTGTGCAGTCACCAGAAGCTTATAACCCTCATAATATTTATCTAGCAACATTTTTTCATATTGGTGTTTTTGGTGGTATATTTTTCTTGTACCTAGTGGGTAAAAGTTTATTTATAGCTACTAAGATGGCTTTATTAGGCGAAGCTAAGATGATAATGGTTTTTTTACTTTTAATATTTGGATTAATTTCAGGGATAACTGATCATAGCCAATTAGTTAAATCTCCGTCTCCATTATGGCTTATTTTATGGTTTCCCATAGGTATGGTTATTGCTAGTAATATTAGAAAAGACTTAAAATTATAATCAATAAAATTTAATTGCGATAAACTTTAAATTTATGAGTTTGTCTTCGATTATTATTCAAAAATCTTTATTTTATTAATCTTTTATTAATTATTTTGGCGTAACTTGTTTTTTGCACATTTAGATGTTCTAAATGTGAGTATAAGATAGTAAAGGGAAAATTATGTTTGAATTTGATTTTGCTGACTGGGCCAATGCTTTAGATGGAGATGAAGATTATTTTATATGGTGGTCATCAAATTGTTTTGAAGATGTAGATTGGGCGGAAGGGTTACAACCTGAAGATATCGAGGAAATTTTGACTAATGTTATGGAATTAGCTGGCGAAGCATGGAAAAAGGTTAACGAGGCGGGCGTTGAGGTTCAAAAAGCTTTATCAGAATTTTTTTCCGATATTGCCAAATTTCTAAGAGGGCAAGGAACAAAAATCAATCAATCTGTATTAGAATTTTTTGAAACACTAAGTAAAGATATCTCTACTTATAGAAATGATGTTGCTAAGGGTAGTACAAGTTTAGATCCAAAAAACATGCAAGTAGGTCCGGATAAAGATAGCCCTAAAACTAGTGAAGGAAGAACGTATGTAGAGCGTCTTATGCAGGAATCGCAGAATACTCCAGGTAAAACCAGATAATGTTAATAAAGTGCCAATATTTACATGGCACTTTTCTAATTAATAGTAATAAATAATTTGCACTAGGTAGGTATGAAAATGCTATGCCAGAAGTAGATGTTGCTCAATAACTAGCCAATTTATGTATAAATTTGGATGCTCTCTTAGAGTTTAAAAAGAACCTAAACTTTTTATCATTCTAATTACTATTAATAAAGAGCTTTTTTATAAAATTGATTACAATTAATCTCTGTTTAATCATTTAGAGAGAATTTTTAAGTTGTTTGGGTTAATCTTAAGCTAGGCTTAGTCACATAGTCTAATGTTAATTATTATTTATAAAGGACTTTTTTATAAATTTAATACTATTAACTTTTTCTTAATCATTTTAGTTTAATATAATTATTATGCAGCTGGGTGTGCCAGCTGCTTTAATGCGTATAAATAAATAATGGAGGAGATTATAAATAATTATTCGCAAACTATATTTCTATTAATTATTTGTTAATTATTTTGGTGTAACTTTTTGATTGTACAGTTTAGATGTTCTAACTGTGATAACAATAAATATAATAAAGGGAGAAGATTATGAAAGATGGAACTGGTAATAATGTAGTTTTAGATGAAGAAGTGCAAACAAAAGTAATTGAGCAAACTGCAACAGCTTTAGATTCCGGTACAAAAAAGAAAGCTGAAGAAGGTGCAGAGCAAGTAATAACTACAATTTCTAAGGAATTAAACTCAGAAGAAGCTAAAGAATTAAATAAAAATAAAAATATAATTATAGGATTCTTTGTTGAAGCATGGGAATCAGTAAATAAAAAAGGAGTTGAAGTTGGTCAAGCTATAGTAAAGCTTTATAAAGACGTTGCTAAAGCTTTTAAGGATTTAGGAAATAAAATCTATTGGTCTATAGCAAATATTTTTCAAGAATTAAGTGGAAAGGCAACTGAACAGCGAGACATAGCAAGGGATAATAAGGGTAAAGTTCTTGATGAGTTGAAGGGAAAGGAAAATGTTATGGAAGGTTTGAAGAAAGTGAAAGCTGGTGAAGGAACGTATAAAGCACCAAGGGATACACTAATGTCAGACATACGTGATAAAGGTAAATCTAGACAGTAATCATCGAGGTTTGAGTGCCAGATTATCTCTGGCACTTTGTCTGGCATTAAATAATTTAGACATAGATATTACCTATAACCAATAGATATCTTTTAAAAAAATTAGCCAGGATACTAGGATTGGATTTATATTAGATTAAACTTTGCATCAAGCACAATGGTTTTAGGCTTAACAAACTTTCTAAGCTAATATAATATTCGTTGCTAAGATTATTTCCTTTTAATGCTAAGTGTCATTTCTCTTATTCTTATACTCATTCTTAGAAAGTCTATAATTCAGACTAAAAAATATAATT
Organism: uncultured Rickettsia sp.; assembly: GCA_964515755.1. Classification (GTDB taxonomy): domain Bacteria; phylum Pseudomonadota; class Alphaproteobacteria; order Rickettsiales; family JABSSG01; genus JAGVLN01. The sequence goes on along the minus strand of CAZEVK010000001.1, from coordinate 110,875 downwards.
TTAAATCTTTTTCACTATCGCGTACTTATCTCACTATTAATTTTCTTTAAAAATATACTGAACAAGAATACTAGGTTTAGATTAATATAAGGATTGAGTCCTAGAACTCTAAGATAGAGTGACTATTTTCTTGTTAGTTCATGATTTTATTTACTTATACTATTAACTAAATTCCTATTGCTCTAAATTTATATTTAAGGCCTATTGATATTCACATAGTTCTAAAAAGCATTTTTTTATTACAAGGCATTTCTTCGGAACCAATAAAGTATCGTTCAAAATATTATAAGTTTAAATTCAATTTATTGAGATTATAAATAATTATTCACAAATTATATTTCTATTAATTTTTTGTTAATTACTTTGGTGTAACTTTTTGATCGTATAGTTTAGATGTTCTAACTGTGGTAGCAATAAATATAATTAAAGGAGAAGATTATGGCAAAAAAAGCTGATGATAAAAAAAAATTAGTAGAGCAGGTAGTTAGTGCGATAGAGAAAACTGACAAAGGCGAAGCTGTAAAAGAAGCTAGCAAAACAGTTTAATAAACTTATGGCTGCTGGTGGCGAGCTAAACGATGAATTTTTTGAAAATCAAAGAAATGCGCACAGCTTTACTCGAATTATCAATGAGCTTGCTTCAAATGCATGAGAAGCGGTTCATAAAAAAGCGTTGAGGTTTATACAACTGTATCACAATTTTTTTCTGATGTTGCTAAATTTTTCAATGAACTTAGACCGAAAATTAGCAAATCTATATCTAGCTTTTTCGAAGATTTAAGTAAAGCTGCAAAAAATTTAGTTGGACGTAATTCAAAGTAAGAAAAGGATAAAGGCTGCACTAATTTAGATGCTCTTGATCTAGCAGGCCATGAAAAAACTGAGACCCTTGGCAAGGTTGGTAAGGAATTTGTTAGAGTTAAAAATGACTTAAAAGGAGCATTTGATCGCGGAGTATTTAGACAAGAAAAAACTAGTAAAAAATTATCCGAACATAGCCCTCTTACAGGCAATAAAGGATCTAGAATGATATAATAGATAAGTACGGTGCCAGATTATCTCTGGCACTTTTTTCAAATAAGGTTTAGGTAATTATCTATAGTGAAATTGCTTAAATCAAAAAGTAGATTATCTACTAATGATCTAATATTAGATAAATTTTAGATAGAGACTTTTAATTACTTGCTTTTATTAACGTCAGCAGCAATTTTCATTGAAACAATTTTGTCTGGGTTAGTTACTATGCCACTACCAGGTGCACCTTTCTTAATTTGGTCAACATATTCCATGCCTTTAGTTACTTTACCAAAAGTTGTATATTGGCCATTTAAATGAGGAGCATCTTCAAAAACAATAAAAAATTGACTGTCAGCACTGTTAGGATCCATAGCACGTGCCATAGAAACAATTCCTCTGACATGAGGGGTCTTAGAGAATTCAGCTTTAAGATTTTGTCCAGATCCGCCTGTACCTGTACCTGTAGGATCACCTGTTTGTGCCATGAAACCTGGGATAACTCTATGAAATATTATCCCGTCATAAAATCCTTGGCGTACTAATTCTTTAATTCGAGTGACATGATTAGGTGCAACATCAGGCATAAGCTCTATTTCCACAACTCCATATGGCAATTCGAGTAGAATAATATTTTCAGAATTAATGGCAGTAGCATTCATTTGGATACCAAATATAATTAATATTAGACAAAAAAGACGCTTTAATGAACGTTTCATTTTGATAATTTTTAGTTATTAGCTTGCTAATTTTTTGATTCTTGCAGATAAACTGCTTACTCTACGAGAGGCAGTATTTAATTTCAGCAAGCCTTTAGTTACGCCTTTCATTATTTCAGACTGTGCGATCTTGAATTCAGCTTGAGCTTTTGCTTTATCATTGCTAACAACAGCTTGTTCAACTTTTTTAATAAAAGTTTTGATTCTGCTCATGCGTGATTTATTAATCAATGTACGTTTTTTAATTTGGCGTATTGCTTTTTCTGCTGATTTATGATTTGCCATCTATATTCCTAATAAGAATTACTTTAAGCAGTAACTTTTACTGAATTTTTGTGCCAGTGTCAAGAGTATAATTGTCTTAAAAAGAGTAGGGTAAGTAATTTTAATAAAGAATAAGAAGTACCTTTCTGTATGTTCACCTTTCTTTGTGTGCGAGAGCGGTTACGGAAAGTTTATATAGTTAATTACAACATCCTATAACTCATCTACTTTACAAACTTCGTTCCCTAGGAGCTCGTTATAAATGTTTTCGATGCACTCCTGCCCATGGGTATCAAAGGTTTTACTATCTAAGGCTACAGTATTTTCTGGTATAGTTTCAAAATTACTAGTGTTATTAGCATATTTTATATATAAATCATAACTTGCTTCTTGAATTGGTCTTGCGGCTGACATGAGTATATATGCATTAAACATATTAGCTGCTTCTCTAAATAAAAACTCTGTAGTAACTGCTAATGGCAGAATAGCGGCTTTTATTGTAATGCTTGCTTCTACTAAGTTCTGGTATATCTTTGTAGCTACCTGAGCACACGTATTTTTAGCGTCTTCATCTATAATAAAACCTCTATTTATTCCAAAAATTGCTAATAATGCTTTATCAACTTTGAGCGCGCTAGATTTGGCATATTGGTAAGGCGTTTTAGGAAAAAGATCGATGATTGAGCCAATAATAGTTGCAACACCTTTTTTAATAAATGATGCAATGATAGAGCCGGTTACGATATCATTATTTATATTATCAACGTAATACTGAAAAATAGAAGTAGTTGTATCATTTTCATCTTGCTTTAATTTGCCAATTCTAATTATAGTTTGTGCCGGGATGTCGCAAATAGGATTTGAAATATACGCCATCATTACTGCAGGCTTTTGGCCGAAGTAATAATAAGTAGGTACTATAAGAGAAAGCTTGCATCCCACTCTTACATATTGTGCTATTTCATTTGCATCATCATATTTATAATTTGTTTTACCAACATTAATGCCCAAATAATCTAAAAGTGATGTTCCTGGAATTTTTGCCATATCTCTAAATACCTCTTTTGCAACCGTATTACCGCTTAGATTTATCACTGGCTCCATGATGATTTCTATTATTGTGGCGAGAGAGGTAACTACTAAGACCTCTTCCCAATTTGGAAGATATTGCAGTAAATATGAAGAATTCGATATTACGTTAGGTATAAATTGTTGATAATTAAATAGTATACTTTGTGTATTTTCTAAATTATTATCGTTATGCTTAGGCTCTTGTCCTTTTTCTTTATTTTCTTGCTCAGAAGGCATGTAACTATTTAGTTAAAAATTTATAACAATTTATAGAAAATATTTTTTAATAAGCAATAGCTATTTTAGAAAATATTTAGACTATTAATAATAGTTTGCTTAAGGCGAGATAGAGATTTTAAAATTTCTGTAATATGCAAATTATTTGTTAATATTAAGTTATTTGCATGTTATTTTGAAATTATACTGTTGAAATATCAGGAGCATCAACAGCCTTCATACCAATTACATTATACCCAGCATCAACATATAATATCTGGCCTGTAGTGGCAGAAGATAAGTCACTAATCAAGAAAACACCGGCTTTTCCGACTTCTTGAGTTGTAACAGTGCGGCGCATTGGGGCGTTATATTCATTCCATTGTAATATATACCTAAAATCGCCAATTCCAGCTGCAGCCAATGTTCTAATAGGACCTGCTGAAATTGCGTTTACACGGATGTTATTTGGTCCAAGATCTACAGCTAAATATTTAACACTTGCTTCAAGTGCTGCTTTTGCCACACCCATTACGTTATAATTAGGCATAACTTTTTCTGCACCATAGTAAGTAAGTGTGATCAAGCTGCCGCCTGTATTCATCATTTCAGAAGCTCTTTTTGCTACAGCTGTGAATGAGTAGCAAGAAATATGCATAGTATTGAGGAAGTTTTGTAAAGTTACGTCCATATAATTACCTTTAAGTTCATCTTTATTAGAAAAAGCAATTGCATGAATAACAAAATCTAATTGGCCCCATTTTTTCTTTAAATCATCAAATAAACGATCAAGGCTTGATTCGCTAGTAACATCACATTCATATAATAAATGAGAATCTGTTTTTGCAGCTAAAGGTTCGACTCTTTTTTTTAGCACTTCACCTTGATAAGTGTATGCCAGTTCAGCTCCTTGTGCATGAGCTGCTTCGGCCATCCCCCAAGCAATAGACTTATCATTGGCTACGCCCATAATTAATCCACGTTTACCAGCTAGTAAATTACCTGATATTACTTTTTCAGTATCTTTCATAAATACGCCTCATTTAATTTTTATAATGATTATTTGGCCATCTTTTATGGACCCAAAACCATTGTTCGGGGTTCTCTTTTATCCATTGCTCATAAATATAATTTATTTCGCGCATAATTCTATATATTTCTTGAGAATTATTTTGATCATAATTTATTTTTAAAGGTTTGTGGACTTTAACAATAAAATTAGCGCCTTTTGTGCGAATTACTTGTACAGGAATTATAGGGCATTGATAGTCTAAAGTTAATTTTGCTGGTGCAGTGGCTGTCATTGCATTAATACCAAAAAAAGGAACTTCTATTCCATTATTTAGTTTTTGGTCTGGTAAAAAGCATATACAGCGATTTTGCTTAAATGCTCTAATAATATCTTTAATACCACCTTGACCCTTAGGAATTAGAGTTATATCTAAATTTTTTCGGAAGCTATGAATTTTTTCATCAACTAATTTATTATTGGCCTTTCTGTATATAATTGATAGCTTTAAGTCAGTATCATAACCAACTCTGGAAGCTAGCTCCCAATTTGCAAAATGCCCGGTAAAGAATATGCATGATTTACCAGATCTTTTTACTTCTTCTAAATATTCTTTTCCAATAATAGTTACTTTTTTGTGAAATTCTTCTTCACTTAATAATGATATATTTGGCATTTCTGCAGCAGCTCTGGCAAGATTATCCCACATGCCTATTATTATTTGTTTTGTTTTTAAGGGAGAAATTTCTGGAAATGCAATAGCAATATTTTTTTTAGCTATGTTTGAAACTGATAGCCATGGGCCAATGGTTCTTCCAATTTTACCAAACAAACAAGAAGCACGGTCAATTTTTAATGCTCTAACTAATTTTAGTAGGCCTAGAAATAGTAAAAATTCAAAATAATGATGAATGGTTTTCATTTAGTATTTAGCTTTTTCTTAAGTATTTTTATAAAATCTTGTTCTTTATCAAATTTTAAGGTCATTATAAGTGTGTGTATATTTTTTTGATTAGGTATTCTAACATAATCTTTTTCGGTTGTAATCAGGAGAGCTGAGTTTTCTTTCGCTATTACTTCTAATTTTTTTAAATCCTGATCACTATATAGATAATGATCTGGAAAGCTAATTTCTCTAATGACATCAATTTTTAATTGTTTTAAGGCATTGAAAAATTTATTTGGATAAGCAATTCCGCTAAATGCTATATACTTTTTTTTAGGAATTTTTATTATTTTATAAGCAGGGGTAAGGATAAAGATTTTTTCTTTAAAATTAGAAAGCTCTTTGATACTATTTTTATTTCTCCCAATTTGGAAAATGAAATCTACTTTATTTATATTACTAATTGATTCACGCAATGGCCCGGCAGGTAAATATTTTTTATTACCAAATTGTATTTGGCTGTCAATTACTAATATTTTTATATCAGCTAAGAAACGGTTGTTTTGTAATCCGTCATCAACAATAATAATATTTTCATTGCTATTTGCGCAGGCAAAGCTAATAGCTTCAATACGATCTTTTGCTGTAAATGAAAGTGCAGTTTTCGCTAATAGTAAAGGCTCATCAGAAACTTCACTGGCTTTATCTTTGGTTAAATTTATTAATTTTGCTTCTGTATTTTTCCCTACATAGTTTTTACTAGCAAAAACAGAGTTTAATCCCATCTTTTTTAATAATTCACATAAAGTAATTGCGGATGGAGTTTTTCCAGAACCACCAACTGTAATATTGCCAATACAAATAATCTTTTTATTGAATTTCTTTGGAGTTTGAAAAGCTATATTCGTTTTATGTACAATTATATAAATCCAAGATAGTGGTGTTAGAATATACGATAGAAAGTTGTTGGTTTGCCAGAATTTTGGAGTCTTAAACAACATACTTTACTCAGATAAATGTTAAAATTTTCTTTAGTACTTTATCTAATGTTTTATTTTTAGTTGCAACTATTTTAGCGGCATTATTAGTATATAATTTTAATTGCTTTGGGTTTTTAAGTAATTTTTCAACAGCGGCAATACATTCTTCTTTATTTTGCACAAGCTGTATTGCATGCTTTTCTTCAAATTCATCACATATTTCTTGAAAATTAAAATGATATGGGCCTACTATGATAGCTGATCCTAACTTTGCTGGTTCAATTATGTTATGCCCACCAATTGGAACAAAGCTTCCTCCTACAATTGAAATTGGCGCAATACTATAAAAATAATTAAGCTCACCTATAGTGTCAGCTAAATAGATATCAGTATCACTTGTAACTTTTTCATTTATAGATCTAGTAGAAGTTTTTAAGTTAAGTTCATCTTCCAGCATTTGTTTTATTTTTTTACCGCGAATTGGGTGTCTAGGTGCAATAATTAGTAATAATTTTTTATTTTGTTTTTTTAAGTGATAATAAATTTCGGCAATTATTCTATCTTCACCTTCATGTGTGCTGGCAGCTAAAAAGATTTCTCGTCCTTTAAATAATCTTTTTAATTTTAATAATGATTTGTTATCAATAGCTTTATTATTGGTACAGTATTTTAAATTACCAAGATAAATGGTATTTTTTGCTCCGATGAGCTTTAGTCTCTCCATATCATTAAGACTTTGTGCCATAAAAAGACTTATAGAATCTGTGATTGGCTTGATAAATGCAGGATATCTACGCCAATTTTCGCATGATCGCGGAGAGAGTCTAGAGTTTACTGAAATAACTTTACTTCTTTTTGCAGATTCTGAGATGATCGATGGCCAGAATTCGGATTCAACAAATAAGACTAATTTTGGTCGCCAATAATTTAGGAATAAATTAATGCATATATAATTATCCAGCGGTAAGTATTGATGTATCACAATATCTTTTAATTTATCTTTGATTATTTTGGCTGATGCTACTGTACCTGAAGTTAGAAGTATTTGGTAAGAGGGTAATTTAATTTTAAGCTTGTCAATAAGAGTTAAAATTGACATTGTCTCACCAACGCTGGCTACGTGTATCCATATAAGACTTTTATTTTTTGGAGCTGAAATTGAAGCTATACCAAATTTTTCCTTTACTCTTGATAATTCCTCTTTACCTTTAATTGCACGATATAAAAGGTACAGTACCCATAGTGGCAATAATAAAATATTTAATACATTATATATCAGTAGCATTGGCATTTTGTTTTAAATGTGTAATAGAGTCAGATTTATTAGTAATATAATTTAGTTTTGTTGCAAGCTGATTATTTAATTTTTCAATTTGCTGTTCATTTAATTTTTTTTCTGGCTTAAGCGGTGTGCCATAAATAATAATAAGCTTATTAAATAGTTTTGGTATAATTAACCTATCCCAGCTTTTCAATATAAATGCTTTTGAGCAGGAATAAGTCACTGGGACTATATATTTTTGGCACAAACTACTGATTGCTACAATATTGCTATTAATTTGATTTTTTGGTCCTTTTGGCCCATCCGGCGTGATAACGATTGTTTGATTAAGCTTGCTAAACTTAATGATGTTTTTTATGGCGTTATAGCTATTTCTAGTTGAAGAGCCTGAGATAATATTGAAGTTAAATATTTTCATAGTCTTAGCTATGATTTTGCCATCCCGATGATCAGAAATTAATACATTTACTTTAACTTTCTTGGGACGTGCAAAAGGCATCATCGCTAACCTATTATGCCAGAATGCATAAATTGCTGGGTTAGTGGTAAATTTTTTATAATCGAAACCTTTTTCATAAATAATTTGTTTTTTACTAGTGTAATATACTAGTTGTAAATAAAGATATATTAAGAAGCTAATAACGTATTGTACCCACGATGCACCAAAAAAATACTTTAAAATGCTTTTCAAGTAAAAACCTCTTGTTAAAATAAATAAAATATATCATTTAATCATATATTAATATATTACCTAAATCATTATGAATTTTAAATTAGCTATACCATTTTTATTGTTGCTGCTAGTTAGTTTTATTTTAACAGTGCCGCATAATTTTCTTTCTTTTGGAGGCTTCACGCCATTTTATACTCTTATTATTATCTATTATTGGTTTTTGTTTTTTCCTAAAACACTGCCAGTATTATCTATATTTATTATAGGAATATTTCAGGATGTTATGTTTGGCTTTCCTCTTGGCTTGAATGCCTTGTTTCTTGTAATGTACTGGTTAATTGTAGGGTACTATAAAAGATTTTTATTTAACAAGCCTTTTAATGTTATCTGGATTGGCTTTGTTTTAAGTTTGTTGTATGTTGTTTTATTACTGTCCTTTATCTTATGTCAGTTTTTCTCTTATTCATTACCGCAGCTTTTACCATTATTTTTTGGATGGTATTTTTCTTGTTTACTATATCCTGTTATGCATCATGTATTCGATGTAATTGTAAATAAATGTAAAATTAATCAACTCAATGCGTAATAATCAGTCATCAAAGCTAAATATATTTTCTCGTAGAGTATTTATTTTGACGGTGTTTAATGGCATTGTTTTATTTATTTTTACTTGCAGAATGTTTTTTTTACAAATTATAAAGGCTCGAGATTATAAAACTCTCTCTGACCAAAATAGCATTAATGTCATCTTTATTGAGCCGGAGCGTGGCAAGATCTTAGATAGAAAAAATGTGGAGCTAGCGATTAGTAAAAATAATTATAAGCTAGTTTTATATAAAAAGAAAGATACGGATGTTAATTTTCTATTTGATAAATTAGCTCAAACATTGCAATGGAGCGAAGTTAACAAGCAAATTATTCTTAAGAAGATGCAAATGGCGCAGTATTTTAGGCCTATTGTGATTGTAGATTATTTACCATGGAAAGATGTATGTAAATTTGAAGAAATTTCATATGAGTTTAAAGGAGCTTATATAAATAAGGGATTGATTAGAGAGTATGTATTTAATGACATGTTTGCTCATGTACTTGGTTATATGGGTGTTCCAAACGATTTTGAAATTGAAGCTTATAATTTATCAAGGCACAAAGATTTTAAAATTGGTAAGGATGGTATAGAAAAAACTTATGAGAAAGAGTTAATAGGTGAATTTGGTATTAAAAAAGTAGAGGTTAATGCTTATCGAGCTATAGTACGAGAATTATCTGAGCAAGCTAGTAAGCCAGGTACAGATTTAAAGTTAACGATTGATAAAAATTTGCAAGAATATGTTGCTGAAACTATTAAAGATGAGTGGGCAGCAGTTGTAGTTATGGATGTGACTAATGGTAACGTTTTGTCGATGGTTTCAACACCTGCTTTCAATCCTAACATGTTTTCGCGTGGAATTTCCGAAACTGAATGGTCTGAAATCAATAGTCATAAGTCGTTGCCTTTGACTAATAAGTCTACCACTAAGCTATATCCTCCAGGATCGACTTTTAAAATTGCAGTTGCTTTAGCTATTTTGCGCAAAGGTTTAGACTGGCAACAAAAAGTTTATTGCGATGGTGCCGTTGCTATCAATGGGCATACATATAAATGTTGGAAAAAAGGTGGTCATGGACATGTTAATTTGCATGAAGCGATTATGGGTTCTTGCAATTGTTACTTTTATGTTATGGGATTAAAAGCCGGCATAGACTCTATCCACTACATAGCTGATTCTCTTGGTTTAGGTAATAAAACTGGTATATCTTTACCTGGAGAGTTATCGGGAGTGAACCCAAATCAAGTTTGGAAGAAAAAAACGCGTAACGAGAGCTGGTTTGTATACGATACTGTTAATGCATGTGTTGGACAAGGTTATGTTTTAGTTACGCCATTGCAACTAGCAACTATGATGGCAAGGGTTGCTTCTGGTCGTAAAGTTTTACCAAGGTTGGTAACAAATGTGGGTCAAAAAGAAATTATAAATTCGGATTTTAAAGATTTAGATATAGATAATAAACACTTGAAATTTGTCAGAAATGGTTTGGAAAATGTTATAAATAATCGAAAAGGTACTGGTTTTAATAACAGAATTATTGCTCCGGAATATATGCTGGCAGGTAAAACTGGTACTGCACAAGTAATTTCAAAAGACACTGCTGAAAATAGCGGGTCAATTCCAAAACATTTACGTAGTCACTCTATTTTTACTGGTTTTGCGCCAGTGCATAATCCAAAATATTCTTGCGCTATAATTGTTGATCATGGTGGTTGGGGTTCAGTCAAAGCTGCGCCAATGGCTAGAGATATCATGACCAAAGTTCAGGAACTATAAAATGCTATTTAACTGAATCTTTATCTTTACAAAAATTACTTTTTACTGTATATTAAGGTCTGACAATTAAAATATTGTTTATCTTATGTTCTTATCTGTTTTTCATGTTAATCTCTGTACCGGCTAACATCCGGTAAAATCTTGTTTTTTCAAAATCAGTTTTATAAATTTTAATAATAACCCCCTTGTAAAGGTAAATAATATGTGTGATCACGAACAACATCTAAGGCCAATTATTTTTTATTTAATAGCTATAACTTTTGGTATTATTAGCGGTGCAACGAATTTGGAATTTTTGCATAAATTAGCGCTGATTATTAGCGACATTACTATTAAATTATTTAAGTTTATTAGCCTCCCTTTAATTAGCCTATCATTGATTGTAACTATTACTGGTTACGAAAGTGGTAATAGTATGAAAAAGCTTGGTAAAAGAGTGATAGCTTATACTATTAGTACTACGATAATGGCTGCTCTTGTTGCCCTAATATTATTTATGGCAATTAACCCGGAAGTTCCTAACCTGACTGATTTACATCAAGACACTACTTTGGTTACTAATCAAACAGGCGGTTACTATGAACATTTGGCTAAGATTATTCCTTCAAGTATATTCCAGCCTTTTTTAGAACATAATGTGTTTGGTGTATTGATGATTTCTATCCTACTAGGGATTGCAGTGAGAAATATTCCAACCAAAGAACAAGCTAATGTTTTAAAAGATATGTTCAAGGGATTGCATGGAATTTTTATATTTTTTACTAAATATATGATCAAATTAATTCCAATAGTGTTATATGGTTTTGTAACTATTATGGTGAAGGATTTCAAGATGGGGTTAAATTTGTCTGGGGTAGGTAGCTATTTAGTCGTGGTGGTGGCCGCTAATTTAATCCAAGGAGTTGTAGTATTACCTTTATTGTTAGTTAAAAATAAGATTTCTCCTTATAATACATTTAAAGGAGCGTTACCTGCTTTATCACTTGCCTTTTTTTCGAAATCCTCTGCTACTACTTTGCCAGTAACGATTCAATGCGCAGAACAAAGATTAGGTATAAAACATAAAGTTGCTAACTTTGTTTTGCCATTATGCACGACTATTAACATGAATGGTTGTGCAGCATTTATTCTTGCCACTGTGCTATTTGTGCTCAAGAGCCATGGAGTAGAATTAAACCTATTGACGATGTTAGGCTGGTTAGCTATAGCAGTTATTGCGGCTATAGGAAATGCAGGTGTACCTATGGGATGTTTTTTTCTAAGCGCCAGTCTGCTCTCAACTATGGGTATGGATTTAGCATTATTAGGTATAATTCTACCTTTTTATAGTATTATAGATATGATTGAAACTTCACTTAATGTGTGGTCAGATATTTGCGTTACTAAAGTCGTAGATCAGGAAGCTTAATTATTCAATTATGAAAAAGCCTTTGTGCTATTAGTATAGCACTAGGACTTTTTCTTGACAGTAGCATATTATAGGCTAAAAATAACCTTGCAAATTTAATGAAGGAGAGTCTATATGGTCGCGAATTGTGGGTGTAATAAGCCTGTATGTCAAAGTCAAGTGTTTGTAATTACTACTGCTACCGCTTTTTTAGCCGCAGTAATTCCTATGTTACCAAAACCTATACAATATGCGGTATTTAGTGGAACGGTGCTTGCACTAAGCTACAAATTTGAACTTCCTAAACAAGCATGTGAATATGTAGGTGATTGGCCAGTTGCCCATGAGCTGTGTGATTTAATGGGAGTTGATCCTGATTCTGAGTAAACTGAGCTTTTAGTATTCTCTAGCTTTTTATTTTACGAAACCGTGAAAATATTTTTTAGGTTTGTAAGCTCATTACTTTAGCAACAAGAGCAGAATCTAGATAAGCCCTAACTTCTATAATTGTACCTTCTTTAAATTTGGTAATCCAGCAATAAGTATTATTGAAGTTTCCATCATCTTTAACATGTGATAGTGCGTGCATTTCAACAATAGCAAATGGTTCGCTAATTAGTATATTATCAATTTTTAAAACAACACCTTCTTCTAATACTTTGGCAAGTTTATCAAAAGTTGCTGCAATAAATGCAGATTTACTATTTTATACACCAGCCGATGGGTGTGTACCCATAACTGTCCATTTCACATTTTCTGCGACATTGTTAAAAAATTCTTTATTTTGACTTTTTTCTAAAAAACTAAAGATTTTATACACATATTCTTTTGTTAGATTCATAATAAATACCTAATTATATTCTATAAAAGTTAGATTAAATATCTTGTACTTTAAGTCTAGTACAAAGAGCAATTATGTCTATGTTTATTTAAGTTCAATATTACTTAGAATCTAGGTACTTCCTAAAATTACTAATAGTAATAATTTACTTTTTCCTGACTATCATTTATGATTTGCGAATTAATTAAAACTAAGGTTACAAGTTATGATAGACAAAGATCCAAAAAAAGAAGGTGAAAAAATCACAATGCATGATGCATTGGAGTATCATACGCAAGGTTCTCCTGGCAAAATCAGTATTGCTGCAACCAAGCCATTATTAACTCAAAGAGATTTATCTTTAGCTTATTCTCCAGGAGTTGCTTATCCGTGTTTAAAAATTCAAGAAGATCCAAGTGCGGCTTATGATTATACTTCTAAAGGAAATTTTGTTGCAGTTATTTCTAATGGTACTGCTGTTTTAGGTCTTGGTGATTTAGGGGCTTTAGCTTCTAAGCCTGTTATGGAAGGAAAATCAGTGCTGTTTAAGCGTTTTGCTGATATAGATTCAATTGATTTGGAGATTGATACCAAAGATCCAGAAGCGTTCATTAATGCTGTGCGCTATCTTGGACCAAGTTTTGGTGGCATTAACCTAGAAGACATCAAAGCACCGGAGTGCTTTGAAATTGAAAATAGACTTAAAGAATTGATGGATATACCTGTGTTTCATGATGATCAACATGGAACAGCAGTTATTACTTTAGCAGGCTTAATAAATGCTGCACGTTTAACTGAACGTAAATTTTCTGATATAAAAGTTGTTGTTAATGGGGCTGGAGCAGCTTCTATTGCTTGCGTTGAGCTTATTCAGTTAATGGGAATAAAAAAAGATAATGTCATTTTGTGTGATACGAAAGGTGTAATCTATAAAGGTCGCACTGAAGGTATGAACAAGTGGAAAGAAGTTCATATGGTTGAAACAAAAGCTAGAACCCTTGCTGAAGCAATGGTTGGTGCTGACGTGTTTTTGGGTCTCTCTGTCAAAGGTGCTTTAACTAAAGAAATGGTTAAAACTATGGCTGCTAATCCAATTATCTTTGCAATGGCAAATCCTGATCCTGAGATTACTCCAGAAGAAGTGTTAGAAATACGAAAAGATGCTATTATTGCTACTGGTCGTTCTGATTATAATAATCAAGTTAATAACGTTATGGGATTTCCTTATATTTTTAGGGGTGCGTTAGATGTTCGTGCTTCTACTATTAATAATGAGATGAAGCTCGCGGCTGCGCAAGCAATCGCAGAGTTAGCACGTGAATCGGTACCAAGTGAAGTATCAGCAGCTTATTCTGGTAAAAAATTAGCGTTTGGTCCGGAGTATATAATTCCTGTGCCTTTTGATTCGCGTTTAATAGTTGCTATATCAACTGCAGTAGCTAAGGCTGCAGCAGCAACTGGTGTAGCAAAAAAACCGATTACAGATTTTGCAGCATATAAACGTACGTTACAATCACGCCTTAATCCTACTGCCAGCACTTTAAATATGATTTTTGAAAAAGCTAGGGTAAATCAAAAACGCATTATTTTTGCTGATGGTGAGCAGGAAGAAGTGATTAAAGCAGCGCTTTCGATACGCGATAATGAGTTAGGTAAGCCTATTTTAGTTGGTAGAGAAAAAAAGATTAAGGAGATATTTGAAACATTTGGTAGTGAAGAAACTTTTGAGGGAATCGAAATTGCCAATGCAGCTGTTTCTACTAAAGTGGATAAATACATAGAATTTTTATACAAAAAAAATCAACGTAAAGGTATGCTGTATCGAGACTGCGTGAGGCTGGTAAAAAGTGATCGTAACATTTTCTCTGCTTGTATGTTAGAATATGGTGATGGCGATGCTTTAGTTGCTGGTCATACTCGTAACTATATGTCGACTTTAGATGATATCTTAAGAGTTGTGGATTGTAAGAAAGATTGTGAAGTATTTGGATTATCAATAATCATAGCTTCCGGTAGAAGTATTTTAGTGGCAGATTCCGCGGTGCATATTAAGCCAACGGATGAGCAATTAGCAAGGATTGCAATCCAAAGTGCCAATCTAGCTAGAGAACATGGTCATAAGCCAAGAGTTGCATTTTTATCATTTTCAAACTTCGGTAGCGTCTCCACTGAATATGAGCGTACTTTAAATATGAGACGTGCGATTGAAATTTTAGACAAAAGAAAAGATATAGATTTTGAATATGATGGTGAAATGACAGCTGACGTTGCACTAAATGATCACATACGTGCTTTATACCCATTTTGTCGTTTAACTAAATCTGCTAATGTTTTGATTATGCCATCATTACACGTAGCCAATATTTCATCTAAATTATTACAGGAATTAGGTGGAGGGGCGTTTATTGGTCCAATTATTGTTGGTCTTGCTAAGTCAGTGCAAATTGTGCATGTTGAAGCCTCTGTATCAGAGTTAATTAATATGGCAGCTATTGCTGCTGCTTCGGAGGATTAGAATGAAATTATTTGCTATATATATTGGAGGTAAAACTGAGACTTCATTAATTGAAGTACATGACATGCGTTTTGTTATTGCAGAAAAAATAGAAGATGCTTATGACACTCTTCGAGCTGAATGGTGGGGTGTTCCTGAAAGCCTTCATTTAGACTGCTGGGGTGAATTAACTAGTGCCGATGGTCATAACATTAGCTTGAAAGATTATCCTGCAGAATATGATGAAAAGTTATATTTTGTAAATTTGGGTGGATATGATCCTAAAAAATTTACCGAGCTCCACAAAGATGTGTTTGTTGTTGCACGTAATGACTCGAAAGCAAAAGTAAAAGCACTTAGACAGATTTTGGATTGGGTGTCTCATCATCGAGATTATCAGTTTGAAGTAGAAAATTGTTTTTGTGTTAATAATATAGTTGGAGCAAAAAAATTATATATTCACCTTGAAAAAACGGACCAAGTAGTACCATTTGAGTTCACTTGTAAATATTTGCCAATCGGCAAGGTATAAGAATGAAGCCAACTATAGGCATTTTATTAGATTATAATGAACGTCGGACTGACCAAGGTGGTTACTCAGATCGTCCTTGGTATGCGTTAAGGATCAACTACGCACAATCTATTGCCGATAATGGAGGGATTCCGATAATGCTTCCGTATATTGATCGGGATATAGATTATTATTTAGACATATGTGATGGATTGTTATTGCCTGGTAGTGACTATGATATTAATCCTAAAAAATATGGTGAAAAGCTTCATTCTAACACGCATGTTTCTACTGGTGTACGTGAAGTATTCGAAGAAAGATTAATGCAAAAAGCGATAGATATTACTATGCCGATATTGGCTATCTGTGCTGGTCAACAATTGCTAAATGTGATGTTAGGAGGAACACTTATTCAATATATTCCTGATGTAGTTAAGGGCGAGAGTATCCATCGGCATTCTGGTGATCAAGCTGATGATTATCACGATATAAGTATTTTTGAAGATACATTGTTGCATAGAATAATTAAAAAGAAAAACTATAAAGTTAATTCTCATCATCGTCAGGCGATCGGAAAACTTGGGAAAGATTTAGTGATTAGTGCCGTTGCACCTGATGGAATTATTGAATGTATAGAACATAAATTTCATACATTTTGCCTGGGTGTAGAATGGCATCCTGAATATTGTCATAATGAAAATGATACCAAAATTATACAGGCTTTTGTTAAAGCTGCTGCTTCATTTCATACTTTGCGTTAAATATTGTGATTAGACTTAATAAAAGAATCAGTAGTTCAGGATTTTGTTCAAGGAGGAAAGCTGAGGAGTACATCTTTTCTGGTAGAGTTAAGGTTAACGGTGAAGTGATTGTTTCACCTGCTACTAGTGTTAGTGAAAAGGATAAGATAGAAATTGATAATCAAGAATTAGATAAAACTCCAAAATCAAGATTATGGATTTATTATAAACCTGTAGGTTTAATAACTTCACATCGCGATATGTGGGGGCGTCCTACTATATTTGATAATTTACCCAAAGGAATGCCAAACGTAATTTCGGTTGGTAGATTAGATTTGAATTCAGAGGGATTATTACTTTTGACTAATAGTGGTAATCTCGCGAGATTTTTTGAATTGCCTAAAAATAAATTGCAACGACGATACGAAGTTCGTGCATTTGGTAAGCCGGATATGAAACAACTTGCTTCTCTTGCTCAAGGTATAGAGATAGATGGTTTTAATTATGGCAAGATTCTTGTAAAATTTCTACAAGGTACAGGAATGAATTCATGGTTTGAGGTAACTATTTTTGAAGGCAAAAACCGTGAAATTAGGAAAGTTTTTGACTATTGTCGCTTAAAAGTAAATCGGCTGATTAGAGTTGGATTTGGACCATATGAGTTAGGTGATTTACAAGTTGGTGAGGTTCAAGAAGTAGAAATTAATAAAAAATTTTTAGAGCAATGCAAATAATAGCAGGAAAATTGAAAGGATATAAAATAGTGACGGATAATAAGTGTGATTATCGTCCAACTACAGCTATAGTAAAAGAGGCGATCTTTAATATACTTTCAAATGGTTCTTTTGTAGAAAATAGCGAGTCAATTTTAAAAGATGCAGTAACTATCGATCTTTTTGCAGGAACTGGAGCGCTGACATTTGAGGCTATATCACGAGGTGCAAAATATAGTATTTTGATAGAAAAGGACATTAAGCATTTTCAAATGCTTAATCTTAACATTGAAAAATTTGGATTGAGTGAACAAGTGACTGTGATTAAAGGTGATGCTACTAATTTGCCACATGCTAAAGTTAAATGTAAAATTGCTTTTATTGATCCTCCTTTTAACCAAAAACTTGTAGATCCAACTCTAAACAGTTTGGTAAAAAAAGGGTGGTTAGAGAAAGATGCAATCATTGTTATTGAAACGCATTTTAAAGATCAATATAATCCAGATTATAATTTCGAAGAATTGTTTAGCAGGCCGTATGGCCATGCTCTACTAAAAATTTATCGTTTCATAGGATCAAGTAATGACTAAATTAATTGCAGGAACAAGTAATATAGTCTTAGCTGATTCCATAGCAAAAATTTTGAAACTGCCTTTAACTTATTGTGAGATGAGTCAATTTAACGATAAAGAAATTAGCATTGTTATTAAAGATGATTTAACTGATCAAGATATATTTATTATTCAATCAACTTCTTGTCCTGTAAATGATAGATTGATAGAGTTACTAT
The DNA here is from genome assembly GCA_964515755.1 of uncultured Rickettsia sp. Lineage (GTDB taxonomy): Bacteria > Pseudomonadota > Alphaproteobacteria > Rickettsiales > JABSSG01 > JAGVLN01. Next base: position 92,940 of record CAZEVK010000001.1, on the reverse strand, counting down.
TTATTGCAGATACTGCCAGGAGGGCCAATGCAAAAAAAATAACCGCGGTTATTCCTTATTATGGTTATGGACGTCAGGATAAAATAGTTGATAGCAATGGCCCGATTTCAGCAAGTTGTGTAGCAATGCTTATTGAGGCTGTTGGAATTAGTAACGTTATTACTGTTGATTTACATTCTCATCACATAAAAGAATTTTTTCAAATTCCTGTGATTAACCTTTATGTTACTGAGATATTTGCTGAGCTTATTAAATCTAAACACTCTTCTAATGTATCTATTGTTTCTCCAGACTTAGGAGGGGAAATGCGCGCTAAAAAGATTAGTGAATATTTGAATGCAGATTTTGTTACTATCAATAAAAAGCGTTACAAAGCTGGTCAGTGTGAAGCTAAAAGTATTATTGGTGATGTTAGCGGGAAGGTTTGTTGTATCATAGATGATATTGTTGATACAGCTGGTACTTTATGCAGTGCTGCTGATATTTTAATGGCAAATGGAGCTAAAGAAGTACATGCATATATTACTCATGGTGTTCTATCTATAGATGCAAGTGATCGTATAGATAATTCTGAACTTAAGTCTTTATATATTTCGGATAGTATTTGTAAATTGGGTAGTAGTTTAAGTAAAAAAATTCAAGTTATAACAATTGCAGAATTAATGGCCAAACAATTAAGTAATTTAATAATATGAGAATTTTAGCAATTGATACTGCATTTAGGCAATGCTCAGTTGCACTTGGTGTTGATAATGAGCAAGTAGCTTTTTTGCAATCGCAAGAAATATCAAAACAAAGCGAAGAGTTATTTTCTCTTATTAATCAAATTCTTGAAGACCAAAAAATTACTTTTGCTGATCTTACTGCTATTGCAGTTAATATAGGTCCTGGAAGTTTTACGGGTGTACGTATTGGTGTAGCTGCAGCTAAAGGTTTGAAGCTTGTTTTATCTAATATAAAACTGATTGGTGTTACTAGTTTAGAATTATTAGCAAGCCAAGCAAAAAATAATTTTAATAGAATTGCAGTTTTAGAAGCTGGTCAAGAAGAGTACTACGTACAGGTTTTTAGTCAGAATTTAGATGCTATTTCAGAATCAAAAAATTGTGATATATCTGAGTTAATGCAAATATTTTCATCTAACTCTAAAGCGATAATAATTAGCAATTGCCAGCTGCCATATGATGGTGAGTATAAAATAGTAAACATTAACGCAGAAACAGTTCTTAACAGGGCATATAACAAAATTCTATCGGTTAATGAACAAGATAATATCAATCCATTTTATATAAAAAGCCCCAGAGTTTTAATGCTGACTAGAAAGTAAGCCAAGACTAGTGGTAATCATGCTGCGTAGGGAGGTTTTATCGTTAGGTAAGAGATTGTTATATTATGTTTCAGCATAATTTATTTAGTTTTTATAAAAATTTTTAATAATTAAGTGGCAATTTCTTTTTAAAGTTAATTATTGTTATGTATTACTAATATTTCCTTATGCTATTTTAATAGCTTTAGTTATTCATGTCTGACATTTTTCTATAATTTAAATTTATTGTAGACATATTTACATATACTGATTATAAATGTTTGAGCATAAAACCGGGCCTGTAGTTCAGTTGGTTAGAACACTCCGCTCATAACGGATATGTCGTAGGTTCAAGTCCTACCAGGCCCACCATTTATATTATTATGTATCAGATTTTATTTCTATATCTTTGTAAGCAGTTTTGTAAGGCTATTGCTGTTATTTTGGCAATAATTGTTATTGCTTTGCTTATAGGTAATTACATTGATTTATTAAGTAGCTCAGTAGGTAAACATATTGGTTTTGGCATAATTACAAAAATTGCTTTTCTTAAAATTCCTGATTTATTGCATGAAACAGTACCTTTTCTAATGTTTATTTCAGCAATTTTAGCATTTACAAAAATTTCTAAAAGCAATGAGTATACAGTTATTAAAGCTAGTGGTGTTTCAATTTGGCAATTTTTATTTCCATTTTTAGCTGTTACTTTTATCTTTGGTGCATTGTTTATAACAGTGCTAAATCCTATATCAACGTCACTAACAGACTATAATCGCAAAATAATTAGTAAATATTATTTTGGAGATGCTGCTAGTATATTGTCTTTTTCAGGCTCTGGTTTGTGGTTTATTGATAAGTTTGAGTCTCCAGAGCAACAAAAAAGGATTGTTAATGCAAAATACGTTAATGCAAAGGAATCACAATTGGTTGATGTTTCATTTCTTGTGTTAGATAAAGATTATAATTTCCTTGAGAGAATTGATGCAAAAACAGCTACTCTTTCAAATGGAGAGTGGTTATTAGGTAATAGTACGATTTTTCAAGTACATAAATTGACTAAGCAAGAAGCATTGATAAAACTACCTACATCTTTCAAAGAGTATGATCTAAAAAATAGCTTTGTTAATCCTGATACTATTTCTATTTGGAGGCTATGGCATTTCATTTCAATACTTAAGACATCTGGATATTCTGCCTTAGAACACATGGCATATTTTTATAAAATGTTGGCTCGTCCTTTTTTAATGTGCGGACTGATTTTAATTGCCGCGTCATTTGCGTTAAAACCAATACGTTTTGTATCTCCTTTAAGAATTATTTTTTATGGCTTAAGTAGTGGATTTATTCTGTTTTTCTTTAATGAGGTTGTAACTCTTCTGGGTGTTAATGGCTCAGTACCAAGCTATTTAGCAGCAATTTTATCAACGCTTATAGTTATTTCATTAGGAGTGATTTTAATATTACATGCCAAAGAATAATTACTTCTTTGTTATCTTTAAGCGAACTTTAAGAAATTAGTTTTAACGTATTCTTGTAATTTTTCTAACGCTCTAGTTTCAATTTGACGAATACGTTCTCGCGAAATATTGTATTTTTTGCTCAGTACATCAAGTGTCTCTGGATCATCTTGAAGATGACGAGCTGATATAATAGATTGTTCACGTTCGCTAAGTGTTAACATAGCTTTATTGAATAATTTTTTCTTAAGGCTTTCTTCTTGAAAATGAGCCATGGTTACTTCTTGATTTGCTCTATTTTCAGGGATAAAATCAATCATAGTTGTACTATCACCATCATCATTATGAATAGGACTATCCAAAGAATAATCATTTCCGGAAAGTCTACTGTCCATTTCTTTAACTTCTTGATGTGTAACATTTAATTGAGTTGCTATCACGCCTACGTCTTCATTGGATAGATTATCATGACTTCGTGAATGGAAATTACGAATTTTCTGTTTAAGTTTATTTAGATTAAAAAATAATTTTTTTTGTGCAATAGTGGTTCCGATCTTAACCATAGACCAAGATTTAATAACATACTCTTGTATAGAAGCCTTAATCCACCACATTGCATAGGTAGAGAGGCGATGACCAAGCTCAGGATTAAATTTCTTAACTGCATGCATTAAGCCAATGTTACCCTCTGAGATTAAATCCATTAAAGAGATTCCATAACCACGCATGGAAAGTGCAATTTTTACTACTAACTTCAAATGACTTGTTACAAGTTGATGCGCAGCATTAATATCTTGATGTTCTACCACAGACCTAGCCAAAATATATTCTTCTTCCGCTGAGAGTAAGGGATATTTTTTGATTTCTTGTAAGTATTGCGCTAAACCGCCGCTGGATGTAGAAATAGCAGTTGTGGCTAATTTCATAAAAGCACCTCATTTATGAATAAAATTCACTCTTAGTAATATAACATATAACTTCTAAATATTCAAGTGAATATAGTTCAAGTTAGTACAAAATAAATATAATATGTAAGAATTAACGAGATGCTGGTTTGTGGTATCACTGCTGTATAGGCAAGAATTCACTTATAACACATAGAGGGCAAAGGATTTTTCTTTCGATATAGAAGTGCTTAGTAATGGCTGGTTCGAAAATGTTAATTCTATAGGCAAAGCTAGTATAATATGGTATGAATTTATTTAATTGTTAGCTTCTATAATTTTTGATATGAATATACTAAGTAATAAACTCACGTCTTATTGGTTTTTTCTAGCGATTTCAGCAGTTGGAATTGCTGGATTATATTCAATTATATTAGTATTATTGCGTACACCTATTTTATATGACTTTGTTCCATATAAAGATTTTTTTCGTTCTGCACTCATTGTTCATGTTGATCTATCTGTTTTAGTATGGTTTTTTGCTGTTCAATCAGCTTTAATAAACTTTTACTCTTATAATTATGTCTCATTAATAATGTTTGTTTTGGCATTATTTGGAACATCTATGATTACAATATCGCCGTTATATAAAGCATTGCCCTTTATGAATAATTATGTTCCGATTTTACAAAATTTTCCTTTCGCTTTAGGCCTATCGTTTTTGACTTGTTCTGTGATAATTAATAATATTCATTTTTTATATAGATTTATCGTTAATACAAAAAAAATCCTCGACCAGCATTGCCTTTATGCGCTTACTTCAGCTGTGATTACTTTGACTGCAATCATTTGTATTTATGTGGCATATCATAAATTGCAGCAAACTGATCATATTTTAGTATTTGGTGTTCAAGATTATTTTGAGAAATTATTTTGGGGAGGAGGGCATATATTACAATTTATGTATGTTCAACTTATGCAATTTGCTTGGATAGTATTATACGGCAGAATATCTGGTAAAGATTTAGTACAAAATAAACTGCTTATTTTTACTGCAATTATAAATGTGGTACTAGTTTTACCTCCCTTAATTATCAGTAACAAGCTTGCTATTGCTTCTTTAGAATATACTTTATTTTTTACTACACATATGCGCTATTTTGCAGGAATTTCTTCTAGTGTGCTTGCCGTATATTTAACCTTTAAAATGATTAAGAGCAGTAAATTAGATTATTATTGCTTTGAGTATTCTGCTTTAATTTCATCGATGGTTTTATTTTTTAGCGGTGGGATAATTAGCTTTTGGATTAATGAAAGCAATACTATAATTCCTGCACATTATCATGGCTCAATCATTGGTATTACTATTTCATTGATGGGATTAATATATTTATATTTAACTCGTTTAAGTTTTCATTTTTCTAAAAATAAATTGGTTAGAATAATTCCATATATTTATTGCGTTGGGCAGATGATGCATATTGTAGGCTTAGCAATTTCTGGAGGGTATGGAGCTTTAAGAAAAACTCCCGGTGAAGCATTGTCAGCTAAAGCTACTACTGCGCTTGGTTTTATGGGTGTTGGCGGCTTATTCGCATTAATTGGTGGTTTATTATTTGTGTATATATGCTATAGTGCGTTTTTTTATAAATGCTTTAAAACGAGTAACTAAATGGGTAACAAAATTATAAAACCTACGCAAGATCAAGCTGAAGAGGCAGTACGAACTCTAATTCGTTGGTTAGGTGATGATCCTAGCAGAGCTGGTCTTTTAGATACACCAAAAAGAGTTTTAAAAAGTTATAAAGAATGTTTTGTAGGCTATGATCAAGACCCTATTGCAGTTATCAATAAAACTTTTACCGATATTGAGGGTTATAATGGTATGGTTTTATTGCAAGATATAAGTTTTATTTCATTTTGTGAGCATCATCTTCTGCCTTTTAAAGGAGTGGCTAATGTGGCTTATATGCCTAATGATGTGGTAGTTGGTATAAGTAAGATAGCAAGAATTGTAGATATTTTCTCGAAGAGATTGCAAATTCAAGAAAGACTTACTGCTCAGATAGCTAATACTATTAATTCTTGTCTTAAGCCTTTGGGTGTTGCGGTTTCTATAGTTGCTGAACATGAATGTATGTCTTGTCGTGGCGCAAATAAAAATGGTGTTAAAATTAGGACTAATCATCTTTTAGGGGTGTTTTCTGAAGATGATCAATTACGACATACATTTTTAACGTTATCTGATAAAAAATAAATTATGAGTAAAAATATGAAATATAGTGTAGCAGTGGTCGGTGCAACTGGTAATGTTGGGACATCAATATTAGAAATTCTTGCTGAGAGGAATTTTCCTGTTGATACTATTCAAGCTGTGGCTTCACGACAGTCTCTGGGTAAAGAGGTTAGTTTTGGTGAGGAAAGAATCTTAAAGGTTAAATCCTTAGATAATTTCGACTTTAGTAATGTTAAGATTGCGTTATTTTCACCCGGAGGAGCTGTGTCAGCTAAATATGCACCTATAGCAGCTGCGGCAGGTTGTATAGTTATAGACAATACTTCTCATTTTAGAATGTATCCAGATGTACCTTTGATAGTCCCTGAAGTAAATGGTGCTCAAATTAAGGACTATAAAAAGAAAAATATAATTGCTAATCCTAATTGTTCAACAATTCAGTTAGTAATGGCTCTTAAGCCTTTGCATGATTTAGTCAAAATTAAGAGAGTTGTGGTTGCAACTTATCAATCAGTTTCTGGTGCTGGAAAAAAGGGCATGGACGAATTGTATGAACAAACTAAGGCTATTTTTAGCTATAAAAAAGTTCCTCCAGAAAAATTTTCTAGACAAATTGCTTTCAATCTTATTCCTCAGATTGATGTATTTGACGAAGATGGTTTTACTAAAGAAGAAAACAAAATGCGTAATGAGGTAAAAAAAATCCTAAGCCCAGATATTGAAGTTGTAGCAACTTGTGTTCGTGTACCTGTATTTGTTGGTCATAGTGAGGCAGTAAATATCGAATTTTATGATGAAATAACTGTCGATAATGCTATCAAGGTTTTATCAAAAATGCCTGGTGTAATGGTGTTTAAGCAACAGGACAAATTTTCTACTCCAATTGAATGTGTTGGTGAAGATATGGTTTATGTTTCAAGAATAAGAAAAGATCTTAGTGTAGAACATGGTTTATGTTTATGGGTAGTATCTGACAATGTTCGTAAAGGAGCTGCACTTAATGCCGTTCAGATCGCAGAACTTTTGGTAAAAGAACATCTAAAAAAATAATTTTTTATAAAGATAATTCTAAATTTTTCTTTTGCTGTTCTTGAGCCTTTTTTAGCTCAATAGCATATTCATCGCCACATTTAGATTGATTTTCGGGAATAGGGTGTTTGATATTAAAATACGTCTGATATTTATTTTTTGCATTACCTTCTTCAAGAGTTAAGTCATTTTCAAATGTATCATAACCATACTGAGTATGTAATCTGGTAACATATATAGCTGAGAAAGGTGCTACTAGTCCCATTCTTCCTTCTTTAGGTAAATGGTACCAAAATGTTCCAAGGGTTGATAATTCATCAATTGATAATGGTGCGGAAGTGCATGGTTTGCATGCTCCCATTGGCCAAGAATACTCTTTACGAATAATATTAGGATGAACCTTAAAAATTTTATTCATAAACTTATCATAAAATTTTGTAAATTCGTTTATGGATGTCACTGGTAAATCAAAATTACCAGGCATGTTCTTGGTTTCATAATTTGTTGTTAATACTTCTCCCTGATTAGATAGAGTGAATAGTAACATATCATGTTTTTGATTTTGCGGTGCATTTAATGATCCGATATTAACAGGTAATGAAAATTGATCTGATTCATATTCAATTTGTATTGGCTTTAACCATGTAGCTTTATTATCATTATCTTTGGTTAGCTCAATAATAATGAATTTCATTTGTTTTTCGTTATAACTATTTATAACATCCAGATAATTTTGAGGTAAGTTATAACCATATTTCTTTAGGGTAATATCGATACCAATACTTTCTTTTGAAGTTAAGATAATTAAATTACTTGGAGTGATAGTTTGAGGGTTATTTATTTCCAGAGCAATCGCTTTGTCCATATCTATAGTAGTGAAGCTTTGTGTGGTCTCTATTGGCGGTCTTTTTATTGATTCTGGGTTACATGGATCATAATCTATATATTCTATTAAGCGGGGGGAGGTATATTTGTCTAATTTATTGACTATTTCATAGTCAACATAACGTATATTAGCTTTTTTAACGTTTGATGGCACTGGTACGATTAAAGCAAAGCTAGTTGCTGAGGTATTAAAATTGCTAGTTATTGTAAGAATTGTTTTTTGTTCTTTATGTGCAATGACTACTTTTGATTGAGAGGTAGTAATACTGCTTCCATCTTTAGTGACATAAGCTCCAACAAAGGCAAATGCTGTATTACTTATCAAGCAAAAAGCAGCACTTATTATTAAAATTTTTTTCTTTATATATATTAGCATTTTAAGTTGTTACTGTTAGGGTACAAATTGAGTATAAATCAATTATTTAAATAAGTCATTTAATAGTTAGAGCTTGATTACTTAAACTCTACTTCTAGTATTTGATATTCTTTCAATCCGTTTGGAGTCACAACCTCAACTATATCATCTATTTTTTTGCCAATAATAGCCCTTGAAAGAGGCGAAGCAATTGATATTAGTCCATGATCTAAGTTTGCCTCGTATTCTCCAACTATTTGGTAAACATGTTCTTTATTGTTTTCGTAATCGATCAGTTTTACAGTTGCGCCGAATTTTACTATATCGCCTGATAGTTTTGATATGTCAATAACCTCTGATCTAGCGATTTTATCTTCTAATTCTATAATTCTGCCCTCAATAAAGCTTTGTTTTTCACGAGCAGAGTGGTATTCAGCATTTTCTGAAAGGTCTCCAAGTGCTCTTGCTTCTGCAATAGCTTTAATAATAGAAGGTCTTTCCACTGTTTTTAAATGCTTTAGTTCTTCTGTTAATTTTGCAAATCCTTTTGCAGTCATCGGGAAATTTTGCATTGGTCTTTCCTTTGTTTTTAATATTTTAATTTGCTAAATGCTTATTTAACAAGCTTTAAATGTTATAGGTTTATTACGAATTTATTATAGGTTGCTATTACATGATATGTATTAATAGTATATAATGATTTAAATTTCAACAGTAGATAGAGAATTTATGTATTTTTCTTCTGAGTTTATTGACTTACTTCGTGAAAGAATAAGGGTATCAGACGTTGTTAGCCAAAAGGTAAAGCTATCACCGCGTGGCAAAGAATATTATGGTTTATGCCCTTTTCATACTGAAAAGACCCCATCCTTTACAGTTAATAATGACAAAAATTTCTATCATTGCTTTGGATGTGGCGAACATGGAGATGTTGTTAAATTTGTTGTTGAAACTAGAGGGTTAGATTTTGTTGAGGCTGTGAAGGCTTTAGCTCAAGAACATGGCATCGCAATACCAGAAAATCATACAGAAGCAGAGATTAACTCAATACAGAGGCTAGCCAGCTTTTATCAGGTTATGGCTATGGCAGCTAAATGGTTTAATGAAAAATTATATTCAATACACGGTTTACAGGCGTTTAAATATCTAAAAGGTCGAGGATTAACAGATGAAATAATTGAGAAATTTAATTTAGGTTTTGCTCCTGATAATACAGATAGTTTATATAAATTTTTATTAACACAATCTGTTAGTAAGGAGCAAATGATATCAACTGGGTTAATTACCGAGCCTAAGTCTCAAGTATATGATCGTTTTCGCAATCGTATTATCTTTCCTATTTATGATAGTAAAAGTCGTATTATCGGTTTTGGTGGTAGGTTACTTGCTGAAAGTGATAACGCACCAAAATATTTAAACTCTCCTGAGACTATTTTATTTAAAAAAGGCCATAATCTTTATGCGGAAAACCTTGTTCTAAATTCAGGTAATAAAAATAAATCTATTGTGATAGTAGAAGGGTACATGGATGTTATTGCTTTAAATCTTGTTGGTATTAATAACGTTGTTGCTACTTTAGGTACTTCTATTACTCAAGAGCATTTACAAAAAATTTGGCGTTATTGTCCTAATCCAGTATTATGTATGGACGGTGATAGAGCTGGAATTAATGCTATGGATAGATGTGCTAAATTAGCGCTATCTATGCTAAAACCAGGTTACTCAGTGCAATTTGTTAAATTACCAGCCGGTTATGATCCGGATGATGTAGTAAAGAATTTTGGGAAAAATCATTTACAATCTTTGCTTGATGCTCCTATTCCTCTTTCGGAAATGTTGTGGCAGACAACTTTACATAAGCTTGAAGTTAAAACTCCCGAGCAAAAGGCATTATTACAAAAAAATTTATTAGATTTAGCTGAAGAAATCATACATCCGAGTGTGAAACAATTTTACAAAAAATTTTTTAATGATAGACTGTGGCAGAACTTCAGTTCTTATGGTACTCAAAATAAAGTAAAAGAGCATAAATCTAGTATTAATGGTGATTTGGTTAATGTTAAAAGTTTATCTGGCTTACAAAGATGTGAGTTATGCTTAATAGCATTAGTAATAGAATATCCATTTTTGCTAAGAAATAGTCAAATTTATGAAAACTTTATCATGATTGAATCAAAGATTAATTTATCTCGTGATATATATAAGGCAGTAGAAGAAGCTTTTGTAAGTGCTAGTGCTATAGAAAATGATAAAGATTTTAGTAGTAGTTTTAAAGTGGGAATTAGCGAAAAGCTCTTACCAACGCAATTAAATTTTTTATGTGGGGACAATTCATATTTTATTGATAAAATTAGTATAAAGAATGACAATGACATAGTAACATTATGGGAAGAAGCTTTTGATAATTACAATCTAGAGTTACTTAAAATGGAATATAAAAATGCTATGCGAAGTTTAGATGAAGGATCAATGAAGATAGCTATAGCATTACAGGAAGAAATTATAAAGCTTGAACAACATATTAAAGAAAAAATAGAGTGAAAATTATGAGTAAGAATAAAAAAGGCGTGAACAAGAATATTGAAGAAAATATTGAAAATAAGCCTACGAATGATACTGCGTCTAAAAATCTTGATGCTTCTCTAAAGAAGTTAATAGCAGCTGGTAAAGTTAAAGGGTTCTTAACTTTTGATGAGGTTAATAAGTTATTACCTGCTGATTTGTTTACTCCTGATATCATTGATAGTGCTTTTAATTCTCTCTCAGAAGCTGGTATAAACATTTTAGAAGTTGATAGCGTTGTTAAAGAAGAAGAGTTTGATCTTGCTGTAGATGATGAGTTTGATATCAATGAAGAAGGAGCTGAATTAGAGGTTGTTGAAGAAGTTCTAGTTGGCATAACTGATGATCCTGTTCGTCAATATCTTAAAGATATGGGTGGAGTTCGTTTGTTATCACGTGAGGATGAAATCGTAATTGCCAAGAGAATCGAAGAGGGACGAAACTCTATGATTGCGTCTCTTTGTGAAACGCCTCTTGCAATGAAAAAATTTATTTCTTGGTTTGAAGATTTAGTTAATGAAAAGATTTTGTTACGTGATGTAATTGATCTCGAAGAAACTTTCTGCGAAGACAATTTGGCCAGCTCAGATTTGACAAAATCTATCTCAAGTATGGACGATGAGAAAGAAGATGAAGAAAATGAGTTTGAAGGTGCTGAAGGTGAGGAGGCATTTGACGATGAAGATGATGAAGAGCAAAATGTTTCTTTATTAGCTATGGAAGCTAGCCTAATGCCTAAAATGCTTGATAATTTTGGTGAAATTGCAAAAATTTGTGAAAAATTATTATATATTTTCAAAAAGGGTCAAACCAAAACTAGTGCTACTTACAAGAAATTATCAGCTAAATTGGCTGATTGTATAAAAGATCTACATATCAATGATAAATCCATTGAGTATTTGATCGATAATCTTTACGGCTATAGCAAACGTATAATCAATTTTGAATTAAAATTTCTGAAAATAGCTGAAAAAAATGGTATTAGCAGAGCAGATTTTATTAAGTATTTTACCGGAGAGAGTTTAACTGATGCTTGGCTAAAGAAAATGTCTAAAGTTAATAAACAATGGGCTAACTTTATTAGTCAAGAAGACGCTGAAATCAAGATTTTGCTTGTAGAAATGGATGATGTTGCTGAAAAAATTGGTGTTAATATTTTAGACTTTAAAAAATTAGTTATGGCTGTACAAAAAGGTGAGCGCTTAGCAAGAAGAGCTAAAAAAGAAATGATAGAAGCCAATTTAAGATTAGTTATTTCAATTGCTAAGAAATATGCTAATCGTGGGTTACAGTTTCTTGATTTAATTCAAGAAGGTAATATTGGATTGATGAAAGCTGTAGATAAATTTCAATATCGTCGTGGTTATAAATTTTCTACCTATGCCACATGGTGGATAAGGCAAGCTATTACAAGATCGATTGCTGATCAGGCTCGGACTATTCGCATACCTGTGCATATGATTGAGACTATTAATAAAATTGTGCGTACTAGCAGACAAATGGCTTATGAACTTGGTTATGAACCGACTCCAAATGAGATTGCTGAACGTTTGTCGATGCCTATTGAAAAAGTTCGTAAAGTGATGAAAATTGCTAAAGAACCAGTTAGTCTTGAAAGTCCAATTGGTGATGAGGATGGCAGCTCTTTAGGTGACTTTATTGAGGATAAAAATGCAATGCTACCTGTTGATGCAGCTATTTTATCTAATTTGCGTGAAATTACTACTAGGGTATTAGCAAGCCTCACCCCGCGTGAAGAGCGAGTACTAAGGATGAGGTTTGGTATTGGCATGAATACTGATCATACTTTAGAAGAAGTTGGTCAGCAATTTTCTGTTACAAGAGAGCGTATTAGACAGATAGAGGCTAAGGCTTTGAGAAAGTTAAAGCATCCTAGCAGATCTAAGAAGCTTAGAAGCTTCTTAAATGGTGGTACTAATTAGATTTATAAGCAATTATTTTTCTTATCATTAGGGTACGAAATACTCAACCATATGTGTATTTCTCAAGAGTAAATGTAAATAGGCTGAATCACCGGTAAGAAGAGAGTTTTAAGTAGAGTTATTTTACATAGGAAAATGTGATAATAACATTTATTTTTAAGGCCAGATCTCAAAGTATTTTGTGCATATCATGTTTTTATAGCAGGCTTTTTGTTACAGCAAAAAAATTTGACTATAGAATAATTGTCTTTTAGTATACTTGAATATTAAAGTTAGATTAAGTCTTTTTCTTAGGTAGAAAAAGCATAAAAATTTTATATTCTCAGGAATAAAGAGAGCTTTAAAGTCATAAAGTGATTATTCTTGATAGCGAAAGAAAGAAAATTAAAACAATTTATTTATTATAAAATATAAAAATGAAAGAAAGCAAAGGAATTAGTAAAGCTAGGTTTGAAGCTTTTAGTGACGGAGTTTTAGCAGTGACTATTACCATAATGGTTTTAGAGCTCAAAGCACCTCATGGATCTAGTTTTGAACATCTTTGCTCAATGGCACCAATTTTTTTGAGTTATGTGATAAGCTTTTTTTACATTGGTACTTATTGGAGTAATCATCATCACATGGTTCATACTGTCACTCATGTTAACGGACAAATATTACTTGCAAATTTACATTTTCTTTTCTGGGTCTCCTTAATTCCTTTTACTACAGATTGGATGGGAGAAAATCATTTTGAGCCTTTACCAACTGCTGTATATGGGATAGAGCTATTATTAACAGCTGCTGCTTATCGTATTTTACAATTTTCAATATTAAAATATAACCCAAATTCGGTTTTATCGAATGCTATCGGAAAAGATTTTAAAGGCAAAATGTCTTTGATTTTATTTTTAATTGCCATACCTACTGCTTTTTATTATGAGAAAATATCTCAGATGATTTATTTTGTAGTGATTTTAATGTGGATCATACCTGATCGAAGAATAGAAAAATTATTATCATAAGCCTAAATATAGCTGTGTAATTTCTATTGGTACTTAAGGTTCTCCATTTTCAATTTTATCTAAAGCTATCTTACTGATAAGAAAAGTTTCTTTTGTCATGATTACAATCTATGTGTGCTTAGTTTTTTTTGAATCGCATATCTCTTTCCTTAATTTACGTAAAGATAATTTACTTTGATTGTTGGACTTAAATTTAAGCTAATTTCATTTATATTTTTTGCGTACTTAGTATCCATTATAACGAACCTTATGTCATGATTAGCGTATTTATTAAAGATTATTAAACTTATAAAATAAAAATTGAAATTGATTAATTAAAGAACTATAATTAATTTATAGTAATAAATATACAGAATTCAAAAAATGATAAGACCAGACTTAACTATATCCGTACCTATACTTTATAGCTCTAAAGTACAGGCTGGATTTCCTTCACCTGCTGAAGGATCTATGGATACTAAATTAGATTTAAATGAATATTTAATTGATCACCCTGTAGCTACTTTTTTTGTAAGAATGGCGGGAGATTCAATGATTGAAGCTAGTATCTTAGAAAATGATATTTTGGTAGTAGATAGAAGTATAACCCCTATAGCTGGTAAAATAGTAATTGCTGTTATAAATGGCGAATTTACAGTAAAAAGACTGAAATATATTAATAATCAAGCTTATTTAGCTCCAGAAAATAAAAATTACACTCCGATTCTAATCAAAACTTCTTCAGAAGGAGATGAAGTTTGCATTTGGGGAGTGGTTACTTCAGTAGTACGAAAACTGTAATAATAATATAAGCTATATGACTATATATGCTCTCATAGATTGTAATAACTTCTTTGCTTCTTGCGAGAGAGCTTTTTTTCCTAAATTAAAAAATTGTCCTGTTGTTATTCTCTCTAATAATGACGGTTGCGTTATTGCTAGATCTAATGAAGCAAAAGCTTTAGGTATACCTATGGGTATACCCTATTTTAAATGTAAAGAATTATGTAAAGCACATAATATTAAAGTTCTATCTTCGAACTACCAGCTTTATGGAGATGTATCTAATCGTGTGATGAATACAATTAGAGAACTATCTTCTCATTTAGAAATTTATTCTATTGATGAGGCTTTTTTTAAGGCTTGATGGAACTGATGAAGATTTAATTGAATATATTACATCAATAAAAGATAAAATTAAAAAATGGATTGGTATTCCGGTGTCTATCGGTATCGGGAAAAGTAAGACTTTAGCTAAAATAGCCAATCATATAGCTAAACGAATTAGAGCAGTGGTATTGTACTTAAAGGATGGTTTAGAGCAACAACAAATAATGGATAATTTTGATATAAAAGATATATGGGGGATAGGTAGGAAATTAAATATAAGATTAAAATGCTTAGGTATTGGTACCGCTTCTCAGCTTAGGGACTATTATAGCAAAGCAATTCGTAAAATATTTGGAGTAATGGGTGAAAAGTTAGTAATGGAATTAAAAGGTATAGATTGCCATGAAACAGGAGAAGGATTGTCTACAAAAAAAATATTATTTCTTCCAGATCATTTGGTAAAGCTGTAAATAGTATAATTGAATTAGAGGAAGCAATATCTCATTATACCGTAAAAGCTTGCGAGAAAATGAGGAAGGAAGGTGCATTTGCTCAAGGGATCTATATTTTTCTTAAAGAAAAATTGTATAGAAACAATAAAGCTAACTATCAGTATAGTGATGTGTATTGGTTTGAGGAAGCAACTAATGATACTATACTGATAATTAAGCAAGCTAAAGAAAGGTTAAAAAACATATTTAAACAAAATTATTCATATAAAAAAGCAGGAATAGTATTACTAGGGTTGAAAAATGGATCACGTATTCAGAAAAACTTTTTTGTAGCCGAAAATTCACAACAACAATCTTCTATTCTTGATGTAATGACCAAACTAAATAACAAAATGGGAAGAGATACAGTTTTTTTTGCCGCTCAAGGTACTAAGAGAGAATGGAGTATGAAATGCGAACATCGCACATCTAGATATACTACTAATTGGAATGAATTGCTAAGAGTCTATTAGTAAAAGAATTATTTATATCATGAATTGGTTTTATTTTAATCGAATCTAATAATAAAGTTATATGTTAGGTTTGAGTAAAAAAGCTTTTATAGTTATAGTGTATTAATAATAAAAATATTTTGAGTATAAAAATTAGCAATATAGTTTCATTATGAGATTGCTAAATATAGCTATAGTGGGTGTCTACTAATGAAAGCAACAACAAGTTATACTGTTTCTCCAAAGATAATAGCTCATCGTGGTGGAAAAAATAATTTTCCTGAAAATACTATATTTGCTTTTGAAAATGTTATTAATGTTGGTAGCGATGGAATTGAAATTGATGTTCAATTAAGTAAAGATGGAGTAGTGGTTTTATATCACCCAAATGATTTAGCATCTCGGACAAACGGTAAAGGCTTAGTTAATGCATGGAATTACCAAGATTTAGAAGCACTTGATGCAGCTTATAATTTTGATCCTAAATCTAATAAGTCTTTTCCAGAAAGAGGTAAAGGTTATAAAATTCCTACTTTGGCTGAAGTTCTAAATAAATTTCCAAATTTGGAAATTATAGTTGATTTAAAATCATTGCCAGCAAAGCCTTTAGTTGATGCAATTGTAAAATTAGTTAATGAAAAAAATGCATGGCAGAGATTAATTTTTTATTCTACGAATATAGAGCATTTAAATTATTTTAAAGAACAAAAGCCAGAAGCTAAATTATTCGAAAGTCGCCACAAAACTCGAGAGCTTTTATTAACTATGCGTAATAAAGGGACTTGCTGTTATAAACTTAATTCTAGTCATTATATTGGTTTTGAGCTAGACATTGAAATGATAGTAAAAGAATCTTTTGCTCTTGGTGATGATATTAATAAGGTACATTTTAGATTGTGGGATAATAAAGCAGTAGAATGTATAGAAGAAGCTAGTAACGATCAAGCTAAAATTTTTATATTTGGTATTAATAGTAAACAAGAGTACCAAGAAGCAAAAAAATTAGGAGTTTATGCAGTATTTAGCGATACACCTGCTGAGTTAATTCAACAGTTAAAAGCTCCTATAAAAGCAATTAACTAAATATTTTTGTTGTTCATCAATCTCTACTTGCCTATTACGCGCCTATACAATTTTTTTGGTAAATAAAAATAATAATTCCAATGCTTCAAGATATATATTTTTGTAATACCTAAAAATTGTACTTTATAATACGCTAGTGCTACTGCTGCTTTAGCTAACTATTTCATGAGCACGTTTTGTGCCTAATTGTTTTATGCTTTTATCAGTACCACCAATTTTATCTATTTTCTTTTTGATTTGTTGCACTGGTTCTTTCTCAGTTTCTTCCTCAATGTTGTGAGTAGGAGCACTAAGATGATTATATCCTCTAGTCAAATCATAAATATCTTTTATTTGTTTTAATAAATCCATATATCCTCCTTAAGCCATATTTTTACTGTTATTAATATAACTATAAATTGACTTTCAGGAATACAATTTCAACTTTTTTATCTTATTGTCAAGGTTTATTGTAGGCTATTAGTTGTAAATGATTTATAGTCAGAATATAAAAAAAGTTACTATTACAATGCCTAACCTTTTTAACAGCTTAAAAATTTGTGGAACGATTGATTTTAAGCCAATTTGTGGTGGGTTATTGATAAATTTTTCGAACCAGGTTTTCTTAATAAAAACAATTTAAAAATCTTAGAAAAATGAATTACATAAGACGTGTTATTATAGCTTAATTTTTCGATAAACGAACGGCCATATTAGCGATTAAACGCATAACTTCATTATTTCCATAAATACTTCATTACAAGAATTGTAGATACCAGAATTAGTGTTACTATCTCAGCTATGATAAGTGGTGCAGATTTTATAACAATACCATAAATCAACCATAATATTACGCTAATAGTATATAATATATACATACTAGTAGATATGTCTTTTACAGACCTTAATCTCCATATTTTAACAACTTGTGGTAAAAAAGAAACAGAGCCAAGCGTAGCAGCTATAAATCCTAAAATTTCTTGATAATTTATTATATAGTCTATAAAACTTAGCATGATTGAACTATAGCACAAACATACTTTTTTTCAAGTAATCTATTTATCTTATTTTTCATATAATTTACTTAGAGCAAGCTATTTATTGAATAAACTAAAAAGGAAATAATGTATTTTTCTTAGTTGAAATAGTTACTGCAGTAATTTTTAATTCATTTTTTATCTATAAAAAATCAATGCCTGATTTTCGGTCGCGTCTAATTTTTTAGCTGATATAATTTTTTAAAAATTATCATTATTTTAAAGATGCATAAAATGATCACAGATAAAAAAAAGAAAGAATTATATAAAGCATTACTAGATAAAAATAGTGAATATGATGGTATTTTTTATGTTGGCGTCAAAACTACAGGTGTATTTTGTCGTCCTACTTGCTCGGCTAGGAAGCCAAAATTTGAAAATTGTGAATTTTTTGATAATGCAAAACAAGCTTTACTTGCTTCTTTTCGTCCATGCAAAAGATGTAAGCCACTTTCACATCCAAATCATGTTTCGAGTTTAGTAGCAAGGCTCGTTAAACTAGTGGAGGAAAATCCTGAAAAAAGATGGAAAGCTGCAGATTTTAAAGAAATAAAAATAGACGAATCAACAGCGCGCAGACAATTTAAAAAGAGATTTGGTATGACATTTGTAGAATATGCTAGAAGTAGACGTATGGGAATTGCTATGAAACAAATAAGATCAGGAGAAAATGTGATAGATGCACAATTAGATGCGGGATACGAGTCTTCAAGCGGCTTCAGAGATGCCTTTTCTAAAATAATGGGTGCACCACCAACTAAAGTTTCTGTTGACTATAATATACTAAAAGCGGCTTGGCTTGATACAATTCTTGGACCAATGATCGCTATAGCTGATGATGAATTTCTGTATTTGCTAGAGTTTGTTGATAGAAGGGGACTTGAGAATGAAGTTAAAAAGCTTCGTATAAAAACAAATTCAGCAATTATTCCTGGACTTAGCAAGCCAATTGAGAGCATTCAGAAAGAGCTAGAGGCATATTTTGATGGAGATTTGCATAGTTTCAAAACAAAATTATGTTTGACCGGTAGTGAGTTTCAAAAATTAGCATGGCAAGCACTTATTGAAATCCCTTATGGTGAGATAAGAAGCTATTTGAAACAAGCTTCTATTATTGGGAAGCCCACAGCATTCAGAGCAGTGGCTAATGCTAACGGTGCAAATCAACATGCTATTATCATTCCTTGCCATCGTATAATCAATAGTAATGGTGAGCTCGGTGGATATGGTGGTGGCATTGCACGTAAAAAGTGGCTAATTAATCATGAAAAAATAAACAAGCAACGGTAGAGTATAAGTCAAAATAAATTAGATATTTTATTAACTTTGTTATACCAAAATATACCTAGTAAATTCTTTTAAAAAATAAATATTTATTTTTCATGATATTTTTTATATTACGTATATTTTACTTTAATTTATCCAAATTTTTTCTTCCATTCGGCTTTCATTTTAGCATAAATAGGGTGATTTTCTGCTTCTTGCCATTTCTTATAGAATATTTCAGCACTTATTATTTTTTCTGGATCACCTGTAAACTTCTCCAGTAAATGATAGTCCTCTTTGCTATATTTGAGTCCACCTTTATAATTTGCATATCTTCTTGCACGAGTAAATCCCATTTGTAAATATTTTCTTGCCATATCAGCACCAATAAATTCTTTTTTATTTAAATAATCGAGAAATAATTGATATATTTTATCACTACTTTCAGCTGCTATGTATCGATCTTTAAATTTCCAAAAAGGTAATATTTCAGTTTTATATGGTTCACAAATTAATACACCTTGCTCACCTTTACCAACCTGATATTTATCTTGATTTTTACGATAATCTACATTATTTTTCCATTTATAATTTAGGTTATCAAAATTTAGATATGAAGGAGTTTTTCTCATAGTTAATTAAACCACTTTACTTTAGTTAAATATTGTATACCAGCCTATTCGAACGTTTAGTATATATACTATCAGCTAATACTAATAGATTTTACTTACTTTAAGCAAAACAAATTCATGATAAAAAGCATATCATTCTAATAAAATTATTTTATTTGAATTGTTGTTATGTGCCCAGGAAAAACTGGACAAACAAGTAAATCAGAGTAAGATTATAAATTAATTAAAACTGAGAAGATCAGTTTATGTAGTCTTATAGCAAAATAGCAAAAAAGATAAAAACTAATGGAACAATTATGGCTAACTATATTAGGAGTAGTATCTATAATTCTAGAGATGGGATTTATTTCAGGTATAGGATTTTTATTTATTGGCATTGGAGCTTTATCAGTAGCTGGTCTAATAGAGTGTAATATAATAAAAGGAGATAATTTATTAAGCATATTATTAGCTTTAGTAAGTCTAAGTTCTCTCTACTTTTTAATATTCTGGAAATTTTTTAAAAAAGCTCACATGCAAACTATGAAAAATTACAGCGATATTGTAGGTAAGGAAGCTATAGTAATTTATAGTGACATAAAAGGTCATACCATAGGTAATGTCAAATGGTCGGGAACTATTATGAATGCTCAACTAATAGATACTAATGATTATATAAAAGAAGGAGAAACAGTCAAAATTGTTAAAGTTAAAGGAAATATTTTATTTATTAAATCAACTAAGGAATAGAAAGAATGATCATAGAACCTAGCATATCGATGTACTTAATTATATTGTTAATATTATTTTTAGTTATAGCATTTCAGGCTATAAGAGTTGTACCTCAACAAGAAGTATGGATTATCGAAAGGTTAGGAAAGTTTCATAATAAATCACAACCTGGATTAAATATTCTAATTCCTTTTATTGATAGAGTCGCTTACAAACATTCTTTAAAAGAACAGGCAATAGATGTGATGGAGCAAACAGCAATTACTAATGATAATGTTACTCTAAGATTAGATGGAATATTGTATGTACGTATAGTTGATGCAGAAGCAGCATCTTATGGGGTAAATGATCCTTATTACGCAGTTGTTCAGCTTGCTCAAACTACTATGCGTTCGGAAATAGGAAAAATGACTTTAGATAAAACTTTTGAGGAAAGAGATGCTATGAATACTAATATAGTTTTATCAATTAACGAAGCAGCGATTAATTGGGGTATTCAATGTATGAGGTATGAAATTAAAGATATTAATCCGCCGCAAACTGTACTTCAGGCTATGGAATTACAAATGGCTGCTGAAAGAAAGAAAAGAGCTGAAATTTTAGAATCCGAAGGCAAAAGACAAGCTCAAATTAATATTGCTGAAGCTTATAAACAAGAAGTAGTATTACAATCAGAAGCTGCTCTCATCGACAAAGTTAATAGAGCTAAGGGAGAGGCGGAGGCTATATTGCTAGTTGCTGATTCTACAGCTAAAGGTATAACCGCAATTGCGCAAAGCATTCACTCTAAAGGTGGAAATGAAGCTATGACTCTTAGAGTGGCAGAACAGTATGTTGAAGCTTTTAAGCAACTTGCTAAAGAAAGCACTACCCTAATAGTACCGGCGCATGCTCATGATACTGGCTCTATGGTAGCACAAATGCTAACTGTTTTTGATAAACTTAAAAAAGATAAGTCATAAATTCTAAAAATCAAAAATTAAGTATTTTTTGCTAATATTAAAGGAATTATAAAAAGATAGCTTAAGCTTAATCAAAATTGATAATAAAATATAGAAAAATACAAAAAATGACAGCTAATACATTAAGGATTTTATCAGTTGATGGTGGTGGAGTGAGAGGTATAATACCTGCACGTATTTTACAAGAAATTGAAAAGAGGACAAACAAGCGCACATCAGAATTATTTGATATATCTACTGGCACTAGTACTGGAAGTTTAGTGGTTTTAGGTCTTGGAATTCCCAATACGCAAGGAACTTCTAAACATTCTGCTCAAGACATAGTTAATTTATATCTCAATGATTCGAAAAAAATTTTTAACAAATCTTTGTTAAGAAATATATGGACTGGTTTTGGATTATGGGGTGCAAAATATAATAGAAATAATTTAGATAAAATTCTTAGCAATATGTTTGGTGATTTATATTTGAGCCAAACATTATACCATGTGTTTATACCTATTTACTCCATTACAGGATCAAAACCTAATATTGCTAGTACAAAAGCAGCACTTAAAGATAAAAAATATGATTTTTATTTACGAGACATTGCAGAGGTTGCAACTGCTGCACCTACTTATTTTGCGCCAAAAATAATCAGTAATATTTCGGGCAATATAAAATTTACAGCATCTGATGGAGGAATATATGATAACGATCCGGAAATAATTGCTTTAATGAGTATGAATTTTATGCAACCAGGCTTTGATATAAATAAGGTAACACTTGTTTCAATCGGTACTGGTGAAGTGAAGCATAAAATACAAGCTGAAAATGGTGATAATGGAGTAATAGGCTGGTTAAAAGATAAGGACTTAGTAGACGATATGATGGATGCTGAGATGCTTATGGATGAGGCAATATCAAAGAGTATTTTTAAAAATAATAGATATAGGCTAGAAGTAGAGCTTCAACCTGGGATGGAAGCAATGGATAATGTAAATGGTGACAATTTAAAAGCTTTACTAGATATAACTGAAGAATATATTAAGAATAATGATGAAGTATTTAATGAGATATGTGCAAGGTTAATTTAAGTTACAAATAGAACAGTAAAAAACCGTAATCACTCCAAAAAAGGTTGCTAGGTTATAGAAATACTATTTTTTAATACTAAAAAGTAGCGCTTAAAATATCAAAATTTTCTCTACATTTATAGCATGACCTGAGATTTATGGTGTGAAAAATTTACAAAATTAAAGTGAAAGTGATTTTAGTGATTAAATATTATATTTAAATATGCAACTAATTTATTTAAATCTATAGGCTGATTACGATAAGCAACATATCCATCAGGTCTTAAAAGATAAAGTCCGGTTTCTTTAATTTCAAGCTGCTTAAAAATATTATTAGTAGTGCTATAATTATTAAGAGATGCTTTGTTTTTTATAGTTAGTAAATCTATTACGTCTTTATACTTTGTTTTAATAAGCCTTTCTACATTCTCTGCCTTATTATTTTGGGTAAAAATTAATAAAGTGTGCTTATGATCTTTTATAACTTTTTTAAGTCTAGTTTTTTTATGTTTTTTATCAAAAAGTTCGATATCTGGAAATAAATCTCCTGCTTTAATTGAATGGCAATTATTATTCCAATCTTCAACAACAATAGAGCTATGACGATAATTTAATTTTAATTGTGCAATTTTATTTACAAGATAGCTCTTAAAGTGATCAGATTTACATAATAAATATATAATTTTATTTCTAAAAAAACGCAAAATATGGTTTCTAATTGATCCCATAACGGTCATTTGGTTAGAAAGAGCGACAATATTTTTTATTACTTTAAGTCTTTCTTGGTGGCTTTGTAGTAATTCTTCTTTTGCTTTATTTTTAATTACAAGTTCTATTTTCCAAGCTAGAGCATTCGCATCTTGAATACCAGTATTCATACCTTGGCCACCAGCCGGGCTATGTATATGTGCAGAATCACCAATTAAAAAAACATTTTTAGAACACATCTTATCAGCCATGCGATGATTAACTAGAAAAGCTGACATCCATCCAATTCGTGTTATTTTAATACCAGGTCCAGCTCTTTCAGTAACAATTTTTTGAAAAAAAGATAAATTTAATTTTTTTTCCAATTCTTCACGACTAATATCAATACTGTAATTTGCTACAAACCTGACCTGATTTTTACTCAATGGAAATACAGCTAAAAATCCATTTTTTGAGAAAAAAACACTCATTGCATCAAACGTTAATGGCCATTTTATATGCGCATCTGTTAATATCCAATTTGTTTTATATTGATCTCCCGTAAAATTGGTACCCATTAGTTCACGACAAACACTATGTGCTCCATCACTACCAATCAAATATTTAAAGGATTTTTCTTCTATTTTACCTTTATTATTTTTAATTCTTGCAACTACACCTCCATTTATTTCTGTATAGCTGGTTAGTTCAAGATTTCTTTCTACCTTTACTCCAAGTTTTTTAAGATTTTTGATAAAAATTTGTTCAGTTTTATTTTGAGGAATGATCAAAACAAAAGGATAAGTGCTCTGAATGTTTTTTGTTTCAATATGACTTATGCGTTCAGAAATCTTGCTATAAGTATTAAGATACTTTAACCGCAACCCTTCCTTTAGAAAGTCGTTTAATATACCCATGTGTTCAAATAATTCTAATGACCTAGCTTGTATACCTAAAGCTTTTGATTTATCTGAGGGTTTAGATAACTTTTCTATTATTCTACAGCTTATTCCTCGTCTAGTTAATTCGTAAGCCATCGCTAAACCACTAGGTCCAGCGCCAACTATTAATATATCAATTTTTTTCTTTTTAAGCATACTTATAATTTGGCCTCTCTATAAACTAACTTGCTTACTTAAAGTATAGATTAGTTACATTAATAAAAAATTAAGATTGGATTACAAATATAAATTAAATCATTACTTTAATTATAAATTGCTATGATAACTAATGGGCTTATAAACTATAAAACAAAATAAGAGCTGGTGTTACTTTGCTAACAAAAGGCTAAGCTAAATGCAAGCTAAAAAGCTTGAAATTGCTGATTCACTATTGGGCTAAAATATAAAGCAATGCGCTAATAAAATACAGAATTGTCGTAATAAGATAGATTGTTACAAATGCTTTTTAAAGACTATAAAAGCTAACTCCTATATTTGCCATTGATTCTAACCCTAGTAATATGGATTCAGAATTGTCAGCAAGATCATGACTCGTTTGTATAGAAAATGTATCTAAAGTATCAGTATTATTACTTGATGGAACTGTAGATTCTAATAAGGGGTCTTGTTCCATGCCAGGCATAATTATCAAATTATAATGGCCTCCATTATAGTCTAAATGCACTTCCAGAGCATTTAGATTGCCTGTATTATTGATTGGAGGATCAATATTTCCATTTCGACGATGAACAATAATTTGAACACCCATAATGCGGCTTAGTATACCAAGCTCAACATTACCTCCCCAAGCTGCATTATGTTGTATCATGTTAATATAGTCTCCAACTATACCGCCAGTTGCTATTAATTCTCTTATATTGTCATCCACAATCACCAGATTTTCACCTCTTGCTCTTGCATTTTCTCTTGTAAAGTGAAGCTCTTGAATTATGGTACGAAAAACTCCTTAAAATCCAGCAAAGTCGCCATCTCTAATATTTTCAAAAATTTGCACTTCCAGAGCTTCAAAATATAGAGCTTGATTTTGCTCAATCTCTTCTGCAATTTCTTTTCTTAACTCCTCTAAAGTTCTATGTCTATTACCTTCATAACTTGTTAACCTTCTGACAGCAGCGAGTAAACTATTAAACATGCAGTTTCCATCCATATCTATTGCCATTATCCCAAGCCCTGACCCTATATAGCCTATACTAGAGGAAGCTGTGAACGTTGCAGAGCTACTATCGGACATAGTTGTAACCAAAGTATCTGTTACTCCAACGTAGCTTAACAAATTGCCAAGGGTATCTAACCTTTCATGCAACAAAGGGGTTATATATTTCATTGTTATGATTTCTTTTAATAATAAATCTTGCCTTATGACTTCAAAATTTGCTTTTAAAGCTTCTTTCTCTGCAGCAAAATCTTCTAATTTTTTCTTGGCTTTTCCTTTGGATAAATCACTTTTTGAGAGCCTATAATCTTTTTCTGCGTTTGCTATCTTTTTATCTAACGCTGCTAATTTCTGCTGATAATGTTCATTTGCCTTTTCTAGATTTGAAAATTTCACATCAGAAGCCTTGAGTTTTTCATCGGCGTCACTTACTAAACGGCATTCTATACCCATTTTTTCCAAACGAACCTTTAGCCAGTGAAAATAAAGGCTAGCCTCTTTTTGTCGTACAGCAGTTAGTTTTTTACCTTCTTCAGGCAGTACGGAATCGGTAACTGATCCACCATGCGCCATTGGGTGCGATCCTCCAAAACGATCTATACCTTCTTTTGAACCATATAAATCTTGTACTTTACCTTCTCCAGAGTCTTTTAAAGGATGAACTAAAGTATGATATAATGCGTACCAATTGTTTCCATTCGTGTCAGGAAGTACAATACCGCTTTCTATCATATCAAGTAGCATCATACCTGATAGGAAAGCAGAAGGATTTCTAATGGGCTCTGAAATAAACCATGCAGCAACTAAATTAGGAACAAAACTAGCTTCTCCAAGCTTTGGCGTATGTCCCATTAAAATAAGCCTTATAGCAGAAGCAATTTCAGCATCTGACATATGTTCTTTAGCTGCAAAATAAATTTTTACGGCTTCAGCAAAGACATGATAACTTGAACCTTTATCC
This sequence comes from uncultured Rickettsia sp., assembly GCA_964515755.1. GTDB lineage: Bacteria > Pseudomonadota > Alphaproteobacteria > Rickettsiales > JABSSG01 > JAGVLN01. Next base: position 66,759 of record CAZEVK010000001.1, on the reverse strand, counting down.
CTATCTCCATAAGAAGTTATAGGTCTAAATAATGGTTCATGAAGCCCAAAATTTATATCATCAGCAACTCCTTGCAAGACCATTCTTTTAATTAAATTTTTTGCATCTTCCATTCTTACTTCCCACGGTCTATAGATTCCATTTATAGTATCTTCATCTATAGGATTGCCATCAACATCATAAACATAGAAACCACGATATATTGCATGGTCAAAATTTCGATGGTCTCTAAATTTCATTTGCATGAATTTTTTGAGCAAAACGTGAATAACAAATCGATTACTTTCGTCTAAATCTAAAAAAGATAAAACAGAGTCATTTGTAAATTCCTCTGCAGCATCTTTAGCGATTTCATATAGTTCTAATTCGTTTTGCCAGGATATTGTGAGCTTAAAAACTTAATGTCCTTATCACTAACTTGATGTATTTGTTGTGTAAATTCTGCTTTGAAAGCTGTTAATTCTTCTAGGCTCATTCCTTTTACTTCTTGTTCAACAAGAACTATAGCTTTAGCCCAATGAGGATTAGTCCAATCTATATCAAACGCCAAATGTTTTACTTTATCAATCACATCGATTACATCACCATGATCGCTAACGTAATAGGTCATCTCAGCGGTATTTTTAATTAAGATTAAACGATCAGCAATTATAATCCATATACCAGTAGATAATTTTGTTTTTTTTGGTTCATCTTTTGCTTTAAAATCTCTTGTTCGGCCTTCTTGGTCGACATATAAAATATAGTCACTTACATCTTCAACAAGCAATTTTCTTGTATCTTTATCAGAGAGCCTAGCTGAATCCCTATAAGATGATAGCATTGAGTGAGTTTGACAATCTTGTGAATATAGCAAGCGTAACTCTTGAATTATATACAGCCACTTTGCAGAAGAATTAATATCTCGTATATGCATAGGTATTGTAATATAAGGGTCAAACTTACCTTCAATAACATCTATGTCTGTTAAATCATTAGCTCTTTTTGAAACAAAAGCTCTATATATTGAAGGTGTCGGCATAAACACTTGAGTTGCAATATCTTCAGGAAGTGCATAGTTGTCAATTACGTTTTGAGCTATAAGAACAATTTCATGCGCTTGAAATTCTATCTCTCGTTCGTTTATACGGATGATAAGCTTTGTATACATTTTTGCCTCCGCCAGAAAATTACACAGTATCTTAATAGTTTTGCTAAAAACTTTACTTAGTGTCTCGCAAGAATAACTATAATCTTACTAACTTTTTGTAAAAAAAATCACTATAAATTCAAAGTTACTATAGAAATTATTATATATAATTTTTAGATTGATATCTAGTATGATTCAAGAGGCGGTAAGAATAAAGATTTAGCTCACTTTAAAGCATTTGTTAGTTTTTGATATAGATTTTTGTATAATAATTGAAAAGCCAAGTTGGCAATAAATTTAGAGCATAAAAATTTTGAAATGATAAAAAATCTAATTAAAATTTAACACTTTAAATTTTACTATTGATAAGTAAGCCAAGGTTTTAGTGCTAATTTAAGAGAATTTTTATCTTCCTCAGCTTTAGCTTTTTGCACCTCTTTGTAATAACGATCTTTACACTTAGATTGCGTCATAGTTATATGGTATCTTAAATTAAAGTATGTCTGGTATTTGAACCGTTTGGTCGTTTCTTCAAATTTTATATTATCTGCCAAGCTATATTGACTATATTCAGGGCTATAATGTGTATGAAGTCTAGTTACATACGGTAATTCTGGGCTATTTGAAGAATACCAGAATACTCCCAGTTTTTGTAGCTCACCTTTAGTGAGTGGTGTAGAAGTACAAGGTTTGCATGTATTTATAGGCCAAGAATATTCTTTACGTATTATATCAGGGTGTGAAGCAAATAACTTATGCATTAAATTATCGTAAAATTGATTGAAGTTGTCGATAGTAGATATTGGCAAATTAACGTTAGTGGGAGTGTCGTTGACTTTATAATTAGTAGGCAGTACTTCACCTAAGCTAGATAGTATATATATAGTCATATCTTGGTTTTTCGAATTAGGTGCATTTAAGCTGCCTATTCTGATAGGAAGTAAAAAGCTTTCACTTTCATATACGATTTGCACAGGAGCTAATTGAGTGACCTTGCTGTTATGATTCTTTACTTCGATTGCTATAAATTTCATATTCTTAGCTGTGTATTTTTTTAAGACGTTTAAATATTGGGAAGACAAATCGTAACCATGCTTTTTGAGCCAGTCTTTAATATTATTACTTTCATTAGAATTAAGAACAAAAAATTTATGCTTCTTAGTAGTTTTAGAAATAACTGGCTTCAAACTAATAGCTTTATCCATACAATTAGCTGAAACAGGTGGTCTCTCAAGTACATTTGGATCGCATGGGTCAAAATTTATATATTCAATTAAGCGTGGAGAAGTGTATAGATCTAACTTATTAATATAGTCATAGCCGATTGTGCTGACATGATGGGTTTTTACATCTGCTGGTACTGGCACTAATAAAATAAATTGTTGAGCCTTTGTATGAAGATCGCTAGTAAAAGTAAGTGTAGTTTTTTGATCTTTTTTAGCAATAATTACTTTAGAATTTTGACTGATAATTTTGTTTCCGTCTTTACTGATAAATACACCAACAAAACTGTATGCAGGCTTTAAATAAAAGCCTAGAATTATAAAAATATAGATAAACACTTTAGTTATTTTTGTGAAGATTTGCATAATTATTTACCTTCTATCCTAAAATCGCTTGAATCCTCTTATTAATAAGTGCAAATTATAACACCTGGATATATTAAGTGTCTACAAATTAAATTTGCTTTAAATATAAATTTTACATTATTTATTTTATTTTGTATGGCCGCTTTAGCTTAAGAGAAAGGGTATATTATATTTTTATTTATATAAACTTTATTTTAACAGTGGCAAATTCATTTATAACTTTCTTGAGTTTTTGCATTTTTAAGATTATGATCACTTCGCAACTCTTAGTAGCAAGGGTTCAAGGATTTTGTACTGAGGGCATTATGTTGCAGCCTTTGCAATGAATAATTTTATAATTGAAGATTCTTATATTTATTAATCTAGGCATTTACTAAAATTCCTAGCCTTAAAAAGTGCAATAACAAAATAAATAAAAGCTATTAGATATGTCAAATTATACAAGTACAAATACATTAACAAGAGAGCAAAAAGAAACTGTTTTCTATTATCTATTGGTACATTTCTTGAGTATTTTGATTTGATGCTGTATGTTCACATGGCAGTGTTACTAAACAAACTCTTTTTTCCACAAGGTGATAAATTAGTAGCTGAAATGTTTGCTATATTTACCTTTTGCTCTACCTTTGTTCTTAGACCTATCGGAGGGTTATTGGTTGGTTGGATAGGTGATCATATTGGACGTAAAAACACTATTATAATAACTACTGTAACAATGGCTATTTGTTGTGTCTTGATGGCAACTATTAGTACTTATGCAGAGATAGGCATTATAGCTAGTATTGTAGTGATCTCATGCAGAGCATTACAAGGTTTTTCTTCTATGGGAGAAAAGGTTGGTGCTCAACTTTACTTAGCAGAAACGTTTAAATCTCCTTTTAGATATATATATGGAAATATTATTAGTATTCAATCTGAACTAGGGGGAGTATTTGCTTTAATAGTAGCTTCTGCATCTCTTTATTTGTCTATGAATTGGAGGGATAGCTTTTTGGATTGGAGCGTTTATCGCTATTGTAGGGCTGGTTGCAAGAACCAGACTAAGAGAAACTCCTGAATTTATAGATTATAAGAGAAGGTTAAAAATAAAATTAGAAGTTATCAATCTTAGCAATCACAAGAATAGATATAAGGAAAAAATTAAAATTGATAAAAAAAATATAGCTGCATATTTTTTTATTAGATTTATTGGTCCTGTTTGTTTCTATGTTACATATATATATTTTGCTTCCTTCATGACAGATTCTTTAGAATTAAGTGCAGATAAGGTCATTTATCAAAATTTAAAAGTATCCATATTGACTGTTATTGGTATGTCAATAACAGCATATTTGCTCACAAAATATCATCCTGTTAAAATGGCAAAAATAAATATTATATTTTTTGCTCTTTGTTTGTTATTTGTGCCATATTGTTTATCTCATGTTACAAATTTATTTTTGTTATCTATTTTACAATTCATAACGTTTCTACCTGCATTATGTATAGCTGGAGTTGAAGTATCCTGTTTTAAACATATATACCAGTTGCAAAGCGTTTTACAATTTTAGCAACTACCTTTGGTGTATCTTCTGTTTTTGCGTATGTAGGTACGTCTGTCATGCTAGCATTCTTGTCTAAATATGTAGGTTCTTATGCAGTTTTAGTTATGTTTATTCCTACTATTATTGCATATTGGTGGGCAATAAAATATATAGAGAAGTTAGAAATTAAGAAAGGAGTGTATTACGATTATCCAGATGTTAATGATTCTGAAGAGAAGGGCAGTTCGAAAAAATATCCTCCTAAAAAATATAGTTTAGGGGAGGAGTATAAAATGCATAACCTAAATTGCAAATATGCACGAAGCTTTCTAAATAAAATAGCAGACAAGGTTGAACATGAGAGCCACCGGGTTAATATAAAGCTAATAGAAAAAGCTATCATATTTGCCAAGAAATGGCATGATGGGCAATTTAGAAAAACTGGAGAGCCATATTATTCACATCCACTAGCTGTTGCTAGTATGGTTATGGGATATAAATTTAGTACTAACATAATTGTAGCTGCAATACTTCATGATGTTGTTGAAGATGGTGCTTGTACTGTGGAACTAATAAGCAAAGAATTTAATTCAAGAATAGCTGAAATAGTTCAGAGATTAACTAGAATAAAACATGATGAAAATCATAATGAAACTAAACTATCTATTGAAGAAATAATGAATGACCTTATAAAAGCTGATGATACAGAGGCAATGTTAGTTAAAGCTATTGATAGGCTGCATAATCTGAAAACTGTGCATGGAATGCAAGCAAATAAACAAAGAAAAACTGTTATTGAGACATTAAAAAGTATTATTCAGCATATAGCCTATACTGTAGATAATTTAAATATCGCTAATAAACTGAAATTAGAAGAAGAGATGTATCAACATTGTAAAAATATTTTAAAAGTCAGTAATGTAGAATATTAAATTTATACACAAGCTAATACTATAAAACATTATTGATCCTAATTCTACTTTTATAATGCATAACCATGCTGTTTTAATGCAATGGTTGAAATATAAGTTCAGGCGGACATAAAAACAATAATTCCTCAGAATACTAGTTTAATAATGTTTTAGACATTTTAAAAAGCCTAAAAACTTTTATTTCCATATTATTTTTAGAAATCAAAGGAGGAGCATGGTGCGTCCTAAGGGATTCGAACCCCTGACCCACAGATTAGAAATCTGTTGCTCTATCCTACTGAGCTAAGGACGCAATTAGAAAGAATGGCTAAATTAATAAAATAAACTTATTTATATTACAAGATTTATTTGACTTAAACACCCATTATGCGTAATTTTCAACTATAAAACATTATAGTTGATACATGATTTTTACAAAAATAGCCAGGTTATTTTCAGTTTTCAGTTTGCTAGCATTTTGTGCTGTCGCACAAAATGTTGTCAAAACAGACTCTATTATTGATGCGGATGATATTGAGTATGTTCAAGGACAAGATTTAGTTATAGCTAAAGGTAATGTGGAAATTTTTAAAAACGACTATCTACTCAAAGCAGATAAAGTAATTTATGATAAAGCTCATCACAAAGTATATGCGATTGGTAATGTTTATATTCTTGATTCTAATGGTAATGAGGTTAATGCTACAGACTTAGAAATTAATCAGGATCTAAAAGAAGCCATTATAGAAAAATTTAATATTAGAATGGCGGATGATGCAATATTTACTGCAAGTAAAGGGAATTATTATCATCCTGACAAAATGATATTAGAAAAAGCCGTCTATTCATCTTGTCCTATTTGTAAAGAGGATAAAGCTCCACAATGGCAATTTGCTGCAAATAAAGTTATTATTGATCAAAAAAAGGAAAAAGTTATCTATAAGCATAGTTTTTTTGAAATTTATGGCAAACCGGTATTATATACGCCATATTTTTCGCACCTTACTCCTAATGCAAAACCTAGAAGCGGTTTTTTAATCCCTGGGCAAAAGTATAGCACAATATATGGATCTGGACTTCAAGTTCCATATTACTTAAGGATAAGTGATGATAAGGATTTATTATTTTCTCCAATTTTTACCTCAAGGCAAGGAATCCTTTATATTGCTAAATATAGACAATTAACTCGCCATGGGCTTTATACTGTTCAAGGTAGTTACAATAATCCTAAATTTAAAAATTCAGCTGAAAAAGGTAACAGATACTATGCTAATATAAATGGTAAATCAAAAATAAATGAAGATTGGGATTTTACCACTAACTTACAATATGCAGGTGACAAGTCATATTTGCGTAACTTTTTTAATGACAATCAAAACTATTTAACCTCGCAAATGGACTTTATATATAACAAAAATCGTGATTATGCTGTACTTAATTCACTATATTTTCAAGAACTACGTCCTACAATTCAACAAAAAACAGTGCCCTTTATTTTACCTGTGATTGATTATCATAAGGAATTTTTTGGTAGTAATAGTAATAAATATATAATTGATAATAATTTGCTTGGTCTTTCAAGGAAAAAAGGTTCAGAGACTAAAAGATTTTCTACAACTGGCATTTGGTCTAAGACTTACTTTACGAGAAATGGTCAACAAATTTCTGTTTATAGGCGATTAAGGGGAGATGCATATAATTTTACTCATAAAAAAGACGCAATTCCACAAAATTATCAAAATAATAACGGTCCAAATAATGTAGCAAGGTTAATTCCTGAAGCTGAAGTACAGTGGCAATACCCTTTTATTCACGCTAATAATCCCGGCATATTTATTGAGCCTATCGCTAATCTAATTTTAAGCCCTAATATGCCTACTATTAGTAATATTATTAATGAAGATAGCCAGGAAATAGAAATAAGTGATGATAATTTATTTTCTTCAAATCGCTATGCTGGATATGATCGTGTTGAAAATGGCCTTAGAGGAGCTTATGGCTTAAATGGTTATTATAAAGGATCAAACGATATAATTTATAGCTTTATTTTTGGTCAAAGCTATAGAGTGAGAAAAGATTTAAATTATTCTGTTGATAGTGGTTTAAGAAGAAACTTATCTGATGCGGTAGGCAGGCTTTCAATAAAACCATGGAAGCCGATAGATATTTATTATCGTTTTCGCCTTGATCCAGTGGACAAAATTATTCGACGAAACGAGATAAGAGCTGATTTTACCCAAAATCCGTATAGATTTTCAGCAGGGTTTGTAGCATATAATTATATATCTCATACTACTGAGTCTTTTTCTAATAGGGTTATTAAGTCTGCAGATTTGGGTGCTTGGTATAATATTACTCCTGAGTGGATAGTTGGTGCTACAGCAACACAAAATTACACTTCTACTAAAAAATTTCTTCTAGCTTCAGGAGGAAGTATAGGTTATAATGGGGCCTGTACAACTTTATTATTTTCTGTTAACAAAGATTATACTAAGAATCCATTGCGAAATTTTAAACCGACGACAACTTTTTCGTTTGATTTTCATTTAAAGGGTATTGATAAATAATTATATGATAAGATATGTAGTATATTTCATGTTGGTATGTATTAGTTTGGTAGCAATTTCATCTGCAGAAATTGAGCCTGGAGCTAAAATAATGGCAGTTGTAGGTGATGACGTAATTACCTATAATAATGTACAAAAACGTTATAATGTTATTGTGGCGACAAATAATTTAGAAATCACAACAGGTGAAGAAGAACATGCTCTTTTAAGACAAGTATTACAGGCTTTAATAAATGAAAAAATTTTCATACAAGAAGCTAAAAAGCTTAAAATCAGTGCTACGGAGCAAGAAATTAATAATGTAATATCTAACGTAGAAAAACAACAAAATATTCCTGCCGGTCAGTTTGATACTTTTCTTAAGTCAAAAAATATTAATAGAGCAGATGCCTTAGCACAAATCACGAATAGTATCATATGGGATAAAATGTTGGAAAATATTATTGCTCCTAAAGTTCAAGTTAGTAATGTGGAATTAAACGAGTATTTAGAAAGCAAATATTTTAAAAATTATCATGTTGATTTTTATTTATTTACTACTGGCCAAACTGATGAAGAAAAAGCTGAATTAAACAGAGTTTTTTCTAAGGTTAAGAGCTGTAGTGATGCTGAAAAAATTAAATTAAAAGATAATATAAAATTATCTCATGTTAAAAAGAAAGTAAAAGATGTTCAACCGGATTTATATAATAAGTTATCTAATGTTAATGTTGAGCAGAAAGCACCAATTTTTTTAGCAAATAAAAATGCGCAATTCTTTATTCTCTGTGGTAAAGACTCTGGACTTTCACAAGATGAGATAGGAAAGTTGAAAGCCTCTATATTTGACAAGAAAGTAGCGTTACAGACAGATTATTACATGAAAAATCTCAGTAAAAAAACATTTATTGAGATTTATAACAAGTAACAGTAAGTGATACCAAAGATCTCTGAATTGCTAAAAATTTATCAACTTTCTCCCTCAAAAAAACTAGGGCAGAATTTTTTATTAGATAGTAACATAACTGATAAAATAGTTAAGCATGTTCCAAGAATCAAAAATGCTAATGTTTTAGAGATTGGTGCTGGTCCAGGAGCTTTAACCAGATCTCTCCTTAGTAGTGATGCAAAAATGATTTTTGCTTTAGAGTTTGATCACAAGCTTGTGAAGCTATTAGAATTATTACAAGAAAAATATTCTGATAAACTTACGGTTATTGAAGGAGATGCTTTATATTTTTCAGAAGAAACCTTAACTTTAGGTGAGAAGCTTACTTTAGTAGGAAATCTACCTTATAACATTTCTGTACCATTATTATTTAAATGGTTAGATAAAAGTCATTTATTCAATAGCTTAACCTTAATGTTTCAAAAAGAAGTTGCAGATAGGATTACCGCAACACCTAACAGCAAATCTTATGGAAATTTATCTGTTTTAACTCAGTTTAGTGCTGATGTTTTTCATGGATTTGATATTAGCCCAACAGCTTTTTTTCCACCGCCGAAAGTTACTTCTTCGGTGATTAATATCATACCAAAAACTAGGGATGGTTATTCAATAGAGCTATATGAAGTGTTAAAAAAAGTTTGTAATGCTGCTTTTAATCAAAGACGTAAAACTATTCGCAATAGCTTGAGTAAAATTACTTATTGCGCGAAGCAAATTTTAAAAAATGCTGATATTGATGATGGTTTACGTGCAGAAAACTTATCTGTTGAGCAATTTGTAAGACTTGCAAAAGAGTATATGAAGCTTCAGTAATTACTCATTGAAGCACTTAGTCATATTTTCAGCGATATTACTTAATAATGTTATATAAGCATTTTCTTTTAAATTAACCTCACCGTATTCTACATCAATAATTCCTACGTGAATGTTTGTTTCTTCAGCTATCTTTCTTACTATCCTAGAAGAGAATTGTGGCTCGGCAAAAATACATTTGACATCATTTTCTTCAATAATATTTTGTAGCTCTTGCATAGTTCTAATACCAGGTGTTACATTGTGATTAATTATAACTACTCCAACATTTTGTAGATGATAACGTTTACCAAAATATTGATAAGCATCATGCAAAACTATAAATGGCTCATTATGTTTTATGAAGATATTTTTTAATTTGTTATCCAAAGTTTTTATCTCGTTATTAAATTTTATAGCATTAGCTTGATAAAATTTGGAGTTTTCTGGATCAGCATCACTAAGCGTGTTAGCTATTTCTTTAACCATAATTTGAGCATTATCTGGATCAAGCCAGAAATGCATATCATAATCATCTGAGTCATGTGAATGGTGATGGTGATGATCGCTTTCATCATTACTTAATAACTCAAAATTTTCTCTATTTTTTAGAAGAATAATTTGAGGGTTTTGACTAAATTTAATTACTTTATTTTTAGGTAATTTTTTCTTTAGGTAAGATGATAAGTTAAATTCAAAACTATCATTAATCATAAAAATCAGATCAGCTGATTTTATTTTTATTATGTCAGATGGTTTCATATTATATTCATGAGGAGATTGGTTTTGATCAACTAGTATTTCAATTTGATTTTTATCTCCAGAAACAGCTTTTACTAAGCCATATATTGGCCTAATTGTTGTAAGTATAGTTAGTTCTTTTGCAAATGCTGTTGCGTTTTTAAAGCATAAAAGAATGAGAGCTATAGCAAATATTTTATTCTTCATCATAATTAAAATCCTTTGGGTTAGTGTCTAAACAGTTTCTTGACCATATTAATTGATAAGATTCGTTATCTGTGTTGCCACCTGTTAATAAAATTAGAACTCTTTTTTTATCTTGTTGTGTTGATAGCCATCTATGTGCAGCAGCAGTAGCAAGAGCAGTAGTTGGTTCGCTGACTATTTTAAGTAAGTGATTGGTCCACATAGTCCAATAAGCAATTTCTCTTTCAGAGATTTCGAAAATGCCATTTATTAGTTTTATATAATTAAATATGCGATCAGTAATACCTAAAGTTCTTGCTCCATCAGCTAGTGTTTCAGGTGATTCCTTGAATCTAAAAATTTTATTGGTGCGATAAGAGATTGCAGCATCGTTTGCTTGCTTTGGCTCTCCTGCAAAGACCATTGTATTAGGAGATAATAATTTTGTAGCTAAGTATGTGCCTGAGGCTAATCCCCCGCCACCACAAGGAACAAAAATTGCATTATAATTTTGGTCATCTTTCAATACTTCAAAACTAGAGGTTCCTGCGCCTGCAATAATATCATCATGATCTGACGGTGGAATCAACATACAGTCAGTTGATAAAGCATCCGTAAATGCTCTTTCTTCAGCTTCAGATCTATTTTTTGTTAATATAACATTAGTACCATAACTTTGCGCAATTTTTTGTTTAATTTTTGCTGTAAAACTAGGTAAGTATAGATTCAGCTTTATATTAAATTTTTGAGCAGCCCAAGCAAGTGCTAAGCCATGATTTCCGGTACTATACGCGGATATTTTCGGAGGAAGTGTCTTTTGTTCCTTTAAATTTAGGAGGGTATTTAAAACCCCGCGTACTTTAAATGATCCTGTTTTTTGAAAGCTTTCTATTTTAAAAACTAATTCATGTCCTAAGTAATTATTTAAAACACTTGAAGTAATCAATGGAGTCTGATTAGTATGGCTAGAAATTCTGCCAAAAGCTTTTGCAACATTTTCTGGTGATTGTATTTGCATATGTAAATAGAATTAAGTTAAATGAACTTTAACAGTAATGGCAGATTTTGTAAATACTAAGCTGCTGATCCTAAGCCGGGTATTCGTTTCTTCTTTAAACTAGGCTGTGTTGCACTTACTTTTAAAACATTCTTTTTGCTTTTAGTTGTTATTTTAGTAGCTATTTCTTTAATATTATTATCATTATCAAAGCCATCTTTGGTTAATACTTGTACTCCTTTAAAATGATGGTTAATCAAACTGATCATTTTACTATCTCTTACTTTTGCATTATGTTCTCCTAAAACAACTCCAACAAGACTTTTTGATCCACGCTTAGCAGTAGTTACTAAATTCCAGCCTGATTTTGCGGTATAACCAGTTTTCATTCCTTCTGCGCCATGTAAGCTTTCAGTTACATAATTATGACCTTTATGCCTTGTGCTTTTATAATAGAAGCTAGTTCTTGAAAATAGCGGATAAAATTCGGGAAAGTCACGCTTTAAAGCAATCGCCATCTTAGCCATATCTTTAGCAGTAGTTTTTTGCTGAGGATGATGCCAGCCTGAAGCGTTGACAAAATTTGTATTATGCATACCTAGCTCTTTTGCTCTTTTATTCATAATTCTAGCAAAATTACTTTCTGTTTTTCCAATCGCCTCTCCTAGAACGACTGCTGAGTCATTCGCAGATTTAACTATTAAGCTTAGGACAGCTTCTTTTACACTAATTGTATTGCCAGCTTTTAAACCAAGTTTTGTTCTCGGCCTTGAAGCTGCGTATTTTGAAACAGGTAATTGTGTGTTAAAAGTCAGTTTTCCTCTTCTAACTGCTTCAAAAGCTATATAACATGTCATTAATTTAGTTAATGAAGCTGGGTGTAATTGCTTGTCAGCATTGAGTTGATGCAAAACCTCTCCAGTATTAGCATCTACTACTAAACTAGCTTGAGCTAGACGGTGAATAGGAATTTTCAATTTTTTCTTTGTAATAGCAAAAGATTCATTTTGATGAAAAAAGAGCAAACAAATTGTGCATAGAAGAATAAAAAAGTTATTATTAGACTTACTAATCATTAAGTTATCCTAAATTTACTTAACAGCGACCTAAGCCACTTTTTTTAAAATGATATATCAAAAATTTGTTTCGATAAAGCATAAAATGCAATCTAGTAAAATATTATTAACTAGCTATATAACTAGTTAATAATACTTGTAACATGTAGAAAATATTTTATCACAAAAATCAAAGAGTGTTTTCTAGTAAACTATGTGCAAAATTTCTTCTTGTTTATGTGGAGAAAAACTCCAATGCGTAAAGAAATGTTTAAGCCATACCAACACTTTTTTGTACATAGGTAATGTATCCATTTCATGTATCGCAAATAGTTCAAAGTCATGATTAGCATCATTTATTTGAACATTCATTTTTCCAAGAGGCTGTTCAGTAGTAATTGGTGCATAAATTGGAGATAAATAACATATTGTTCCTTTAATAGATTTTTTATGTTCTGCTGGTACAGTAATAACAATATCTTTCTTAGTTACTAGCTCAACTTTATCGGAAGTACCCATCCATGTATTGGCTAAAACAAGAGCGTCATTAGCTTTTGCTATAGTAACGTTACTAAAATTCATAAACCCATAATTTAATAAGCTTTGTGCTTCTGCAGCTCTTTCAGCTTCGCTACTTAAACCGTTTATTACTAAAATTAAACGACGGTCATTACGCACTGCAGAAACTACAATTCCATAACCACCTATATCAGTATGTCCGGTTTTTAAACCATCAACGCCTATATTTTTATTGAGTAAGATATTGCGGTTAGGCTGTGAAATATTATTGTAAGTAAACTCATTTTCTGAAAAATATTTGTAATATTCTGGAAATTCATTAATCAAGCTTTGTGCTAATTTTGCTAAGTCTTTTGCAGATGTATAATGATCTGGATCTGGCCAACCAGTGGAATTTTTGAAGCTACTATTAGTCATTCCTAATTCTTTAGCTTTATGATTTAGATGATTTGCAAATTCATCTTCTTTTCCTGCCATACCTTCGGCTAATACTACTGACGCATCATTTCCTGATTGGACAATGACACCTCTGATTAAGTCTTCGACTTTCACTTTCTTATCTACCGGAACAAACATTTTTGAACCTTGCATTTTCCATGCATTTACACTTACGTTTATTTCTTCTTCTAATTTTAAATTACCGGTTTTTAAAGCTTCAAAAACTAAATAACATGTCATTAATTTACTCATTGAAGATGGAGCCATTTTTTCATCTTCATTTTTAACAAAAAGAACTGTTCCAGTTGCTGCATCTATAAGATATGCTTGTTTTGCTGTTGTTTCAATGGCGTAAGAATTTGAGACTGTAAGAATTAAAGCTATTATTGAAATGATTTTTATAAAGTAATTTAACATGTAGTAATTATCCTATATTAATTTTTGGTTTTAGTTGCCCTTTAGTAGTGTTAATAGCGAGGTATTTATGCAATCTAGCTGTTGAACTAGGTAATAATTCTACCTCTACTTTTACTATTCCTTGTTTTTTCATATCTATAATCTCAGCTGCTTTTTCAGACAGATCTATAATTCTATGTTCTTTGTGTGCAAATGGTCCTCTGTCGTTAACTACAACAACCACCGATTTATTATTTTTAAGATTAGTAACTTTAACTACACTTGGAAGAGGAAGAGTTTGATGGGCAGCCGTTAAACCTTTTCGGTTAAATACTTCTCCATTAGCAGTTTTTTTGCCATGAAATTTTGCACCATACCAGGAAGCAAGACCTTCTTTTTTATAGAAAGTTACTTCTCGAGGTGTATAAACTTTATTTTTAATTTTATAGCTACTACCTACTTTATAATGACCTTTATATTTAGACTCAAAAGGTGTACAGCCAACTAGCATAAATAATGCTAAAACATAATGTATATTTAGTAAATATTTCTTCATTTCGCTACCTAGCTTTTACAAGTTTAATAGTGATTTTTAATGATATTGTTAAAGGGATAATATCAAAGACCTAAGTAATAAACAAGAAAATATTTAGTTTGCCCAGAATAAGCTAATGAAAATTAACTGCTTTATTATCTAAGAAATTGTTCTTTAGCTACTCTGTCTTCAAGGCTATTAGTGGAATTGAAAAGTAAAGTTATAGTTTTTTTATATTGTTCCTTAACAGAAACGCTTATTACTTTACGTACTTCATTAAAATCGGCCACTACATTAACGGGTCTTTTATCTGAGTCATTAACATCAATTGTGATTTTAGTGCTATGCGGTAGCAATGCTCCATGCCATCTTCGAGGTCTAAATGGATTAATTGGTGTTAAAGCTAGTAAATTAGAGCTTATTGGTAAAATAGAGCCTCCTGCTGATAAATTGTATGCTGTGCTTCCGGCAGGAGTTGCAACCATAATTCCATCGCTGATTAACTCTTTCATTTGTGTTTTATTATTAATTTTAATGGTAAGTTTAGCTGATTGGTGCGTTTCTCTAAGTATTGAAACTTCATTTATAGCTAGAGCTTTGATTTTTTTATGATCCTTGGTTTCTGCTACCATCTCTAGGGGGTGAATAGTTACAGGCTTACTGTTACTTAAGATTGCTAAAAAATTTTTTTTAGTTACTTTATTACTTGGAACTTGATTCATTAGAAAACCTATATGTCCGGTATTAATTCCATAAAATGCTACATTTAAATCCATTAATTGATGTATAGCATGGAGCATAGTACCGTCTCCGCCAATAACAATAATTAGGTCTGGTTTTTGTTTGGTAGAAACTTCTTTTATCTCAATTTCTTCAGTTAAAAACTTATAGATTGTTTGTGCTTTTTTGCTATTGTCAGTGACATATCTGATGTTATTAATTAAATGAGTCATCTCACTATTAGAGTCTATTTTATATAGTTTTGTCAATGGTGATAATATAATTATACACAATTAGAAGTATAATTATATATGTATATTTAAACTGTTTTGGTACTTCCATGGCTTATTAAGATAACTAACTATTTTATAATGGAACTCTTATTTTTCAATCTATTGGTAATGGTTGCCTAATTTTTAAGCAAAGTAATAAAAGTGATAGTAATAGGGATTATTGAGTACTATCATACAAATGTTATACACATACTTATCCACAATTTTTGTGGATATTATTTAAAAGTAGAATTATGAGTATCGAAACAGTAAAGAGTTATTTAAGAATTGTGCCAAATTCTTCTGGGGTCTATCAATTTTTTAATTCAAAGCGCGATGTTATTTATATAGGTAAAGCTAAGAATTTACGCAATCGGTTAGCTAATTATACTACTTTTGATGGAAATTCTAATCGTATTTGTCATATGATTACAAATATTGATGCTATTGATATTATTAAGACTAATAATGAATTAGAAGCTTTGTTACTGGAAGCTAATTTAATCAAAAAATTTAAACCACGTTATAATATTTTATTAAAAGACCATAAATCATTTACGTATTTATTGATTAGAGAAGATCATCCTTATCCGCAGATAGCTAAATACCGCGGAATTAAGGATATTAAGGGTTCATATTATGGGCCATTTATTTCTCCGACTAAAGCTGAAGAAGCTCTATCTTACTTGCAAAAGATTTTTTTAGTTAGGTCATGTGCAGACGCTTATTTTGCAAGTAGAAAAAGGCCATGTTTATTATATCAAATTAAAAGATGCTCAGCTCCTTGCGTTAATAAGATAGCACATGATGATTATTTATCCTTGGTTAAACAAGCAAAAGATTTTCTTTCCGGTAAAAATTCTATATTGCAAAAGCAGTTAGCTCAACAAATGCATGAAGCTAGTGATAGATATGCTTATGAGGAGGCTAGTCAATATCGAGATCGAATAAAAATGTTAAGTTATATTCAAGCTAAGCAAATAGTTGATTTACACGAAATAGGTGATTTAGATGTTATTGCTGTTGATAATTCAGGTGGTATTGTTGCTGTGCAGATATTCTTTTTTAGAATAGGTCAGAATTTAGGAAATAAAACTTATTTTCCTGAACATGCTGAGGAAGCAGCGTTTGACGAAGTTCTTAGTAATTTTATGTTACAATTTTATCAACATAACCAT
The DNA here is from genome assembly GCA_964515755.1 of uncultured Rickettsia sp. Taxonomy (GTDB): domain Bacteria; phylum Pseudomonadota; class Alphaproteobacteria; order Rickettsiales; family JABSSG01; genus JAGVLN01. The sequence continues at coordinate 50,283 of CAZEVK010000001.1, read as the reverse complement.
ATACCCCCATTGATTGCATTAAGTAATCAAATTACAGATAGTAATTTATTACAGCAAGCGTTAGCAGGCCTTTGCGGCCATAAAGTGAAAATTGAAGCACCAAAGCAGGGTAAGAAACATGAACTGATTAAATTTGCTCTTAGTAATATTAAATGTGAAATAGAAAAAAAACTTAATACCAAAACTTACCATAAGGCAATACTCAAAGAAATGGAGTTGTTGTTTGGTTTGCAAACAGAAGTCAAAAGGGTAGAAATATATGATAACAGCCATATATCAGGTAAATTTGCTGTAGGAGCGATGGTAGTATCAGGTGAAGATGGTTTTGAGAAAAAAGAATATCGTAAATATAACATTACCCATGTTGGCAAAGATACTGGCGGTGATGACTATTCAATGATGAAAGAAATGTTAACTAGAAGATTTAAAAGAGATCTACCTAAGCCTGAATTAATTTTAATTGACGGAGGTGCTGGTCATTTGTCTGTGGCACATAATGTTATTAAAACATTAGGAATAGAGGGAGTTTTCTTAGTGGGTATTGCTAAGGGTGTAGACCGTAATGCTGGAAGAGAAAGCTTTTTTACTTTAGGTAAGGGCGAATTTACCTTAGATAAAAATAGTAAAATTATGAAATATTTACAAATTCTACGAGATGAAGCTCATAGGTTTGCAATTACTAGTCATAGAGCGAAACGTTCTGCTGCTATTAAAACTTCTGTTTTGAACATGATTCCTGGTATTGGCGGAAAAAGAAAGAAAATATTATTAAGTTTTTTTGGTTCTGTTGAGCATATTGAAAATGCGTCAATCGACCAATTACAGCAAGTTGAGACAATAAATCGCACGATTGCTGAAAAAATTTATAGATATTTTCATAAATAAATAATAGCATTTAATTCACAAATGCAAAAAACTTGATATAACCTAGATATGTTAAAAAGCTTACCAAATATATTAACGATATCTCGTATCATAGTAATACCATTCCTATTACTTACGATGTGTATTGATCATAGTCAGTTTGGCCACCTTCTTGCTGCTGGACTATTTCTTTATGCCTGTATTACAGACTTTCTAGACGGTTTTCTTGCAAGAGCATGGTCAATGCAAACAAAACTTGGCCAATTTTTAGACCCGATTGCCGATAAATTATTAGTTGGGTCAGTAATTTTAGTATTAGTTCATTTTGATCAAGCAGATTTACTGCCGGCAATTGCTATTATTTGTCGAGAAATATTGGTGTCCGGATTACGAGAGTTCCTGGCTGAAATTAGGGTTAGTGTTCCAGTTAGTGAATTGGCTAAAGTTAAAACATTTTTACAGATGACTGCTATATTTATTTTGGTCTTAGGCGATGAGGGTATGGGCGTACCATATGTTAATTTTATTGGTAAGATAACCTTATGGGTGGCTGCTGGATTAACTCTGATAACTGGTTATGCATACCTAAAAGCCAGCATCGTACATTTAACTAATCAGGAATCGTAATTTTATATGGATCGTATAATTATCACTGGCGGCAGGCCTTTACATGGTTCAATTACTATAAGCGGTGCAAAAAATGCAGCTCTTCCTTTAATGGCTGCTTCAATCTTAACTAGTGAAACAGTTGTATTATCTAATATACCTCATTTGGCTGATATTATGACCATGGCTCATTTGCTTATTAATCACGGTGTGAGTTTTAGTGTCGATGGGATGAGTTTAAGTCAATCTCCAACAGGTAGAGTGATATTATTAAATGGTGAGCGTATTAAAAACTTAGAAGCTCCATATGATATTGTACGTAAAATGCGTGCTTCAATTTTAGTTCTTGGTCCATTAGTGGCAAGATTTGGGTATGCTCGTGTTTCCTTACCAGGTGGTTGTGCTATTGGAGCAAGACCAATAGATTTGCATCTTAATGCGTTAAGGCAAATGGGAGCTGAGGTTGAATTAGATTGTGGTTACGTTGAGGTTAAATCTCAAGGCAGGCTAAAAGGCACTGAGATACATTTTAATTTTGTATCTGTAGGAGCTACTGAGAACATACTAATGGCTGCAACTTTGGCAGAAGGAAGGACTATTCTACATAATGTTGCTCGTGAGCCGGAAATTTCTGATTTAGTAAAATTATTAAATGCAATGGGTGCAAAAATTTCAGGTATTGGAACTAGCACTTTGATTATAGATGGTGTTGATAAACTTTCTGGTGCTTATCATACTGTAGTTTGCGATCGTATTGAGGCTGGAACCTATGCTGTTGCAGCTGTAATTACTGGAGGAGAAATAGTTTTAAAAAATGTTGATTATGAAGTTTGCTCCAACATTTTTGATAGGTTATCTACAGTCGGAGCTAAGGTATCGGCAAGCGGTAATCAAGTTACTATTAAAAGCGAAGGGATTAGGCGTGCCCATGATATTAATACTGGTGTTTTTCCAGGTTTTCCTACAGATATGCAAGCACAGTTTATGAGTTTATTAACTGTAGCTGATGGTACTTCAATAATTACTGAAAATATTTTTGAAAATCGTTTTATGCATGTTCCGGAATTAAATCGTATGGGTGCAAAAATTTCGCTAATTGGTAATAGTGCAACTGTGGTTGGAGTAAATGAATTAAGAGGTGCAGAAGTAATGGCTACAGATTTACGAGCCTCTGTTTCTTTAGTTTTAGCTGGCTTAGTTGCAGAGGGTAGAACGCTGATAAACAGGGTGTATCATATTGATCGTGGTTATGAGCGTATAGAAAACAAACTCAGCCAATGCGGCGCTGATATTAAACGAATCCATTAGTTTGGAAATCTATTACTTTAAATACTAACTTTTTATGATTAGTGGCTTAGTCCTAAAGCTATAGATCCAATTGCTAGAACAATCTCTACGCTAATCAACGCAATAATAATCCATTCTAATCTATTTGAATGAATATGCTGTAGCTGAGCAGAGAGAAGGTCAAATAGCTCATGTACGATATTCGAACGACGAGTTACAATTTCAATTCGATGACTTATATCGAATAATTCTTCAGCTATTTTATAAATTGGCAAATATTTAGGTCGACGCCAGAAAAATTCTGGAGTATCTAAAATATCAGCATGCATATTAATTGCATTTCTTTCAGCAAAGAGCATTCCCATTTTTTTAGTAAGCTTTCGTTGAGATATAGATATTTTTCCGACTAAAATTAATTCGTCAATTAAGTATTGGCTACGTTTTATTGTTTCAATGCTTGATTCTTCAACTACTTGTAATTTTGCAGATTGAGATAATGCATAAGAGAAAGAAATTTTTTCTAAAGTAGCATCGGATTTAGCAAGAATAATTAAATCATCTTCTTCAACAATTTCCATATCTTCTTTTTCACTATAGTCATAATTCATGATGTCATGATAATCACGACTATATGGTTTAATCTGGTATCTGCTCAAATACTTTAATTCTTTAAAAGCATCCTCTGCGGTAAATCCCCACATGATGATACATCCATATGGAAAATAAAATATATCACCGCCATTATTATCTTCTTTGATTTTTTTTTGTATATGAATCACTCCTTCATATACGCTTGGGTTGAAACCATCTTTTTGTAAAGCATTTTCTAACTTATCCATATCATAAGCAAAAGCTGTACAGTATGATGAAAGCCTCATGAAACTAGTGTCCGGTAAATATTTATCTGTTTGTCTAGTTTTTTTAGTGTGCATTGCCATTTTAACTCTTTAATTTAATTTTTATTTTTACGAAATTTGTCTAACTTAATAACGTTATTAGTATTTTTATCCTTTTTTTCCTTATCAAGTATTTCAGCTTCTTTAACTGGTATTTTTTCTACTTCGTGGCGGAATTGCAATCCAAATTTTACACTAGGATCTGCAAATGCAGTAATTGCACGATATGGTATTGTAATTCTTTCTTCGGTTCCACCAAATATCAGAGTAACAGAGAAGCTATCTTCTGTGACTACTAAATTTCTAAATTCATGTTGTAAAACTATTGTCATTTCTTCAGGATATTTTAATTTTAATTTTGAAGAAATAGATACTCCTTGATGTTTTGTGAAGAATGTAATGTAGAAATGATGATTTCCAGGTAATTTATTATTATGTACGTGATACAGGGATTGTTTTACGACTCCATGCATTGCCTCGTCTATTAGTTCGTTATAATTAATATTTTCTGTAGTCATTTTTATACTTTCACCTAAAATGACGGGCTTCTGTTGCCCGGTGCCCGTCGAACCGCGAAAGACTATGCAGCTTGTGCTACATAATTATTCGAGAAAACATTTCTGTTTGCTTTTATTGTTTTGACCGTTTGCTAAAAAAGCCAGCCGTATCGTACTGAGCAAAAATTGTATCTTTATTACGCGTGTCGATGCTGTTTCGCCCCCATTACTTTTTTAATTATGGTGGAGGCGTCGGGTACTGCCCCCGAGTCCACTTCGCCTATTCTACACAACGTTTATTGCTATAGTTCTCTAAAGAACATCTTTATTATACACTAAAATACCATCACTGTACAAAGAAAAAATCTTCACAGTTAAGGAATAAGTAACTATACTAATTTTAAATAAATTTTTCTTTAGGAGCTTTGCATATGGCAATAGACGATCAGCAATTATCAGAAATTAATGAAAATAGGCAACAGAAAGCACAAACAGTGCGTGCAACTGTTGAGGCTATGGAAGATCTCTTATATAAGCCAATTAAAGTTCTTGATCATGGTTTTATTAGGGTTGTTGACTATATGGGTGATGATTCTGCAATTGTTCAAGCTGCTAGGGTCTCATATGGTGCAGGAACTAAAAAGATCAACTTGGATCGTGGTTTGATTCAATATTTAATTCGGCATAAACATACAACTCCGTTTGAGATGTGCGAGATTAAATTTCATATTAAATTACCGATGTTTATTGCTCGTCAATGGATTAGGCACAGAACTGCTAATGTTAACGAATACTCACAGCGATATTCGATTTTAGGTAAAGATTTCTATTTGCCGGAGCGTGATCAATTAGCGGTGCAATCTAGTACAAATCGTCAAGGTAGGGATGCAGTACTAAATGATGCCGAGGCAACAAGAGTGTTAGAGATACTAAAAAGCGATGCTTTACAATGTTATGGGCATTATGAAGAAATGCTAAATGAAGATATGGAAGGTAATATAATAGACGAATCAAGAGCCAAATTAGCTAGAGAATTAGCGCGAATGAATCTACCGGTTAATTTTTACACAGAATGGTATTGGAAAATTGATTTGCATAATTTATTGCATTTCTTGCATTTACGTGCTGATCCTCATGCTCAGTATGAAATCAGAGTATATGCACAGGCAATGTTAGATGTTGTAAAAAAATGGGTACCACTAACATATGAAGCATTTATGGAATATAATGTTAATGGTACTAATATATCAAACAATGCAATGAACGTAATTAAGCAGATGATTAAAGGCCAAAAAGTTACTCAAGAAGAAAGTGGCATGAGCAAGCGTGAGTGGAGTGAATTAATGGAAGCTTTAGGAGATTAAGTTCTTTAACTTTATAAAAATAAGATTTGCTGATAAATAGAAGAGGTTTAGAAAATATCATAGCATTCTTCACGAAAAAAGAGCACAATAATTTTATGACAATAGAAACTATACTTCTATTAATTATAATTATTATGGCTAATATATCAGTTACCGAAGCAAAAATTGAGGAGGGAGTATACGAAGCAAACTTAGGAGGGCGTCAGTTATTTCTACAAGCAATTAGAGATGCTAAAGGACCTGTAATTTTGGGTAGTTATAAATTGGATAAATATAGGTATTTATCTACTGATCTTCAAATGGCATTAAGAGAGTTATCATTTCACAATAAAAATTGCTTTATAATATTAGAAGACCGTCTAACTCAAGAAGAGAAGAAAGCTTCTATACTGAAAGATAAAAACGAACCGTTGGACTCTTTTAAACCCACAAGCTGTAAGCTAATTATCGACATACCTACTTATAGTAATATACATTTTAAAACAATAATAAGCGATAATTTAGCAGTAATAAGCACTACCAATTATGCAGAAAGTGTAAGAAATAATCGTATCAAACGAGATTTTACTCTTTTTATAAGAGATAAAAAACTTATTGTTGAGTTGCGTGATGCGCTTAATGACTTAATAAAAGGCAAAAAAATTATTCCAAATTATATTTATAAGGTTAAGGATTTACAGCCAGAAGAAACAAAACTATCTTGGGGGCCATTTCAGCATAAAGACCATATAATAGAGTTGATAGAAATGGCAAAAAAGGAGATTCTTATTTATCAGCAAGATATACAAGATATTGATGTAGTGAATATTTTACTGCAAAGATTAGAGCATAATGTAAAAGTGAAAATTATCATGTCAAAGTATCCTTTTGGTAAGGATAAAGGAAATAAGAATATAAATAATCTTGAACTTTTAATCAAACACGGTGCTCAGATAATGCTTACAGGTGGTGAAGATAACATATTAGATATACATGCTAAAATATTGATCTCAGATGGTAAATCAATGTATTTAGGATCAGCAAATTTTTATCCTAATGTCTTAAATTCAAACGGTAATAATTTAAATTTAGGCATCGTTACTAAGAAAAAAAGCTTTATTAAACCAGTAAAATATAGATTTGCAGCAGATTGGAAAGCTTATAAACTTAAATGATTTGTACAAAATTTAAAAATTTTTATTTGATTAATAGAAAGAGTAACAATTATGAATACTATGTTTGATTCAAAAATAGTCTTTCCTACCTTACCTACTGAAATAGAAGAAGAGCATCTATTTCAAGTAAAGCAAAATATTGTCAAACGCTGGCTAGTGCTTAAGAAATTGAAACAGTCTTTTGTAAATTATAGTAAAAATAAGTCTGATAGTGAAATTAAGGAAGAGTTTTGTAAATTACATAGCTTACGCCAAAGTTTGTGGTACAAGAATCCAACATCTTCACCTCATATTTCCAATAAAGATTATATGGTAGCACAAGATTTGCTAGCTAAAGGCTATTACCGACGAGCTGATAACATTGCTTTTGCCTATAATCGTACTGACAGTAGTTATAATGCCAGCACTATTTTAATTAACGGATTACATTTTATAGCGCTACAGGAACCAGATAAAAATACACTGAACGCATTTTTTAAATTTTTACTTAATCACCGCGTTAGCATATTAGTGCGTTTAAAGCCAAAAGAAGAATTTATAAATCATAGTTCGATAAAATATTGGGAAGATAGATTAGTAGATGATAAAATACTAGTTAGTGATTATGAGGTTTTAAAGCCAGCTATCCCTGTTGCTATTCCTTATTATTTTACCGATAAATGGGTAGATGATAAGGCTATATCTATTGAAGAATTATACAATTTAGTACAACTAGTACGCAAAGTATATAAAGGTTTACAAGGTCCAGTAGCTTGCCATTGTGCTTCAGGAATTGGTAGAACTGGTACATTTATGGCAGCTTTCATATTGATAGAAATGATTGATAAAATGCAAGCTAGCACTATTAGCATTGAAGAAATTGTTCTAAAACTATCTTTACAGCGTCCTAATATGGTAGCTAATGCCGAACAATATATAGTGCTTTATAGGTTTGTAGATTATCATTTTAGCTGCTTATCAAAGAATAATAAAAGTTAGCATTTATATATATATAAATTTTTCTTTTATTGCTTGCTCTCATAATTTTTTAACAGTTTGTAAGAATAATTGAGCTGATTTTGAGTTTGTCATAAGATAGTCGTTGGTAATTTCATTTTTATCTCTCAGTAATACCTTTTTCATTGTTAGTCACTCGAGGTTAATAAAATTTTATTAAAAGAGAATGTTGCCTGATTGGATAAATTCTAAAAAACAAAATTAAATTCATTGGAACATATACCATTATTACTGCCTAAAATTTCTAATGCTAATTCTGCTTCATTATATATTTCATGAATTTGCTCTAAAGAAACTGGAATATGGTTACTTTTAGCTAGCAATAATTCATTTACCAATTCAAGAGGCTTTGTTGGAACAGGAACATTAAAATGATAAGCAAGTTCAAGTGGAGCTGAAATGATTACTTTTACTTCAGGAATTTTGCCATTTGTAATATCTTCATGCATTGAGGAGTAGCGTGCTTCAGAGATATTAAGCGCTCTAAATACACTATAGTCACGTAAATTTTCTACACCCAAAGTTTTAGCTAAACTATTTACAAAAGTAATTACATAACGAATATAATTCTGGTTTGATTCACTCTGAAAAACTTGACCATTAACTTGATCAAGTAAAGCAGACATTACATTAACTGCTAAAGCAAATTGCAGCTTTTCTAAAAGTATTTTATTAATATCAGCACTTATAGTATTGGGGATTAAAGAATTATTAAAAGCCTGACTAATTAAGTTTAATCCAGCTTGATCAATAAATTTGCCACCTACAAAAGTCTTTATTTTATCTTGATGGTTAGCAACTTTTACAATTCCTGCGGATTCTATATTAGAACCCATTAGAGGAATAACTGTCATTATTTGCCTAGATTGCATTAATTGATTAATTTTGCCGTCAGGATCAACAGCTTCCATATGAGTTTTAGAGCCCAAATTAAAGTTAGCGAGAAAGTAAAAGGGCAAACCATTACTAATTATTCCAACTATAGAATGACTATCAGTTAAATTGATTAATTGTTGGGCAATAGTAATATCAAAGGTTGGTTGCTTTAGACTAATAATTACTAAATCTTGTTTAACAGTTAAAGTAGAATAATTATATGCACCAACATAAGCAAAATCTGAATTCGGAACAAAGACAGTTTCATTATGAAATTTTATTGTCAAACCTATTTCTGCTATTTGCTTTAGATTAGGGCTATTATCACGACCTATTATAGTTACATTATGTAGAGCTTTGACTAATCTATAAGCAAAGTATGCTCCAATACTACCAGTTCCGCCAAAAATTGTTATTTGCATATCTTGATTTTATTCTAAAATTATAACGCGATATTTCTATAGTATTTTTTAAATCAACTATAAGAATATTATAAACAAATTGTTAATTCCTAAGAATAGTGTAGGTTGAGGTAAAAGTAAATATATCGTTTACAAAGATTTGGAATTACTCTTTAAAAGCAGATATTATTAAAGAAATATAATAAAGAATAAAAAGGTTACTTTGAGTGCTTCAACCTGATTTACTATAACGTAAAATCTATTTACCAGAGTTTTACAAAGCTTTGTATTTTTCGTACAGCTCTTTTGAGTTTGTCATAAGATAGTCGTTGGTAATTTCATTTTTATCTCTCAATAATATCTTTTTGGGTTTAATCATATTAAGATATTTTTCTTTAAGATTTTCGTAGGTATAGCTAGTTGCCCATGCTCGAGCGGCTTCTGATTTTTCCAAATAATGATCATAATTTTGGTAGACTTTGAGCATAGCATTAGCTAAATCTTCTACTGTACAATCAAAATTATTACCTATTATTATTTCTCCCCATAATTCATAAAAAGCAGCTTTTTTGATATTCGACTCAACGCATTCTACCAAACCACTATTACATATGGTTTTTTGTGCAGTATTATTAGTAACAATAGTTGGTATGCCTAGAGCCATTCCTTCTCGTGGTTGGACAGAGAATCCTTCACCTTTTGAAGGGTAAACAAAGCAATCTGTTTTTTGTAATGCCTCAATATATAAATCTGGACTCAATTTTTTTACTGCATAATTAACATTCTTTATATTATTGTTATTGATATACTCTATAATTGTTTCTTTAGTTTTACCAAAAGAGTCTCTCGAATTAATTTGTAAAAAAGCATTTTCATGTATTTTTTGTACTTTAGCAAAAGCTTGAATTAACTTAATTTGGTTTTTATTATCTTTTGACATGGAAAGATTTGTAAATAAGAAGCTTTTGTTACGCTTGGTTTTCAGTGGTGCTGATAACTGTAAATCAAGATCTATTCCTAGTGGCACAAAAAATATGGGTATAGTTACTCCAGAATTTTTGTATACTTCAATAAAATACGGATCTGGAACCACAACCATATCAAATTCTTGATTCAATCTTTTGACCCATATTCTAGGAAGGGAATCAGATTCAAACATTGAATATGCTATAAATATTTGTTCTTTTCGATCAAATACCTTAAAAGTTTGATTATCCACTAAATGTTTTATGATGTTTATATTACTTTTTGTAGGTACTGCAATTACATGCTCATATAATACTACTTTTCCTAACTGATTTCCTCTATCAAAAATCTTTTTTACATTTTCATCTAGATAATCATTGTCATGTTGACCAATACCAATACCGTTTATATTTAAATACTTATCTAGCAATTTAGCTGCATCTATTGCTTGTCTGCCAGAACCGTCAGCATATGAAACTATACCTACAACTGTTGCTTCGTAGTGTTTAGTATTTTTTGGTACTTCATATATTACCAGTATTATTATGCTTAAGCATATTACTATTAAACCTATTGCTTTTCTGATTTGATTTTTCTTACTCATTTTTTATAATCTAGAATTACTCAACAAAATGCTAACTTCTTCCAAAGAGTTTTTCAATATCTTTAAGCTTAAGTTCGATATATGTCGGACGACCATGGTTGCATTGTCCAGAATGAGGAGTTTGTTCCATTTCTCTTAGTAGATTATTCATTTCAGTATTATTCATTTCTCTACCGGCGCGAATACTATGATGACAAGCATAAGTTGCCAAAACATGACTTACTAATTCTTTAAGGAAAACATTTTCACCGTATTCTTTAAGATCATCGATGATATCTTGCATTAATTTTTTAGTGTTACAATTACCAAGTGTTATCGGAGTAGCACGTACAGAGATTGACGTGGTGGTATAAGGATCTATTATCAATCCGAGTTTTTGTAATTCTGACTGTAAATTCAGTAAGATGGTTATAGTATTTTCATCAGATTCTATTATTTCCGGAATCAATAATCGTTGACTTTCGATTTCACCATTTTCTAATTGAATCTTCAATCGCTCATAAGTTAATCTTTCATGAGCAGCGTGTTGATCAGTAATTATAATAGAATTTTCTGTTTGTGACACAATATAAGTTTTGTGCAGCTGACATTTCGCAGCGCCCAAAGGATAATCATGTTGATGAATATTTTGAGCCTCATCTTCTTGCAATGACCTTGCTATTGGTTGTGTAAATTCTTGTGATAAAGATGCGGGTTTGTTAAATGACGGTGACTGCCAATTTTTAGGAGATGATGTATTAAAATTCACTGGAGTAGAGGTATATTTAGGTTGTAGTAAACTTATTGTTTGTTGAGCAATTGTTGAGGAAGTTTGCTGTCCCTTATCTAATATTGCAGATTTAATTGCGCTAATAATACTATTACGTACGAGAACATTATCACGAAACCTAACTTCCGCTTTATTAGGATGAACATTCACATCGACTAGTTCATATGGCACTTCCAAGAATAATACTACTACCGGGTAACGGTCACGGCTTATAAAATCATGATAGGCAATTCTAATTGCGGTAAATAATAATTTGTCACGCACTGGGCGGTTATTAACATATAGATAGGTTTCTTCTGATGTACCACGATTATAGGTTGGCAGGCTTGCATAGCCAGTAATTTTTATTTCTTCATTTTCAAACTTTAACGGTATAGCATTTTCAATAAAATCTTTACTTAGTATATCGGAAATTCTAGAGAATTTTGGCGCAAGCAAATCATCTGTTTTAACTCGTAGGTCAAGAATAATTTTTTCATCTGATGTGATGGAGAGAGCAACATTGTGATGAGCAATAGCAATACGTTTGACTATATCAACTATATTTTGAATTTCAGTGCGTTCTGATTTTAGAAATTTTAACCTAGCAGGAGTAGCAAAAAATAAATCTTTTACTTCAATATTTGTGCCACCGATATGTGGTGTTGGCATGATGCCACTTTTTTCGCCACCAAATACACTAATTTGCCAACCATCATTTTCATTGTGGAGGCGGCTTTTTATGGTTAATCTGCTCACAGAGCCGATTGCTGGCAATGCTTCTCCTCTGAAACCAAAATTGTAGATATTGATCAAATCATCATCTTTTAACTTGGATGTAGTATGGCGATCAACAGCTATAGGTAAATCTTCTTTAGAGATTCCGCAGCCATTATCAGTAATAACAATTAAATTTCTACCACCAGCTTCTATGGTAATTTTGATATCTGTCGCACCAGCATCAAGAGAATTTTCAACTAATTCTTTGACTACAGAAGCAGGGCGTTCAATAACTTCGCCTGCAGCGATACGATTGATAGTTACTGGAGATAATTGTTTGATTACGGCCATATTTATTATGCTGTTTCCCCATTTAAACGTTTTAATATTTTTTCTTTGCCTAACAAATAAATCATAGATTTTAATTCTGGACCATGCTCAATTCCAGTTAAAGCAAGTCTTATAGGTAAGAATAACTCCTTACCTTTTTTATTGGTAACAGATATAATATTATGCATCCATTTTTCCCAAATTGTTTCATCCCAATTATCTGTTGGTAAGCATTGTGCGCAGGCGTTTAAAAAGTCTTTATTATCAATAACCGGAACAACTTTGTCAAAACAAATATTATTCCATAGTATTATTTCATTAAGAGTATTTAAGTTTTTACGGACTATTAGCCAAAAATTCTCATCTATTTTATTCAGATTCATTTGCTTCAACCGCGGTGATATTTCTGCAAAAGAGCTATCTGCTAAAATCTTGTGATTAATTCTTATCAAATCATCTTCATCGTAGTTAGTAGGGCTTTTATGAAACTTGTTAAGCTCAAAATGCTCAATTATATCTTCTATTTCTGAGAAATGTGAAACTGGGTCAGAAGTACCAATTGTTGCCAAGAAATTATTAATTGTCATGGCTTCGATGCCTTTTTCTTCTCTAAGATTTTGAATGTCAAATCCACCCACTCGCTTAGAAATTTTTGCTTCTTTAGAAGTAATTCTTGCTAAATGGGCAAAAGTTGGGAGTTTGGCTCCAAGAATTTCAAAAATTTGAATCTGAACTGCAGTATTACTAATATGATCTTCACCACGTATAATATGAGTGATATTTAAGTCAATATCATCGATAACTGAGCAGAGCATGTATGTCCAGCTACCATCTTCACGAATCAAAATTGGATCGCTCATAGAATTTTCAGCAAAAGTAACTTCATCTCGTACTAAATCTTGCCAAGATATTTTCCTGTTTTCTAATAAAAAGCGATAATGAGGTTTTTTTCCGGAAGCTTCTAATTGTTCTTTTTGTTTATCAGAAAGTTTTAATGCAGAACGATCATAAATTGGTGGCTTACCTTGTCCAAGCTGTAATTTACGTTTTATATCTAACTCTTCGGGTGTTTCATAACATGGGTATAATTTACCTTGTTTAATAAGCAAATTTTTAATTTCAGTATAACGGTCAAAGCGATTACTTTGAAATATTAAATCGTCCCAATTTAGTTTAAGCCAGCTTAGATCTTGCTTAATACATTCTGTAAATTCTTTGGTAGAGCGTACTAAATCAGTATCGTCAATACGCAATGTAAATGAGCCACCATTTTTCTTTGTAAATAACCAATTGATTAATGCAGTACGTATATTTCCTACGTGTAAAAGTCCAGTTGGAGATGGGGCAAATCTTGTTTTAATTTTCATATCATTTAAAAAATTTATTAGTTATTGGGTACCTTCTGTCAATGTTAAAGCACATCTTAGAAATTTTTGTTCCAGGGGCTGATTGTTGCCTTTTAAACTCTGCAGCATGCAGTAATTTTATGATTTTTTCAACTATGTTTTGATTAAATCCTTGAGCAATTATATCCTCTTTGCTTAAATTTTCTTCTATTAATTTATATAAAATTTGATCTAGCAGCTCATAAGGAGGTAAACTATCTTGATCCGTCTGATTGTCTTTAAGCTCAGCTGAGGGTGCCTTGTTAAGAATATTTTCCTGAATAACATTCTTAATTTGATGTTTTGAATATGGTAGAATATTTTTATTTCGCCAATGGCATAATTTATAAACATCAGTTTTATAAATATCTTTGATCGGATTATAAGCTCCACACATATCTCCATATAAAGTTGTATAACCTACTGCTATTTCAGATTTATTTCCTGTGGTGATTAGTAGAGCGTTGCTGTTATTACTAGCAGTCATTAATATAATTCCTCTAATGCGGGACTGAATATTTTGATCAGCTATTTCACTTATATTAGGTAATAAAGCACGAATATTTTCAACGGCATTTTCTATAGGAATAACTTCATGTTTAGTATTTAAGTTAATTGCTAATTGCCGAGCATCATCAATGCTTATTTGGCTAGTAAATTTTGATGGCAGCATAATAGTTTGCACAGCATCTGACCCTAGAGCATCAACAGCGATAGCAGTAACTAGCGCTGAATCAATTCCTCCTGAAAGTCCAATAATAACTTTGCTAAAATTATTCTTTATAACGTAATCACGAAGTCCGAGCATGGCAGCTTTATAGGAGAGCTCGATGTCTGAATATTCAAAGTCAATAATTGTAGAATCATCAAAGCTAAAATGAGTTATTTCTTCATGAAAAAAATTGTTTTGTAATAATAGTTTACCATTTTCATTTATTACAAAAGACCCGCCATCGAACACTAAACTATCTTGGCCGCCAACCTGATTTACATAAATTACAGGCTTCGAGTGTTTATTAGCAAGCTTAATTCTAGTAGAATATTTAGTAAGTTCGAATGGTGAAGCATTAATGCATATCAATAAGTCTGGCTGATCTTCCAAGGCTGATTTAACAGTTTCTTCAATCCAAAAATCTTCACAAATTAATAAGCTTATTTTTGTGTTTTTAAAGTTACAAGTTAATGGATTTTGACCTGAAGTAAAAATTCTTTTTTCGTCAAATACACCATAGTTAGGTAAATTACGCTTAGAAAAACATTGTTTTATTTCGCCATCATATATTAAGTATGCGACATTATATATATGATTATGCTCAAGTTTTATACTACCGATGATTAGTCCACAGGATTTATTTTTAGTTTGTTCGACTATTAATTCTAAATAATATTCTGCTTCTTGGGCAAATTTTGTTTTTATTACTAAATCTTGAGGAGGGTAGCCAATAAGACTAAGCTCCGGTGTAATGCATAGGTCCGAGTTTTTTATAAGCGCTTGCTTATATGCATCACAAATTTTGATATAATTTCCCTGTATATCACCAACGACAGGGTTTAATTGTGCTAATGTATAAAGTAAAGACATGCTAACATTACAATGATCACAGCTTGCATAGCTACTCTGAGTGTCATTAATTTATTTCCATATTTTTTATTGAGTCTTTTATTAGTGCTAAGGATAACTATTCCCGCTATGACAACACAAAGTGTTAATACCATCAAAATGACAATTAGAATTTTCAAAGAACTCATGGCTAATGCTCAGCTGAATTAAATACAACCTATCGTAACACAACTATTGTAATGACTCAATGAAAATACCGTTATTTTTATTATAGATTTTGAGTTAGAAATCAGGATATTACAGCTGACCAAGACAATTTAAGAGTACAGCAGAACACTTATTATAATAGAGAAGAGATCAAAAAAGAGCTAACTATTCTTCTTTTTTCTTTTTAGGTGCTTTAGGCGTAAGTTTTTTTGATGAACCTTTAGCTATAGCTTTTTTAGCCGGTACAATTATTTCTGTACTTTGGAACAATTTTAAAGCACGTTCACTTGCTTGAGCTCCTGTTGAAAGCCAATATTCAATTCTTTCTTTTTTAAAAGAAAATCTGTCAGCATTATCTTTTGGAAGTAAAGGGTTATAAGTACCAAGTTTTTCAATAAAGTTACCATCTCTTGGAGAACGTGAATCGCTTGCAACTAACCAGTAAAATGGTCTTTTAGTAGTACCGCGTCTTGAAAAACGAATTTTTGTTGCCATATTTAGAATTATCCTTAAATTATTTCAGTTTCGTTTCTTTAAACTCTACATGCTTTCTGGCCACAGGGTCATATTTCTTAAATGTGAGTTTTTTAGTTAGCTTCTTAGGATTTTTCTTGCGTACAAGAAAATATCCGGTGTCTTCGCTGCTTTCTAATTTAAACAATACAGTATTTTTTTTTGCCATAATTTTTAAAATCTTTATAAATTAATTTTTTAAAATATTTACAAATTATAAGCTGATAGAATTACAGTGCCGTAAGCTCCATGTCAAGATAAAAAATCTTAAGACTAAAGATTATTTTTTTAATACTTAGCAAAATATAAAATAACACGACCTTTACTTTATTGTAATATGTATTACTTTATTTATTTTTTTGTTGTTTGATTTGAAATATTATGATATAGTTAATTGTGATTACTATGTTGTAATCATTGTTTAAAATTGATTAATATTGAGGAGACAATATAATGCACAGTTTAAATAATTTAAAATATACAATACCTTTAGGAATTTTTGCAATTGGGTCATATATTTCTTATAGAAAGGGCAGTGAAAGTGCTGCTAATTTTAAAGAGGCTACTATAGCTCAAATAGAATATGCTGCTGAATTGCAAGACAATCCTATTTCTAATCAAACATATTGGAAAGGTAAAATTGGTAAGGTAATAAATAGCGGTCCAAGTTTGTTGGATGAAAAAATAAGTGTTGATTTCTTGTCAACAGGTTCTTTAATAGGTTTGCATATTGGTTTAGGTATGTTAAGCACTCCATATGCTATTTTACCAGCAGTTATTTACGTTCCTTCTACTGCTGCTATTTTCTATGCTGAACGTGGACGTAGCGCAGAGTTTTTTGACGTAATTCAAGGTTTATATACTCCTGAATGTTCTGTTGATTCATTCAAATCTACATTAGCTGCTGCTAGTAATGTGGGTATTAGTAAAAACCCTAATGAATATGCTCAATATATTTCTACTTTGTACAAAATTGAAGATGTTACAAATATTGTACAGTTTGGAACTGTGGTTGGTGGTTTATGGACTGCGTATTCTCAAGTTACCGGTACTGATGCTAAAGTTTCAGATACTTCAAAAACTATTTCTGACTCTCAAGATTCAGATTCTTCAAGCACTTCAAGTGATTCAGATACTGTAGGTGATCCAAAGCTTTCCACTACAAATTCTGATCCTAATTATGTAGAGTCTTCAACTAAAGGGGCGATAGTTCCAAATACTACTCCTCTTCCTTCTAATACCGGAATTTTAGCTTCAGCTAGTGGTTATTTTGCGACTGTTGCTTCTAAAGCTCACGATTTAGCTGGTTCTGCTTATGAGAAAATTGAAGTTGTAGGAGAGTATGTTCACGATAAGTTGGGTATTACTGCCAGAGATATAAAAGCTGCAGTTTCTGCTATCGGTGTTACTAAAGCGTTTGTAAGTGCTTACTCAATGTTCTCTAACTCTAGTTTGGAAATAGGATTAGTCAGAGAAAGAAGTGAGGCTGTTACTGAATATGTTTTAGCTAGAGAAGAAGTTAGAAAGTTGGTAATGGAAGATTTTCTACAATTAAGATTTGAGGCTTGTTCAGCTGAAAATTCTAAGATTAATGATGACTTCCTCGATGTTTATACTACTGCTAGTTGTAGCGAAGGTAATGTATTCACTAATCTTCTAAGTGGTAAGGATGTATGTATGTTTACTAATCCTGAACTATAATTTTAATAATTCTTGCTTTCATTAAGTAGTGCTATTTATGAAAAGTAGCGCTACTTTTTTAGGTAAATATTTTATCTTGCTGAAATAGCTTATAACAAGTCCATATTCCTATCAATAATGTTATACACATAGCAACTCCAAGCTGTATAAAAGAGCCGTTATAGAAATAGCTGACGATTTGCACAGAAATTGCCGTGATGATAAGCCTTGATGATACATGTACTGCTGCAATACGTCCTTTGGCATTCTTAATTGACTCTAATGAAAGTGGCCATAAGATATTAATAGGGAAGACGTTAGCAACTGAAATTATCATGCAAACCAAAGTAATAATAATAGGATTACGAATGTCTAATGCTATTAAAACAAATGCTGCTAGTAGAAAAAGAGCAAACAAATACATACTGAAAACAAAACAATTTCTTTGGCCTAATTTATTCATAAAATAACCACTACCAAGACTTACAACAGCGAATATTGCTGCCAATGCTCCTTGATAAAAACCAAAATGTTCTAGGGTTACGCCTAAGCCTTCCATGTATAATATAGGTGCAATGCCAATAAATATCCAATATCCTTGAGTAAACATTCCTATAGTGATTATATAATAAAGCGATCTTGACGATCTAAAAATAGGTAAATATTCTTTAAAAGATAATGAAACAGAAGAATTTTCTTTACCTTTTGGTATAAATAAGATGCTCATTATTAAGCATAAAATTCCTAATAATAGTAATGCTACAAAATTTCCCTTCCACCCAAAGTAAGACGCAATATAACTTCCAAATACAGGAGCGCTGGCCATAGCAATGGTTACCACTCCGTTTAACGTTCCCATGAGTTGTTGTTGTTTATTAGTAGAGTATATATCGGTTAGAACAGTATAAGCTAAAACTGTTGGTCCTGATATGCCAACACCTTGTAAAAACCTACCGACTAATAATATCCAATAAGTATTTGTGAAGGAGCAAAGTATGCTACCAGCAATGAATATAGTCAAGCCTAGCGTGATAAGAGGTTTGTGGCCATAACGATCACCTAAATTACCAACAAGCAAAGATGTCAGACAATGAGCAACAAGATTTACAAATAGAGTTAGTTCTACCATAAAAGGAGAAAGCCCAAACACTCTTTGTAATTCGGGGAAACTAGGGACAAATATATCGATTTCCGCTCCCCCGAGAATCTCAATAATAATTACTGTAATAAAAGTCATTTTCTGAATGTGTATTTAATAGAGGCATATTCTTTCATATTTTTTGTTACTTGTAAATTGCTGGTTAAGAAACAGGGAGAAGATAGGTTAATCTTTAAATCACTTATGAATATTAAAAATGAACATTTTAAAGTTAAGTAAAAAATTTATAAACTCTATATAACTGATTAAATTACAAAGCTACTAACCTATATCATGTGTTATATCATTATGTTCACCCATAGTTTCAAGGAAATATTTTTGCTTAGGATAAGAAACATGCAATGCTTCACCATTTTGTTTGATAGCAATTAAATTATCATTAATTTTTTCATTTAGAGATTTTAAATCATTATTATGTATGTTTTCTTCAATTTCTTTATTATTAGCTGCCATAATTGATTGAATATGTGCGGTTAGATTTTTTTGACACTATCGTATCTCTTTTTCTGAAATTTTTAAAGTCATGTTTATCACATTAGTAAATAATGTTAATATAACATAACGCTGTTTAGAAATTGGTTATTCAAAAAGTTTGATGATAAGTATCTGGGGTGATACCAACTTCAGTTGTGATAACAAATTCTTTACCTTCAATTTCATAATGTAACTCAGCAAATGATGCTTGCCAACCTTTTTCGTGCAGAGGTATTTGTGCGCTAATTTGACATGGATTAGTGCTCTCACAAACGAATTTTACTTCTTGCATTTCATAGCAAGTATCGCAGAAAGATATAGGTAAATATTTTGATAGCCAGGCTTTAACTCCCTTAATTTTCAAATGCCAATCATCATGCCGATTTACGAATCTGAAATCTCTAGTCTCTTCATTATTCGCTGTCCATAATGTTACTGATTTAGGTTCTGCAGAGCTGGTTATATCTATACTATTCTCTGTAAAACTCCATGTTACTTTAGGGAGTTCCGTTTTATTTAGAATAAAATAAAAATAAGAATTTATAGCTTCATTAATTTTAGCATTATTGTTTAGCGCATTGCTAACAGGATTACCTGAAAAGTAATGCATTGCTTGTGGCAAGTATCTGATATAATTATTGCCTGGCAATTTTTGGAAATAAAATTGAGAAGAGTCTGGTACAAAAAAATCATCACCACTAGCATTTATTATATATTTTGGTATAGAAAATCGCTGTATGTATTTATGTTTACCAGAATTTAGGTAGCTTAGTGG
This sequence comes from uncultured Rickettsia sp., assembly GCA_964515755.1. Taxonomy (GTDB): domain Bacteria; phylum Pseudomonadota; class Alphaproteobacteria; order Rickettsiales; family JABSSG01; genus JAGVLN01. The sequence continues at coordinate 30,220 of CAZEVK010000001.1, read as the reverse complement.
ATCTTCTATTGTCATTAAGTCAGCAAATGAAGTAGAAGTGATTAAATTTGTTACTCCTTCGGCTTCGTAATCTCTTAAAGAGATAGGGCATGTACCTTTATATGAGTCACAAATATGCTTTATATTTTCTTGTGTACCTAATGCGTCTATTACAATTGGTATAATCGCTGAAACTCTTTCATCTTCAATAGCAGTTAGCCATACTGCCCAACCTCTTTTTGAAGCGCCGCTTAAAACAAAATTCTCTATTTCAGGTAAAATTTCTTGAGTTGCATCCATAGCCTTAACCACAGCTTTTGTCATAGGTAAATGTCCAGCTAGGTAAGCATTCTTCATAGGATCTTCCATGACTTGCCTATAAGTATTTGCTAAAATCTGGTCTTCCCTTTTAGGCTGGCCATTAATAAATAAAAATTGATTAGGAACATCTTCGATAACAATTACAGGGGCTTTATTTGTTAGGGCAATTTTTTTATAATCTAAATTTTCTTTTGGTTTATCAAATGTTTGATTGCCTTCTTTATTATAATTATAGCCACCATTGACATAAAGTAATCCTTGTTTATAACTAGCTTCATGCGGGATGTATAAAGTTAATTTATGCTGCCAAAAAGTAGTCGGAATTTCATTATTTTTTTCAATAGGCCATTGCTGAGAATTAAGCAAATAGGTTTTGATCTCTAGTTCATTAGAGTTACTACTTTCTTCAGGTAAAAAATTATACTTATAAGCATGGTCTTCATATTTTACAAAGCATTCGAGAACTTCACTAAGGTCAGGGTAACATCTAGAATGAGAAGCCTCTAGATGTGGCAAAGCACACGCAGAGTTTATGTCAAAACTAATAGTTGAATTAAGTTGCATATTTAAACTAAGAAAACAAATAAAAGTTGTGATTTTTATTAATAATCTTAATAACATATAAAAGCCAAAATTAATATTAAAATTATACTTAGTTTAGGTACTTTTTAACATAAATCTTTGCTTTGTACATCATAATTTATTGCGTTTAGTTTTTTATCTTGGTACTATTTTCCTTTATACTAAGAGGATGATGTGGCCAAATATAAAGATTATAAAATATTTGAGAATAGTTCTGCTACTAGTGTTGGGGGAAAAACCGGTAGCTTAAGGCTTCAAGCGGAAGATGGTAATTATTATCAACTTAAAAAATCTATCTCAAATGCAGGGTTGTTACGTAGAGTCAAAGCTGGTTTTACTGATAGAGAGAATTTTTGCGAAGTAATTTCTTCAACTATTGGTAGAGCTCTTACTGATTCTAATAATAGTGTTGAGCTTGTCCCTGAGGTTTCATTAGTTTATGATCAAGATAAAAAGCAGGTTTTAGTTGCATCTCGTTATTTAAAGGGAGAGGGCGATGTAAAAGATTTAGATAAATATGCCAAAGAAGAAAGAAGCGTACAAACTAAGAGAAAGATAGTAAAGGTCACGGCTAAAGCTGAAAATGAAGGTGAGTTCTTTATTGGTAATGATGAGCAAATTAAAAAAGATATATGTAAAGGTATGGCTGTATCTGCCGTTGTTGGTGATCATGATGTTAATCCTGCTAATTTTGTAGTAGTTAAGTATAATAATAAAGATAGAGTTGCCAGAATAGATTTTGGTCATGCTTTTAATGATTTGCTTAGATTTGGGCGTATTGTTGGTGGTGGGCTTATAAATAAAGAAAATCAGATTTTAGACTTTTTAAATCGTCGAGCTGTTTCTCATTTTAATCCGAATAGACAAAGATCTAAATTATGGAAATTTTATAAAGGTTTAATACCTTCTTTAGAAATGGCTGAAGCATTGCAAGAGGTTGCTTACTCTACTGGCTTACAAGATGGTATAAATCAAGCAAGGAGTTCGTTTGATAACCTGATAGTTGATTTATTAGCAGATTCTCAGGCAAATTCTAAGGTAATTAATCACATCACGAAATCGCTTATTGCTATTAACAATAATATTAGTTCAAGTAAAATCCGTGCTGATCTTCATCCTCAAGCCTTAGTTGATTTAGTATTTAAAAATATCGAAATTTTTTGTAGAAAAAATCAAGAAAAAATGAAAGATGTTGCCATACTTGTAGAAATGCAGGCTAATATTGATAAGATGATTCTTGATAAATCTCAAATTGCTCCTGAGATGGTAGAAAAAATCAAATCGCAGTATAAAGACCTCCTTACAAAAGATGGTATTAAATTATCAACTGGAGATGGAATAAAATGGGTAAGGACAGATGAAAAAATATCTCCATTTAAAGGAAATATTGAAAATTATATAAAACATCGAAGTAGAGTCTTGCATTGTGATCCTTCACTAAGTAAGGATTTTTCTTTGAAAGATCAGGGTACTAAGCCTGTTATAACTGCTATTGGATTGTTTTTTGTTGAAATGTTCACTGGGTTTTTCCACGCTATAATTGGCACGGTAAAAGAATTACTTGTTTTTACCGGTATAATAAATGTCAATTCGTTCATTAAATCTGAAATTGTGCACCCTGATGCTCAGGTTGCAAAGAACTCGAAATTAAGGGCTAATATGCCGCTGACAGAGTCAAAAGCTCATGAAATTCTTCGTGATACCCAAATTCCAAAGCCCACTATTTCTACAAAACAAGGTAAAGCACCCCCAGCAAAGCCAAAGCAATTAAGTCAAAAATTAGAATAAAATATATAAGGATAATCAATTATTAATAATGAGCGATATTGAAAAAGAAATAGCAGAACTTTTTAACAAATGGAATGCTTCCCTCCAAACAGGAAAGCCGGAAGAAGTAGCTAAGCTATATGCTGAAGATCCAGTGTTGTTACCGACTGTGGATAATGCAGTTAGAATTGGCTATGAAGCAATTAAAAGTTATTTTCGGGAATTCATAAAACTCAGACCTAAAGGCGAAATAATAGAAAGGCATATCAGCGTTTTGGATAAAAATAATGTAGCTGATGATGGGCTATATGCTTTTTCTATAGTAGCAAATGGTAAAAATAAAATAATTAAAGCTCGCTATTCATTTATCTATGAAAAAATAAAGGGTAAATGGTTGATTAAGGTTCATCACTCATCACAAATGCCAAATCCTGATGATAAGCATTACAGTATATTAAATCCAAAGCGTTGGATTACTTGGTTATATTCACTGATAAAATAACAAACGTCTGTTTTATAAATAAATTTTTTTTATTGCTGCAGTTAGCAGTTGAAATTTTCCTTCAAACCACGTAGCTTTTTACCAATTATATTTTTTTTTGTTTGGAATTGAAAATGAAAGTTATCAAGCGTATGGAGTTAATTGAAGATTTAGCTTGCACTTTGCAATCTAAATTTACTTTTAAAGATATAGATATATTTCTTGCTGAATTTGGTTTTAATGATGGTGGTGATCATGATTCTTATAATAGTAAAAGGATTTATGTTAAGGATAAGTTACGGAAAGCTAGCACAAAAGATCTAGCTAAAATTGCTGAAGAATTGGATATTCGTGTACCAAGCCTTTTTAAAGTTCCGCCCAAAAACTGGGAAAACTCAAATACTGCTAAGGCTTTTATTAGCCATGTTTCTAAAGATAAAAAAATAGCAAAAAAGCTCCGTGATCTTTTAAAGTGCTATAATATTGAGGCATTTGTTGCACATGAGGATATAAAACCCTCTGAAGAATGGCAAACTGAAATTATTAATGCACTAAATACTAGTGATTTCTTTATATCTATTCATACCGCTGGATTTAAAGCTAGTACCTGGTGTCAGCAGGAAATTGGTTATGTTACTGCTCGACAGATCAAGGTTATTCCAATTAAATTTGATGAAGATCCTCCAGGATTTATAGCTCGTGTTCAAGCGTTGATTCGCGGTAAAAAAAGTGCAGAGGAGGTGGTTGAGGAAATAATAGAAATTATTAAAATAGATCCTTTGACTAAAGACATCTATCAATCTAAAGTAGAAATATATCATATTTCTTCAAAGAAAGCAGTAAAATAAATATATACTGTTAACATCAAATTAAAGCATAAGCCTTTACATTATTATTCGTGCATAAGTTGAAATTAGCTCAAAAATAATATTAAGATATTTTAGTATTATTATGGATAATTCAATTGATGCAAAAAACTAACCTCAATGACTAATATAGATTCATGCACTGTGAATAGTATATCGATAGGATGTACTGATCGAGCGTTTTTACGACTTTATTTTCTTTATATCTATGTTCATTTAACAACGTCTAGTAGAAAGAATTGCTAAGATTTAATAAAAATGTTATAATAATATAATGAGTGCAGTAATTCTTGGTCTTATTGTTGGTATTGTTTTTGGTCTAACCGGAGGAGGAGGAGGGGTGCTTACTACGCCTTTTCTCATTTATGGCCTTGACATTCCTGTTCACCAAGCAATGGGTATAACTTTAATTACTCTCAGTTTTACAGCAATAGTTGGCATATTAAAGCGCAGCAGGTTAATGAAAGTAGATTGGCATGTTGGTTGCATAATTTCAGGAGTTGGAATAGTAACATCTTGGCTTGGATCAAAGTTAAATAATTATGTTCCGGACGAAATTCTTTCATTATCTCTAGCAGTATGTTTAATACTGATCAGTATGATGTTATGGCATAATGCATCACACAAGAGCAAAGAAGACACCAATTATAAAGAAAAACATTATTTTAAATTATGTTTAATTGGTTTTGTAGCTGGTTTTTTAAACGGCTTATTGGGTATTAGCGGTGGAGTTATTGTTGTTACCTCTTTAATAATATTTATGTCTTATTCTATGAGGCGCGCAGTCGTAGCATCAATCCTTGTTATAGCAGTTAATTCGACAACTAGCGCACTAACTCACTATTATTACTTACCAAGTACTATAAATGGAACTGCTATTGTTTTTATTATTAGTAGCATGTGTGGCATGGTTTCTGCGTCGCATTTTTCCAATGCTATATCAGAATCTATTATTAAAAAAGGTTTAGCAGTGATTGTATTTTTTGTTGGGACGAGCATGTTAGTAAAATATTTTTACTAAAACTAAAATAGATCTCCATTATTTTTTTCTTTTATAAATTGTTTCTTTTTACTATGGCTAACTTTTAGCAGAGTAATTTTTTCAATTTTGCTGCTAAAAATTGCAATAACTTTTAATATTTCAACTAATAATATATAATTGTGATTTTTTTCTCACACAGGTTATCTTTTCTCTTGCTTGGCTTATTTTTTTTGCCATAGCTTTTATAGTTAATATTTTTTAACTGAGGAGATTATGAAGAAATTTTTTGTACTATTGGTTATGCTTTTTACAATATTAGCAATTACGCAAAAAGCTCTTGTGGCAACAGCGGCAACAGTATTAAAAGGAGCTAGATAAGCAGAAGAAATAGAAGAAGAAGAAAAGGAATCAGTTGAAAATATCGAACAAAACATCACATCGAGTTTTAGTAATAGCACAAAAATGCCTGGTTCTATTCCTAGCGGTGGTAATGAGACAATATATGAATTAGGTCACGATAATCACCTTATTATTAAAGAAGAGCATATACGTAAAGAAGTTCCAACAGCGGCAAAAGAGAGAGGAAGATAAGAGGAAAGCAGATTCAACAGCGTTAGTGTTTGATGAAGTAGGAACAAAAAAAGCAGAAGCTGATAGGAAAGCGTCAGAAGCAAAAGCAGAGGCGACTAAGGCGGCAAAAGAAGCTGCAGTTAAAGAGAGAGAAGCAAAGTTAGCAGAAAAAGCATATGCGGCAGCGAATGAAGAAGCGCAGAAAGCGTTAGCAAAAGTTAAAGCGCTAGAAGATAAGAAGAAGTCAGATTCAACAGCGTTAGTGTTCGATAAAACAGCAAGTGAAAGAGCAGAAGCTGATAGGAAAGCATTAGAAGCAAAAGCAGAGGCGGCTAAGGCAGCAAAAGCAGCTGCAGCAAATGAGAGAGAAGCAGAGGAAGCAACTATAAATAATACAATTACAGGAAACAGCACAGCAAATAATACTGCAGTAGTAGTGAAAGAGAAGACTGAAAATAAAGAAGAAGGTTCTTGGTGGTCATGGTTTGGATTTAAAACAGAAGATAATACAAAAGATGTCGGCGCTGATAAAGAAGTCTCTGCTAATAAACAAAGAATGACTAAAGAAGAGAAAAAAGAGCTTCAAGCAGCTAAAATAAAAGCTGTTAAAGATAGAGCTGATAAAGCAGAAGCAGCTGAAAGAGCTAAGGCAGAAGCAAGAAAAGCTGCGTCAGAAGCGGCTAAAGCAGCAGTTGAAAAGCCTAATGTTAAAGCAATTGAAGTTCAGGAAGATATAGTGACAACCAAAAAGCCTATAGTAGCTAAAAAAGCGATAAATAAAAAAGCTAAAGCGGCTGTGGAGCCTAATATGAAAGTTGTTCAAAGTTCTAAAAAGTCAGAAAAAACCTCAGCTAAACCTAGAGATAATAAATTGGGTGCATCTAATACTGGTGGTTCTTTTGTAGATACAGCTAACGATTTATTAAATGAGTAGGAGAAGAGAATTTATGTTAAGTACTAATAAATTGAGAAAAATCAATATTGCTTTATTAAGCACTACTTTATTATGTTGTGTAGGTTTAAATCAATCTTTTGCTGATTCTAAAACAGATTTTTATAATGATCCTGCTTTAGCTGAAAAATATAAAAGACTTAGTGATAATCAGCGTCTCAAATCTTTACATTCCGGTAGATCTACCAAACCACAAACAGATTTAAAAATTTGTAGTGCTATAAAAAATACTTCACAAAAAATACGCATTAAATCAATAGATTTGTAGGGAGTTGATCATATTTCAGGAGAAGTTAAATCTATATTTGAACCACTAATTGGTAGTTATAGTTCGGTAAGTAAAATTAATGAAGTTGCTCATGAAATCAAAAAATATTATCAGAAAAATGGGCAAATATTAACTTTAGCTTATATTCCTGAGCAATCATTTGATAAGGGAGTGGTAAAAATAAAGGTTATAGCAGGTTCTATTCGAGAAGTTATAGTTGAGGGGGATGTAGTTAAAAGCAAGCTTTTCAAAGCTTATGTAGATAAGATATTGGAACTTCAACCGGTTTCTAAGAAAAGTTTAGTTAAGTATTTATTATTGATGAATAAAATACCAGGCTATCAAATTGAACATGTTTTTGAGCCGGTTCCACCAAATCAAATTGATCTTTCAACAGGTAAAGTTGCTGATTTAGTTTTAGTAGTTAATCGTTCATATGGTGCGTTAGATTTTAATGTTGATAATTATGGTAGCAAAGATTTAGGAAAGTATGAAGGCGGCCTTGGTGTTGAACTCCTTAGCCCGTTTAACAAAGACGAATCATTTTTCGGCTTTCTTGGTACAACTAACAAATCGAATAATTTAAAAGCAATAACTGTTGGTGCTAATAAAAATATAGGTTCTGAAGGTATGGTTATTGGTGTAATGGGCTCCTACGACGTAAGTGCAGCTAATAAAGATGCTGTAACAGGATCTCATATGGATGATAAAGGCACTTTGCTTAGAACTCATATTTCTAATTATCCAATACTAACTAATACAACTAGCGTAAAATTAGAGGCGGGTTTACAGAACCGTACTCAAAAAACGTTTAATGGTGTAACAGTACAATCTAAGTACAATATAACTTCTGCTTTTATTGGTACTGAGGTGCAATATAAAGATAAATTTGGAGCACATAGCTATTTTGTACCGATGCTTTATAAAGCGATTAATGATTTAAGTAATGTAAAAATTTATGATCCAACAATTCCTAAGTATAAGAGTAATTATACTTTATTGACTGGTAATTTCGAGCGTGATCAACCATTGATTGGTAACACTAGTTTGTATTTATCTGCTAATGGTCAATATACAAGCAGCATATTACCACCTGAAGAGCAATTTTCAATTGGCGGTATGATCAATGGTCGTGGTTATAAAATAGCAGTTGTTTCTGCTAGTAAAGGAATAGGAGCTACTGCTGAATTTAGGTATAACAAAGATATCAATCAAACTCTTCTAAAAAGGCTGCAACCATATGCTTTTTATGATATTGCTGGATTTTCTAAGTCGCAAGCTTTAACGAATGTTTCTAATCTAGGATCTACAGGTGTTGGTGCTAGGTTCATGTTTATGAAAAATATAAATCTAACTATTGAAGCAGGTGTTCCGCTTAGAAAGAACATAAATGTTAATGGTTCAAATATTAGAAATAAAACTAAATATAGCTTTATTTTAAATAAAAGTTTCAATTGGTAATAAGCTAATTTCAAATACAATTATATAAAAATGAGCCCGGGGATCCGGGCTCACAATGTTTTTATTTTTTAATTATTATAGCTTTAGTTTTAATATTATCTGGTATTATTATGTCGATAATATCTGCTGATTTTTCGTTAATATAAAGCTCGGTTTTATTAGGAAATTCTACAGGTATACTACCTAAATCTTCACCATTTAAAGCTCTAGCTATCATAGCGCCGGTTTGCAAACCAACTTGATATTGGTTAGCACCAAGTGCTGCCAAGGCTCCAAGTTCTACTGCATCAGTATCAGTAACATATACCGGTATTTTAACTTTATTAGCAATTTTGATTACAGTTTGCAGTGCAGCAAGAGCTGTATTATCGCTGCTAATGAAAATAGCATCTACAGAGCTTGCTAATTTTGCAGTTGCTTGTGGCACTTCAGAGGTTTTGTTAGCGATTTGTTCTACCAAAGTTATACCAAGTTTAGGGCATAAAATCCTTAACTTTCTTACATCACTTACAGAATTCATTTCGCCTGCATTATATAAAAATCCAAGGCGTTTCAATTTCGGCTGTAATATTTGAAACAACTGAAGTTGTGGTTCTAAATTTACAAAATTTGATACTCCTGAAATATTTTTACCAGGTTTATCAAGAGCTTTTACAAGATTAGCTACAAGCGGATCTGTTACTGTAGAAAATACCATCTTCATTCTATTATTTGCTGCATACTTAAGAAAGCTTTGTGCAGAAACAGTGCCTACTCCTACTACTATATCAGGATTTTGATTGACAAAATCGGCTGCAATTTGCGCTGCTAAAGCGGCGCTTGCTTGTGCTGATTCAACACGTATGTCTAAATTTACATTACGTTTAAATCCATTTTGAGCCAATCCATCAATAATGCCTTTTGTAGTAACATCTAGTGCTGGGTGCAGTGCTAACTGATTAATAAAAACTTTTTTTGGCATATCACCCAGCTGCAAATGCTGAGATATCAGTAATGAATATTATACTAAGTAGTAAAGCGATTAATTTTTGCATTTTATAACTCATATTTAAAATTAATAAGTGATATTGTTGTATCCCAAGCTGTATCAAAAACACAGTTACCTATGTTTGTTAAATTTATGATATTACCGTCAAGCCATTCGATAATGCTGTCAAACTGGTTTAAATAAATTGGTAATGAGACGTCTGTAGCTATTGCTGATACAATATCTATCGTTGAAATTTCACCATTTTTTAATAATGGATCCAGAGATTCAGCAAATGATATCAAACCAAAGCCAAAATTTAATGGTTGAGCTGCGTCATAAATCATATTGTTGACAGCATTTTGCCAATTATTTTTATTACCAAAGGCTATAGAAACTAAGTAGCCGATGCTAAAGCCTGATATAGTTTTTGAAATTAAGTTTTCTGTTGAAGATTCATCTGGATCAATGAAGATAGTCCATAATTTTTTTCTCTACATTCCTTATGGCTATAGAAGTGCCTAAGCGTCCTAGAGTATTTATAGGTAATAATACAGTTGTGCCGCACGCATAAGTTGAAGCAGCAACTGCAAAGCTGATTCCTGTTATTACCTTAAAACTGGTGTAGATGCTTTTCTTTATAAGAGATTTATAATCATAGTAGTTTTTTGTTGCGTAATTTATGTTGCTCACCATTTTCTTTATTCCTTATTTTATTTAATATTGTCAAATAGCCATGATATGGCTCATTTTTTAAAAATCTTGCTACCCTACCAATAGTAGTTAAGCTTGCTTTTGTAATTGTGTGAATATCTCTATAAGAGTGATTTCCCTTTTCAAGTAATTTACAAACGCGCCATCTTTCGGCTAGTGCCAGTAATTCTTGCGGAGTACATAAATCTTTTAGAAAGTTATATGCTTCATCTCTTGTGTCAAGAAGTAGAAGGGCTTCGCACAAATCATAAATGCTTTTATGATGATCGTCTTCCATATGTCCTCCTAGTTATATTAATGTACTAGTATGCTAGTACATTAATATGAAAGTGTCAAGTGCTTAAAATATGAAGTTGGATTATCTCATTTTAGTTTATACTTTATAGTTTCATTTGAACTAACTTCTAACATTTATAGTTCAATCATTTTTTCAGTGAAATTATTGCTTGAATATTTATTTTAAATATTCTAGTTTGTAACCTTTATTATTAGTGGTTATTTATGTCTATTACTAAAGTTGAAGTTTTAGCTACAGCAAAGTTGGCGCGGCTACGTATTCCGGAAGAAAAGATTGAAACTTACATTGTTGAATTAAATAAAATTATTGATGTCATTAATAGCTTACAATCAGTTAATACTGAAGGTTTAGCACCTGTCATTAATGTTAATGAATTTGAATTGCCGATGCGCAAAGACGAAGTTACAGATGGTAATCTTAATGACATTTTTGCTAACGCTCCGAGTGAGTTATATAGGCATTTTGCAGTGCCAAAGGTGATAGAATAATGACCTCATCATTAACTAACTTAACAATTATACAAGCTAAAGAAGGCCTAGACGCACGCGAATTTTCCGCGGTTGAATTAACTCAAGCTCATCTCAAAGCTATGGAGACTCATCGTGGTCTTAACGCATTTATTACTGAAACTGCTGAACATGCGCTTGAGCAAGCAAAAAAATCAGATTTTAAAATCAATAATGGTACTGCTGGTGTTTTAGAAGGTATACCAATAGCAATTAAAGATATTTTTTGCACTAATGGAATCAAAACTACTAATGCATCAAAAATGTTAGAGAATTTTGTACCAACTTATGAATCAACAGTAACAAATAAATTGTTTGATGCTGGTGCGGTTATGGTTGGTAAATCTAACTTAGATGAATTTGCTATGGGCTCAAGCAACTATACTAGCTATTTTGGCGGAGTAATTAATCCATGGAAAGAAGAAGGTAGTACTAAAGAATTAGTTGCCGGAGGTTCTTCAGGTGGTTCTGCAGCGGCAGTAGCAGGGCGTATGTCAATGGCTGCAACTGGTACTGATACAGGCGGTTCAATTCGTTTACCAGCAGCATTTTGTGGAATAGTTGGATTTAAACCGTCTTATGGTAGATGTTCACGTTATGGTGTTATATCCTTTGCTAGTTCTCTCGATCAACCGGGGATTTTTGCAAGAACTGTATCGGATACGGCTTTAGTTTCTCAAATAGTCATGGGGCATGATGCTAAAGACTCAACTTCAGCAAACCTACCTGTTCCCGACCTATTGGAAGCGATGCATACAAGTGTAAAAGGCTTGAAAATTGGTATTCCTAAAGAATATCGCAGCGATCATCTTGATCCTGAAATTGCAAAATTATGGCAACATGCTGAAGACGTTTTAAAAGCAGAAGGTGCTGAGGTAATTGAAGTTAGTTTGCCTAACACTAAATACGGTGTGGCAGCTTACTATGTTATTGCGCCAGCTGAGGCTTCATCCAATTTAGCTCGTTATGACGGTGTACGTTACGGTTTTCGTTCTAGTGATAAAGTTGCAACTTTAGATGAAATGTATGAGAGTACCAGAAGTGAAGGTTTTGGTAGTGAAGTTTTTCGTCGATTGATGATTGGTACCTATGTATTATCTTCAGGTTTTTATGATGCATATTTTAGTAAAGCACAAAAAGTTCGAAGGCTAATTGTCAATGATTTTAGCAATGTTTTTGCTAAAGTTGATGCTTTATTAACTCCTGTGACTCCAACGCCTGCGTTTAGCCTTGATAGCCCTTCGATGAAAGACCCAATCGCAATGTACCTGAATGATACGTTTACTATTCCGGCTAGTATGGCTGGTTTACCATGCATCTCAATACCTGGTGGATTAACTACTAAAAAATTACCGATTGGTTTGCAACTTATTACTAACCGTTTTGAAGAGGCCAAATTATTCAGAGTTGCATCTGAGCTTGAACGTTGTATTAACTTTAATGCGATTCCGGGGGGCTTTTAATATGGATTTAGTTGATGGCAAAACCGGTAAATGGGAAGTAGTAATTGGGCTTGAGATTCATGCTCAGGTTTCATCTAAAAGCAAATTATTCTCAGGGGCGGCAACTAATTTTGGCGCAGAGCCTAATTCACAAGTATCATTAATTGATGCGGCTATGCCAGGCATGCTTCCGGTTTTAAATGAATACTGTGTTGAGCAGGTTGTTCGAACTGGTCTTGGGATTAATGCTCAAATAAATCTAACTTCAGTTTTTGATCGTAAAAATTATTTTTATGCTGACTTACCGCAAGGTTACCAAATTTCACAATTCTATTATCCAATTATTGGTACTGGTGTGATTGAGGTTGATTTACCTGATGGCCGCGCTACTAAAGTTGGAATAACTAGAATACATCTTGAGCAGGATGCTGGCAAAAGTATGCATGATCAACATCCTTCCTTAAGTTTAATTGACCTTAATCGTTGCGGTATTGCATTAATGGAAATTGTTACTGAGCCAGATATTAGGTCAAGTGTTCAGGCAGGTGAGTTTTTGAAGAAACTACGTGGTATTTTACGCTATCTTGGCACTTGCGATGGGGATATGGAAAAAGGCTCGATGCGTTGTGATGCTAATATTTCTGTAAGAAGACCAGGTGAACCTCTTGGTTCACGTTGCGAGGTCAAAAATCTTAACTCAATTCGCAATGTGATACGTGCAATTGATTATGAAACTCAACGACAAATAGAAGTATTAGAAGAAGGTGGAAAGATTGATCAGGAGACCAAATTATTTAATGCAAATATCGGTGTTACCAGAACTATTCGCACTAAAGAAAATGCTAATGATTATCGTTATTTTCCGGATCCTGATTTACTACCTTTAAAGTTAAAATCGGAATATGTTGAAAAGATTAGAGCAACTTTACCTGAGCTTCCTGATAGTAAAAAGAAACGTTATGTAGAGCAATTAGGTTTAAGCCCTTATGATGCAAGTGTTTTATCGGCTGATAAAGATGTGGCAGATTTTTTTGAGCAGGTGGCGCAAAAAGCTGATCCAAAGTTATCAGCTAATTGGATTACAGCTGAGTTATTTGCAAAACTAAATAAAGCAGATTTAGAGATTCATCAATCTAAAGTAACAGCTGATAAAATGATTGGTTTGATTAAGCTGATTGAAGATAATACTCTTTCAGGAAAATTGGCTAAGCAAGTGTTTGAGATTATGTTTGAAACTGGTGAAGATGCCGGCATAATTGTTGAACGTAAAGGGTTGAAACAAGTTACTGATCTTTCTGCTATTGAAGCGGTTATTGAGCAAGTTATCAAGGATAACCCAACTCATGTTGCTGAATATCGCGCTGGTAAGGATAAATTATTTGGTTTCTTCGTTGGTCAGGTAATGAAAATCTCTGAGGGAAAACTCAATCCTCAAGCTGTAAATGATATCCTTAAGAAAAAGCTCTCTTAAATCTAATTAGAATATTTAAAGCGCTTTCTTATGAATAATATTTACAAATAACAGCATTACTACTGAAATATTGAGTATTCTTTACTAATAAGAAATTGCTCTATGCTTTGTAGCTTCTCTATAACTTAATCCTGATAATATTTTTTTGTTAGCATCAGCAAACTCATAAACTGCCAAGCGATTATGTTTAGCGTAATCCCTAAGTGCCCAACCGATTGCTTTACGGATAAAAAAATCTTTTTCGTGAGCAGTGAGAAGTATGTAATGAAATAAAAGCTCAGTATTGGTTTCGTTTTTCCAACCTAATTGGTGTAAAAGGGCGACTCTGCGTATCCATAAATTAGGATGCAGTATAGCTTCATCAGTGAGCTTTTGGCATTGTTCGATTTCTTTTATATTATTATAAATAATTTTATTAATAATTTTAGCCAACTCATCAACACTATCCCACCACGACTTTTGTTTTACCAGCTCAAGTAAAGAATTTATATGCTCTAATTTGCATTTTCTGATACATACCTTCAAGATATCTAAAGCAACATATTGATATTCACGATGTTCTTTGTCCCATAATATTTTTATAGAATCTAAAATTAGCATAATGTCTAAATTAGATATATCTTGCATCATACCTTTAACGATATCTCTTCTAGTTGAAAAAGGTATTCCTAAAAAAGGAAATTGGTTTTTCATATATTGAGCCTTAGCAGCTCCTATATTACTATCTGCTACGCTCTTAAGATTATGCTCGATTTGATCAATAAAATTATTATTCATCATTCTCATCCTTAAATTTTGGAACATTTTCAACAAATGAGTGTTTATTATTTATGCTGCAATAAGTAACAGTGTTTTCATCCATATTTACTATATTGTGTGAAATTCCAAATTCAGCAAGTTGGATTAGTAAAGTGAAAAAGTCTGTTTTACCTTGTTGATGCTCGTATAATGCTTGTTTTGCCTGTGATTCTTGATATGTATTTGATACTGGTGTTTGGATAGATAAACTGTCTTTTGTTAATTCTTGAAAATTTTCTTGTTCCAGAAAATAAAATGCTTTATATCCGTCATTCCAAGAAACTTCATAACGTATAACTCCTAGAGATTTTAATTTAGCAAAAGTTTTTGGATAATACCATTTATTAGCTTTTGCTTCTTCTAGTAATTTTAGTATTTGTTCTTTTTTTGACATTTTTTACTCCATAAAGTTATTTAAGTTTATTTTAGTTTTGTAGCCAATCATTTTCTTTATGATTGATTTTAATTGGCTAATTTCATCAGCATTCAGACAATTAAAATACCATTCATCATTTTTGTTAGCTTCAGCAAGTAGCTGAGGAACTAACTTTTGAGATTTTTCAGTTAAAGTAATTACTTGGCTTCTTTTATCTGCACCATCGTTAATTGTAACTAAAGAGTTTTTTACTAATTGCTCGACAACACGAGAAATTGCTGACTTATGAACTTCTATATATTTAGCTAGGCTCATTAATGAGTTAGCTTGTTTATCATATAAAGAAATTAATATACACCATTGTGCAACACTAATTGAATATAAGCTAAGCCTATGCTCAAAGCTTATATGAATTTGAGTTTGCAGCCGTGATAGCCAATATCCTAAATGTTTTTTTAAATGCGAATTTTTTTCCATAAAGGTATTATGGTTTACATATCAACTGTTGTCAAGTAAACTATTTTAATTTTATAAAATGCAATTATTTAAGGATTACTTTTTACAATGTATTTTTTATTAATTGAACATTGTCATATAGAAACAAAATTAAAGGTAAGAGCTATAGGTCAAACACTGCGCGATGAACCTTGACCTTTTGTTTCTCTACGTGGTACTAAGCTTGGTGTTAAACTATTATTTGGGTTTACAGCTGGGCTTGATGAAAGAACGCTAGCTAGTTCTTGCTGCTTTTTAGATAATTTTGGGGTAATGGTAGAAGTCTGACTTTTAGTTAGTTTAGGTGTAGTAGTTGCGGATTGAGCAGGAGCTACTTTTTCTGAAGGTTGTTTTGGCGTAAAAAAATCTTTTACTTTAGTAACTGAACTAGTAATTGCATTGTTAATATATTCACCTGCTTGTTGAAAAAATCCTTTTGAAGGGGGTTCTGCTGGTTTTACTTGCAGCTTATTAACTGTCTTATTTATTTGACTAGCAGTAAAAGCTGTTGGAACTTTTACTGCAGTTTCAGCTATTGTTTGTAAACCAGTAGCTGTTTTTTGTAAGTTATTTGCAGCAGTTTCTGCAGTCAAAGCTATTTTATCAGTATTTGTTACTTCTTTTTTCAGTCTAACAAGCTTTTGCTGCTGAGTTGCTAGAACTCTATCAGCTAGTTTGGCAGCTGTTTTATCTGCAGTTACTTCAATTGATTTTTTAGCAGCTTCGATGGCTTTTATTTCTTGCTCCGTATCTGAAAGTCTTTTAGCAGCTTTGATAGCTATTATTCTTAATCTAGCAGCCTCTTTAATCGATCTTGCTGCGTTTATAGATGGTTCTGAAGCTCTAACAGAAAGTGATCCTGCTCTATGAGCGATTTCTGCCTCAGGTAATTGACCTTTTATGCGGCTAAGTTTGTTTGTTTCTCTTTGAGAAACTCTTTGTTGTCTTGTCGACGCAGTTCTTTGCGCGCTAGCAGCATCTCTCTTTGCTTCTTGAAAGCTTATTGATTCTTCAAATTGTATTTGAGCTGAAGCAACTTTATCTTTAAAGGTTGATTCTTCTTTAACAGCAGTAAGAGCTTTATTAAAAATTTCTCTAGGAGTAGGCATTTTACTATCTTCATCTTAATTATTAACTATATTTTAATATACTATAAAGTAATTAAGAAAAAGTTAAGATATGATAAAAAATTATTCTTAAAAATTATTTTTTAATTTGCTCATCCATTTCAGCAAGTTCTAGCCATCTTTGTTCAGATTGTTCGAGTTCATTTTTCTTTTGTTCAAATTTTTTAATTGTTTGATCAAAGAGATTAGGGTTTTTATCAAATAAATCAGGATCGGCTAAAATTTGATTAAAATGTTCAATTTCTATGGTTATTTTATCAATTTTTTCAGGCAGCAAATCTAGTTCGCGCTGTAGATTATAAGTCAATTTATTATTGGCTTTTATTTTTTCGGCTTCAATTTGTGGAGGTTTAGTAGAATTTTTAGATTTAGCTAAATTAATTTTTTGAAAATCTTGATAGTCAGTGTAACCGCCAAAATAATCAGTAATTTCAGCATCTCCTTTAAACACTAAGCTTCTAGTGGTAATGCGATCTAAAAAATCCCGATCATGGCTAACAATCAGCATTGTGCTTTTACTGTTAGTAAGCAATTCCTCTAGAATGTCTAGTGTATCCATATCGAGATCATTTGTTGGTTCATCGAAAATTAAAAAATTTCCTGGGTCTGCTAAAATTTTTGCTAGTAATAGTCTACTGGTTTCACCACCTGATAGACTTGAAACAGGTGAATGTGCTTGCTTAGAATCAAACATAAAATTTTTAAGATAAGCAACTACATGCATGTAATGGTCACTAAGTTTAACTTGATCACCGCCATTTGGACATAATGTTTCCCACAAAGTTTTTTCAGCGTTAAGTAAATTTAGGTTTTGATCAAAGTAAGAAATTTCTAAATTTGCTCCTAATTTGATTTTGCCGGTGTCTGGCTTAAGCTCACCTGTAATTAATTTTAAAAAGCTAGATTTACCACTACCATTTGCACCAATGATACCGATGCGTTCACCTTTTATAATTTTAATAGAAAAATTGTTTAGAATTTTTTTAGTTTGTTGACCTTGAGTAAAGTTAAGAGACACATTATTCATCTCAAGCACAATTTTAGCATTATTTTTTTTGCTTAATTCACTAATTTTTAAAGTTTGATTTTGTTTGTTTAATTCAATAGTTTCATTTTTAAGTTTAGCTCGTAATTGAAATAATTTCTCTAACCGGCCTTGATTTCGCTTTCTGCGAGCAGTGACTCCATAGGCTAACCAGGAATTTTCAGTATCTAATTGCTGATGTAATTTTTTTACTGATGCTACTTGCTGTTGGATTATGAAATCTGCCCATTCATCAAAGAATTTAAAACCCTTGTTATTAGTTTGTATTTGTCGATTATATAACCACCAAACTTTATTAGAAATATTGTCTAAAAAGCGTCGATCATGGCTAATGCAAATAACACTACCTTTATATTGGTTTAAATATTGTTCGAGCCAAATTATGGATTCGATGTCCAGATGATTAGTAGGCTCGTCGAGAAGCACGATATCAGGATTTTCAATTAAAGACCTAGCCAAAGAAGCGCGACGTTGCATTCCGCCTGATAAATTTTTCATTAGTCCTATATTTGGGACTTTTAATTTTTCTAAAATTATATCTGCCTGATATTTATTTTGTTCAGTGTTTTTGTTATTTAAGACATATTGATAGATAGTTTGATTTTCAGAAAAAGTTGTGATTTGCGGCAAGTATCCAACTTTTAGTCCTGGTTGAATAAAAATTTCACCATTACTTGCTTCAACCAAGTTTGCAATTATTTTAAGTAAAGTAGATTTTCCTGAGCCATTCTTACCAACTAAGCAAACTCTTTCATTTTTATATAACTGGAGATTTACTTCGGAAAATAGTTCGTCTTTGCCTATATTTAGGCTAACATCTTTTAAGTACAATACTGGCGGTGTTGACATAGGTTAACTAATTTTATTAGTATAGAGTTAAACCTCAAACTCAATTACCACTGTTCCAACAGCTACTTGTTCTTTCTCTGTAACATTTATTGAGGATATTTTTGCTGTATGTTCGGCACAGATTATATTTTCCATTTTCATTGCTTCAATGATTAATAATCTTTGACCAGCTTTCACTTCTTCGCCTGGCTTCACAAATACTTTTACTACCATTCCTGAAAGAGGAGCAGTAAGCGCTGGTTGAGCTTTATTTTTATTTCTGATTGGCATGAATTGTTCTAATTCTGCTACTCTAGGTGACTTGATACTTGCGATAACTTCTCGTCCAGCATAAGTAAGTTTATAGTTATTTAGTATGCTTTCTATACGAACATTAACGTTTTTATTGTTAACTTGTCCACGGAACAAAGTTGCTCCCATATTCCAATTACTACGTACATAAATTCGATTTCTTTCATAACGAATATTATAACCATTAGTTACCGGTTTTATAATAACAGGATATGACTCATTATCTATATTTACTACCCAACGTGTACCGACAGTTCTAGCACGATCATTAATAATTGATGCTGCACGAATTGCTTCGGTCATATGTATATGAATTGCAACTCCGATAAAAGCCAATGTAATTTCAGAATTGATTTCCGCTCCTAAAAACCCATCAGGATATTCTTCCGCTATGAAGCTGGTAGAGAAATTGCCTTCAACGAAACGCGGATTTTGCATAATTGCTTCAAGAAAGCTTATATTATGTGATATTCCTAGAATTATATATTCACTTAAAGCTTTTCGCATTAGTTCAATTGCTTCAGGTCTTGTGGGAGCATGTGTACATAATTTCGAGACCATTTGATCGTAAAACATGCTTACTTCACCGCCTTCAGAAATACCACTATCTACTCTAATTTTTGAATTTTTTGGGGGTTCTTGATATTGAGTAATACGTCCACTGGATGGTAAGAATTTACGGGCAGGGTCTTCTGAGCAAATTCTTGATTCTATTGCCCAACCATTTGGTTTTAAATCAGATTGTTTTATTGTAATTTTTTCACCAGCTGCGACTATGAGCATTTGCTCAACTAGATCAAGATCGTATACAAGCTCAGTTACACAATGCTCTACCTGCAATCTAGTATTCATTTCCATAAAATAGAAATTTTGTTTTTTATCAACTATAAACTCAACTGTACCAACGGAGTAATAGCCGATTTTTTTTACCAGCTTTATCGATTGTTTATACATTTCTTTACGAGTTTTATCGCTGATAAAAGGGCTTGGCGCCTCTTCAATTACTTTTTGATGATGGCGCTGAATAGAGCATTCACGTTCGCCGATACACACAACATTGCCAAATTTGTCTGCTAATATTTGAATTTCAATATGACGTGGATTTTCAATAAATTTTTCTAGAAAAACACGTGCATCACTAAAATTATTTCTAGCCTCATTTGATGCTGACGAAAAGGAATCAACCATTTCTTCAACATTTCTTACTACTCTCATGCCTTTACCACCACCACCTGCGGCAGCTTTAACCATTACAGGAAAACCAAGTTTTTGGGCAATTTTAGAAGCAGTTTTAGCATCTTTGATTACTCCAAGATAGCCAGGAACAGTGTTTACTCCAGCTTTTTCAGCAAGTTTTTTTGCTTCAATTTTATCACCCATTGATTTTATTGCTTCCGGACTTGGGCCGAGTAAAGTTACATTTTCATCGCGTAAAGCTGAAGCAAAAGCATAATTTTCTGACAAGAAGCCATAACCGGGATGCACAGCTTGCGCACCAGTTTGTCTAATAGCAGAAATAATATGAGGAATTGATAAATAACTATCTGTTGCTGGAGAGTTGCCTATAAAAATTGCTTCATCAGCCATGCTAACATGTAAAGAGTTAGTATCGGCTTCTGAGTATACTGCAACTGATTTTATACCTAATTTTTTTAATGTTTTTATTATTCGTACAGCGATTTCACCTCGATTGGCAATTAGAACTTTATCAAATAATTTATTTTTTTGCATTAGTACTCTCAATAATTACAATGGAAGATTATCATGTTTGCGCCACGGTCTTTCAACTTTTTTATTGTATAACATTTTTAGAGCACAGCATAATTGCCACCTAGTGTTTTGTGGTCTAACGATGTCATCAATATAGCCTCTTGCAGCTGCGGAAAAAGGTGAGGTAAATTTTTCTTTATATTCCTCGATTTTAGCAATAATCTCTTCTTCGCTCAGGTTGTTTCTTTTGTAAAGAATTTCTACTGCTCCTTTAGCACCCATAACTGCAATTTCTGAATCCATCCATGCGTAATTTAAGTCGCCACGTAAGTGTTTTGAATTCATCACAATGTAAGCTCCGCCATAAGCCTTGCGTGTTATAAGAGTGATTTTTGGTACTGTTGCTTCAGCGTAAGCATAAAGCAATTTGGCACCATGTTTAATGATGCCGTTATGTTCTTGCGATACTCCTGGTAGAAATCCTGGTACGTCAACTAATGTAATAAGAGGTATATTAAACGCATCACAGAATCTAATAAACCTTGCACCTTTCAATGATGCATCAATATCTAGGCAGCCGGCAAGAAACATTGGCTGATTAGCAACAATACCAACAGTTCTTCCTTCCATAGTAGCAAGGCCTGTAATAATATTTTTGGCATACTCAGTATGAATTTCAAAGAAATCCCCTTCATCAACAATACTCTTAATCAATTCTTTCATGTTATAAGGTTTAGATGAATCTTTTGGCGTTAAGGTTGTAAGAGACATATCAACGCGATCAGCTGGGTCATTTGTAATTCTTACTGGAGGATTTTTACGGTTGGAAAGCGGCAGATAATTGAATAATTTACGAGTTTGTAATAAAGCCTGAATATCATTTTCAAAAGCTAAATGTGCTACGCCGGTTTTGACACTATGAGTATAAGCGCCGCCAAGCTTTTCTTGAGTTACAGTTTCATGAGTTACAGTTTTTACAACATCTGGTCCCGTCACAAACATATAAGAAGTGTTTTGCACCATAAAGATAAAGTCGGTTAAAGCTGGTGAGTATACAGCTCCGCCTGCGCAAGGTCCCATTATCAATGAAATTTGAGGAATAATGCCTGAGCAATCAACATTTCGTTGAAAAATTTCGCCATATCCACCAAGAGAATCTACACCTTCTTGAATTCGCGCACCGCCTGAATCATTAATACCAATTACTGGTACTCCAACTTTTAAGGCCATATCCATGATTTTACAAATTTTTTGTGAATTAGTTTCGCTTAAAGATCCGCCAAGTACGGTGAAATCCTGGCTATAAACAAATACTTGTCTACCATTAATACGTCCATTACCAGTTACAACACCATCGCCTGGTATTGTTTCATCAGCCATATTAAAATTAGTACAACGATGTTCAACCAACATACCGAATTCTTCGAAAGAATTTGGATCTAATAAAACTTCTATACGCTCTCTTGCTGTTAATTTTCCTTTAGAGTGATGAGCTTCAATTCTTTTAATTCCGCCACCAATTAATGCGGCACTTCTTTTTTTTGCTAAAGTTTGTTCAATTGAATCGGCCATAATAACTCGTAACTAATTTAATTAATCTTTTGTTTATCAAGAAATTTATGAAATTATAAAAAACACATTCTAGTGTAATGCCCGGTAGATGTCAAGTTAGTATAGATTTTTGTGGCCCATCAATAGGTTAGAAAAAGACGAGAAACGCAAGTTCATTATGTCGATAGAATAAGCAATGATTAGGGGCGATAATTACAGAAAATTAAATTCAATTTCTAAATAAAAACAAAGTTGTAATTTACAAACATTTATTTTTGAGGTGGGGTTGAAAAACTGACTTTAACTTATGTTATTTTTTTTAGAATAGGTAATTATTCCGTCTAATTTTTCAAATTCATAACCAATATACGCGCAAGCACAGTTCAGCCTTAGTGCAAATTTTCCTATTTTCAACTTGATTTATGGAGGGGCTTTTATGAAGCAATCTAATGAGAATGTCATTTGGCAAACTCAGCATCATTTGTATAAAAGTTTAAAAAATTCTGAAAAATTCACTACTGACAAAGTTCAGGTTTTTCATCAAGTACCAAAAAACGCACCATTTCCATATATTTATTTAGGTAAATTTTCCGTATCAGATCGTTCTTTAACTACTGCTCATCGGTTGCAGTTATATAACGAAATTCATCTTTATTCTCAAAATAACAGTATGCAAGATATTCTTGCATGGGCAGATGAGATTAAAACCTGCTTAACCCAGCGAGATATATTTCTACCTACCTGTCACATTGGCGAAATTAGTTTTATTCAAATGGAATTAGAGATCATAAATGATGCTAAAACCTATAGAGTAATTAGTAAGTTCAAATCATTATTAGAAGAAATTTATGATATTCCTTCAATAAAGGAGGATGTATGACAACTCAAAGCGGATCTTTGGTTTTATTGAAGATTGGTTGCGGGATGTACCCTGAACAATATATTACTATTGGTGGAATGCGTACTACAAGGTTTTTGCTAAATAATCAACTGATCGATTGTAGCCATAAAGAGTCTGGCAAGTGGCGTAATCTTCTAATTGGCGCAGGAACAAGCGCGGTTAGCATTTCTGGTACTGGTGTTTTCACGGATGCCGGGTTAGAAACCTTGTTAAGGCAACATGCTTTTGCTAATAGAGGTGCAAATTTTTGTATTTGCTTTGGCAATGGCGATACGCTTATTGGCGTGTTTATTATTTAGTTCATATGAACGTTTAGGAAATTTTGGAGAAGAAGAGGGCTATAACTTAACCTTAGAGAGCGCAGGTGAGGTTGAATATATTAGCAGAAAGTGAAAAATTGGCAAAATCTTAATTTTTTTCTAATAGCTGTTGACATTATTGGTATGTGTGCTATAAAGATGACAAGTTCTAAGTATTTATACTATGAACAAAAAGTTGTCTCCTCTGAATAGACCTATGCACAACCTCCATTATGCATAGGTCTATTTTTTTATGCCTATTATCACATTTCCTTTCCTGAATTTAATTTTTTTGCCGAAGAAGGAATTTTTGGCAAATTTTTATTTGTTCTGACCACTGAATCATTTTTCGATGCTAGTTTTTTTAATTCTAGCGCTTCGGCTGGGTGCTCTCTTAGCACTTGCCTTGCTGTATCTGGTAGTCTATCGCCATTGGCTAATTCTACTGTTAGTGTAGGATTAATTAATATTCCAGCGATAATAATATTTACATTATGAGTATCAATGCCTTGCTTGATCAGATGATTAAACATTCCGGTTTTGTTCTTGCCATCATGATCTATTTTGAAGTATTCTAGATGATCTTTAACCTGTTGCCAATCTAAAGTAAGACGTAATTCTTCAGTCATATTTTGTTTTTTATTATTTGATTATTAACTAGAATAACATAAAGTGATTAATAAATTATTAAGGCTGATATTTATTTTCGATATTATTTAATAATTAGAAACAAAAAATAATATTCATTTAGAAAAATTCTTTATTCTAGGTGCTTTCATGCAAAGATTAATAACCAAGTTTACTTATACGATTTAAGCTAAGTCGTCATTTTCTTTTAAAATAAAAATTAGTCTAAATATTAAATTTAGAGCCATACGTGGATTTGATTCATGTCTGTGAGGAAATAACTATATAAGATCTTATTCTTTTATTAAGCGGTTGATTATTTTTTATGCGCGTTATCAGCAGTATTAAGTAATGAGTCGATCTAAAAATTTACATATAAATTTAATCATAATCATATAAGGAGGTTAAATGCATAATGACAATTATATTGTTTTAAGTAGGCAAAAACAGAATATTATTACTTTAGCTGAAGCTAAACGTTACTTACGGATAGATGCTGATGATAATGAAGATGATTCTATTATTTCTTCTATGGCAGCAACAGCAGTCTTGATGGCAGAAAATTATCTTGGTTCATGCTTGCATTTGCAAAAAATTGAACAAATACTTGTGAATTTTTATGGTCGTGTAATTGATTTGAAGCGAAAACCGGTAATAGAAATTGAGGATATTTTTATATGGAATCATGGCAATGTCAGGAAAAGTATAGATAGAAGTCTTTATTCTTTAAATGAACATGGCGATATTATAGAGCTTTCTGTACCATTTATTAGTAATGGTTTGAGTATTGTTTATAAAGCTGGATATGAGAATCATGAGCTGATTCCTGAGCCAATTAAGCTCGGTATATTAAATCATATTGCTAGTCTTTATGATGATCGTCATTTATCAGTTTTACCGCAGGTAAGTATTTCTCTTTACGCACCTTATCGTCGCATAACTTTATAGATAGCATAAAAATGAAATTATCATGTAAAATTATTATTGAAGAATCAAAACAAATTTTTGATGAAGCGGGGAGTTATAGCAAAATATGGGTAGTAAAATATCATAGTTGGGCACAGATTGAATCATTATTTAATCGCAAATTAGTTGGTAGTGAAGTGGCATTGGCTAAAAGAGTTGTTAGTAGTAATTTTTACCAATTTACAGTAAGATACAAATATAAATTAAACCAAGATATGAAAATTATATATGATAATAAAGTATTTGTTATCGTCAAAATAATTACAGATTTTTATCGTAAAAGATTTATTCGAATTATTGCTGAAGAAATAGTGGAGTCTAACATAATTACTGAGACATTGTAAGTGTTCCAGCAGTAACATTGTAGCTTCCTAATCTAGTTAAAAAACTCATTCCAAGAAGTGATGTATCTAAACCATTTTGACCTACAGCTGCTTCAACATTTTGTAAAATAATACTACCAACCTGAACTTGATCAATAATTATAGAAGCAGTACTAGTGATACCATTAGCAGTTTGCACAACAGAAGAGTAAGAGAGTTTTGATGTATCTATTCCGGCATTTTTTGCATCTTGTTGTGTTAATACAACATCGCTAGCACCGGTATCTAATAGAAACTGTACAGTAGAACCATTTACTAGCGCGTTTACTACAAAGTGACCATTTTGTCCTGAGTAAATAGTGACTGTACCATTTTCATTATTTTGTGCAAGTGACGGAGCTATATTGCCTATTATGGGGTTAAAAAATGTTTTTATGCTATATTGATAGCTATATCCGGCAATTAATATGAATGCGATTGTTAGCCAAATCACGGAATTTTTTAAAACAAAAGGCCAGTTGGTGTTATTTCTAAGTATTCCGATAGCTAGGATTAATAATATCGTTAGGCTGCTGATAAAGCTGTAAATACCTTCTTTTGTTGATAAAACATTTGGAAAAGTTTTGTTTAGCAACAAAATTAGCCCAGTGATAAGTCCAATAAAAATTAGAAATAATAATTTATTATTCATTTTATAAATTCTGTTTTTCTAGTGCTTGCATAATTTGTGGTATATTTAGTGATCTAATAAAGCTGCGTAGTTCTTGTCTTGCAGCAATATGAGAAAGACTAAATTGAAATTTAAGTTTTGGATCGAGTAAGTCAAGTAAGGTAAGACCTTTTAAAAATAATTCACGAAATATAACACGTTCACCAAAACCCGGAGCAACTCTAAAGCCAACGCGTTTGGCAAGGCTTTCAACAACAGTTTCCATATTGCGTTTATTTTTTGCATCAACTGATGTTAAGCGATTACGCATTACAATCCAGTCAGCTGCTTTTTGTTCTCTTTTTGCTCGCTCGATTTTTTGTTCCCAAACCATTTGGCTATATATACCTGGTTTAACTATATTTAGGTTTTCACCGTCAACTAGCGCTAGCAAGTCAAGATCAATAAAACTATCATTAATGGGGGTAATAATCGTATCAGCATAAGAATGTGCAAATCTGGATAAATTGCTGTTACTACCTGGAGTATCAATTACTATAAAGTCAGCTTGAACACGCTCTTTATTGATAATGCCAAGTATTTGTTCCTTTTCTTCATTTTCAATATCGCTGATATTATTTTTAGTGCTTGAAGAAGTTCTGTAATGATTTGGAGTTGCTAAAGAGAGATTATTTTTTTCAATAGTTTGATCACGATTTTCTAAATATCGAGATAGAGAAGCTTGGCGATGATCAGTGTCAATGCTGCTAACCTTAAAACCAAGTTTAAGTAACGAGGCAATCAAATGCATAGTTGAAGTGGTTTTTCCGGCTCCGCCTTTTTCATTACCAACAACAATAATATAGCTTTTTTTATCTTTTATCTGTTGCATATTATTCCTTAAGTTAAAATTATAACTTGTAATTTATTATACTATATTTTTCTATAATCCAAATATAAGTTTAAGTTTCTGCAATTGCTATTTTACTTTGACTTTTTGCTACTAAATATATATCATCCTTGCCTGGGCCTCTGTGGTGGAATTGGTAGACGCGACAGACTCAAAATCTGTAGTCCGCAAGGGCGTACCTGTTCGAGTCAGGTCAGGGGCACCATAATTCTTATGGTAATTCATTATATTTTAGGTGGTCATGTCAAGTTTTTCAAATTTATTATCAGGATTAGGTTGGGAAGATGACATACAGCAAGAAGCTGTATTACAAGTTATGCATTTTTATGGTTGTTTTGATGAAACACTTCCTTCTGAA
Organism: uncultured Rickettsia sp.; assembly: GCA_964515755.1. Classification (GTDB taxonomy): domain Bacteria; phylum Pseudomonadota; class Alphaproteobacteria; order Rickettsiales; family JABSSG01; genus JAGVLN01. Next base: position 3,318 of record CAZEVK010000001.1, on the reverse strand, counting down.
TTAGCAAGCGCAAATGAAATTGAAACTTTAAAAATATCTGATACTGACCTTTTTTCAATTAATAAAATGATGCAAGACCATTTAAAGCGCCCAGCTGGTGCTGAACGTCAAATGTTATCTGATGATCCTCGCTTAAAAGATAATTCAGGAATGCATAATGCATTAATTAGACTTTATGACGCTTTGGGGATGATTCATGAACTTACTCCTCCTGAAGGTGAAGAATATGATGCAATTTTAGTTTTGGGCTCATCGCAACCAAATTTTCAGGCAAGATTAAATACATTAATAAAAGTAGTTGATGAACAACATGTTAAAGGTACGATCTATTTATTAGGTAGTGATCGTGAATTATGGCCAATTCACGAACCTATAGTTACCGAATTTCTGTCAGAGCGCACTGGTCAAAGTGTTAAAGAGCTTAATCAATATTTTATAAACTATTTTCCTCAAGAAATTAGAACGATTCCTTCAGTATTAAACAAAAAAAGACATGAATTGATTAAGCATTTTACTGATACAGGGATAAAATTTCCAACAGAAGCTGACATGATGTATGCTTTAGTAGATAAATCTATTCTCAAGAATTATTCTCATGTTAAAGTTGAAGTAAGTAAACGTGCTGATGGAAGCAGGGCTAATACAGAAGATACTATTATAAAATTTAGAGAAATTTATAACGGAACACCTAAAAAAATTCTTATTATTTCTGCTCAACCCGAAGCTTTATATCAAGTAGAACCGGTAAGAAAAATTTTTCCTTATGCAAAAATAGATATAGCTGCAGAAGCTGCAAAAAAAGAGGTCAATCCTTTAGTAATTAATGACTCAATAGCTCGTAAGGTTTATAGTTGTTTAGAGCAGCAAAAAGCAGAAGAGTTATATTCTGGTTCTCAGTGGTGTCCAGTTGCGTAAAATTAGGTTAAAGTAAATAAAGCTAAATACGTTTTACTGGGTTTGATGGGAAAGTAATTATATAAAATTCTTGCATAATCAATTGTATTGTTATATTCATAAAGAGTTACTAACTTTATTTTGAGGCAAAAAATGAAAAATCTTTTAGCAGTAATAATCCTTCTATTTTCTTCATTAGCACTTGCTTGTGATTCACATAAAGAAATTAAAATTAAAGACAGCTGGGTAAGACCTACTATGGGTGGTAGCCATATGACAGCTGCGTACATGGATATAAAAAATAATTGCAAAGAAGCAGATGTTTTATATAAAGTAACATCTGAACAAGCTGGCAAAATTGAGTTACACAAAGTCGTAACTGATGATAAAGGCGTTAGTCAAATGGTGCAGATAGACAAAATTGTTATACCTGCGAAACAAGAAGTTAAGCTTTCTCCAAAAGGACTTCACATCATGCTGTTTGATGTTAAAAGTAACTTAGTTGCTGGTGAAGAAGTTAAAATGACTTTATACTTTGAAAAAATTGGTGCTATCAAAATAACTGTACCGGTTAAAAACGTAAACGCTGTAGATGCAAAGCAATAATCGCGGCGCAGATTTCCTAGCAGAATTTAAAGAACGAGGGTTTTATTATCAGTCTACTGATGAAGAAGCTCTCGTTCGATCTTTAAGCACTGGCAATCCTGCTGCATATATAGGATTTGATGCTACTGCTACTTCTTTGCATGTTGGCAGTTTAATGCAAATCATGATTTTTAGACTGCTTCAAAAGTATAATATCAAACCTATTGTACTTATCGGAGGCGGTACTACTAAAGTTGGTGACCCATCATTTAAGGATGAAGCACGTAAGATCTTATCTGATGAAGATATTGCTACTAATCTTGCTGGTATAAAATATTCTATTTCTAAATTCGTTGACTTTGGTGAAAAGGCTAGTGACGCAATTATGGTTAATAACTCTGCGTGGTTAGATCATTTAAACTACATGGAGTTCTTGCGAGATTACGGTCGTCATTTTTCGGTGAATCGTATGCTTAGTTTTGAAAGTGTTAAATCTCGCCTTGATCGCGAGCAAAGCTTAAGTTTCCTGGAATTTAACTACATGATTTTGCAAGCATATGATTTCTTTATTTTAAATCGTGATTATAACTGCATTGTTCAATGTGGCGGGTCAGATCAATGGGGGAATATTATTAATGGTGTTGAATTAATCAGAAAAATAATTGGCACAGCTGCGTACGGCCTAACTACGCCTCTTATCACCACTTCTTCTGGAGCAAAAATGGGTAAGACCGTTGCTGGTGCTGTTTGGTTAAATGAAGAATTACTTTCTCCGTATGACTATTATCAGTTTTGGCGTAATGTAGACGATGCTGACATATTTCGTTTTATGCGTTTATATACTGATATACCTTTAGAACAAATTACTATTTATGAGCGAGATACTTCAACCAACATTAATGAGTATAAAAAATTATTAGCGTACGAAACAACAAAATTATGTCATGGGCAAGTGAATGCTGAGCATTCAGCGCAGACTGCTCAGAATGTGTTTGAGAAAGGCATTGTTGAAGGTGTCGAAGAGTTTAAAATTAGCGCTAATGTTATTGATGGTGGTATATTACTGTGCGATCTTTTTAGTAAGTCAGGTTTAACATCTTCAAATAGCGAAGCTCGTAGGCTAATTAATGGTGGTGGTGCCAAGCTTAATAATGAAAAAGTAAATGATGAATATTACAAAATCACTATTGCGGATTTCAGTAATAATGAGATAATACTTTCTGCTGGTAAAAAACGTTATATAAAAATTATAATAGATTAGTTTTAGGAGGGAAAATGATAGAGTTAGAGCCAGGTTATACGCCTTCAGAAAAAGAAGAATATATGTCCCCAAAGCAACTTGAGTATTTTAGGCGCAAATTAGTGGATTGGAAAGCCGAATTGTTAGATGAAGCTCATGAAACTATGCAGCATTTAAAAGAAGAAAATTTAAATGAACCTGATATTAATGATCGTGCGACTGTTGAGTCAGAAACTGCATTTGAACTTCGTACTAGGGATCGCTATCGTAAATTGATTGATAAGATTGAGTATGCTCTTTCTAAAATTGAATCAAATGACTATGGTTATTGCGAAGAAACTGGTGATCCTATTGGCCTGAAACGTTTAGATGCGCGACCAATTGCTACTCTATGTATTGAAGCGCAAGAACGTCACGAGAAGTACGAACGCCAACATCAAGACGAAGATTAATTTCTTATTTTCTTTATAATCATTTACACAAAAATTTATCCAATTTTGGAGCAAAAGCGCGTCCAAATCCTCTATGCGTCTGCAGTATAATTAATCTATTGACAATATATTAGTAGTATGTTCTCTTATACAAAGAGTTAATATAAG